>JBEDFU010000189.1:0-3115 GCA_041174965.1 Pseudomonadota bacterium | reverse complement strand
CGGTGGTGGCGCAGGCCTATGCCCAACTGTGTGAGCAACTCACCCAGGCCGGTGTGCAGTGGGTGGATGTGGATGTGCCCCTGTGGCAGCCCACCGCGCTGCGCCAAGCGGGCTTGCTGCTGAGCGAGCGCGATGGCGCAGCCTATTGGACAGATCGGCTGGGCACGGACTTGCCGGGCTTGACCGAAGGCTTTGCCCGCATGCTGCGCTACCCCGAGCGCGCGGGGGCCGCCAAGCTGGCCCAGGCCCAAGCCTTGCTCGAGACAGTGCGCGCCGATGCCGCTCGGGTGTTTGCCTTGGTGGATTTGTTGCTGATGCCCACCACGCCCCAAACCGCGTTTCACCACAACGACCCGGTGCCAGTGAACCAAGCCGATTTCACCGCCTTGGCCAATGTGTGGGGCGCACCGGCGCTGGCTTTTCCCTTGCGCACGGGTGACTTGCCCGCATCGGCGCAATTACTGGCCGCGCCCGGCCAAGACGAGGCTTTATTGGCCCAGGTCAGTGGTTTGAACCTGGACCGATTTGCACCCCCACCTGATGAGGATTTCCCATGACAGCTGCTTTTTCTTGGCCCGGCCAAGCCCGTTTGGCCATGTCGTTTGTGGTCAATGTTGAAGAAGGCTCGGAGCAAAGCATTGCCCGGGGCGATAAACTGCCAGAGCCGGTGGACGAGTTGGGCGTGGCGCTGAAAATCCCCATCCGCAACTACGGCAACGAAAGCAATTACGCCTACGGCTTGCGCGCCGGTGCGCCGCGCATCACCGCGTTGTTTCGTGAATTTGGTTTTCACTGCACGGTCACTGCCGCTGCCACGGCTTTGGCCCAAAGCCCGCACCTGATTGAATGGGTGCAGCAAGACGGCCATGAGGTGTGCTGCCATGGGTACCGCTGGGTGCACCAGTTTTCCTACAAGGAGGACAAGGAGCGCCAGTTCATCCAAGACGCGGTGCGCACCATCACCGAAGCCACCGGCCAACGCCCACGCGGCTGGCTGTCGCGTTATTTGCTGACCGACAACACGCGCCGCTTGCTCGCCGAAGAGGGCTTCACCTATCACATGGACGACTACAGCGACGACGTGCCGCGCTGGGACAGCGTGGCCACTGCCCAGGGTCCCAAGCCCATGGTCATCGTGCCCTATGCGCTGGACACCAACGACATGAAGTTTTGGTTGGACCCCAGCTTCACGCCCGCGATGTGGACGGACTATGCCGTGGCCACCTTTGACCAATTGCACAGCGAAGGCGCGTCACAACCCAAGATGATGTCGCTGGGCCTGCACCTGCGCATCATTGGCCGCCCGGGGCGCATTGGCGCGCTGCGAAAGTTCATGGCCTATGTGAAGCAGCAACCCGATGTGTGGGTCGCCACGCGGGGCCAGATTGCCGACCACTTTGCCCGCGTCTCACCCTTTCAAGCCTGAGGGTTTGGCGCTGTCAGCCAAACCACCGGCGTCGACCCAAAAGCCGTTCTCTGGCGGGTGGTGAGCGGCCAACCAAGCCGGGCCGCCATGGGCATGCCACAGCGCCACCGCCAAGTGGGCCACCAGTTTCAACACCGATAAGTCGCATTCGCGCAAGGTGTGTTTGGCCTGCGCGGCCATCACAAACATGCCAATGAATTGCTGCTGCGACAACATGGGGCAGTACATGGCCGAGCCCATGCGCGAGGTTTTCAGGTATTGCTTGAAAGCGGTGGTGCTCTGAGCAGTGTCGCCCAGCAACAAGGCTTGTCGGTGGGCATACACCCAGCCCGGGTGCCCGCCGTCAATGGGGATCATCAAGCGCGCTTGATCGGCGGGAAAGCCGACATTGCCCACCAGCATGTGGTGTTGTGTGTCGGGGGTGACCACAAAGCAGCCGGAAATTTGGTATTGCGTATGGCCCTCGGCCATGGCCCCGGGCACGGTGTGGGCCTGGGCGTCGCCCAAGTGCGCCACACAAAACTGGGCCAGTTCGCGCCAAGCGGATTCCAGGTCGGTGCACGACAGGGCCCGTGCATGGGCTTGGGTGAGTGCGTCCAAGGTGTGGTGGTGTAGGCTTGTCATGACAGCAGGGCCGGGTGTTCAACAGAGATGGGCATTATGAGAGCATCTGCCACACCGATGGAGAAAGCACATTGTGATGAACACGTCCGATTCGCCTTGGCAAGCCTGGTACGGCAGCCAAGCCTTGCCGACACCCGATGCCCCTTTGTGCCTGGCCTTTGATGGGCCGCTGGCACGCGTGCTGATCAACCGCCCTGAGGTGCGCAATGCGATGAGCGAGGCCATGTGGGACTTGTTGCTTGCGCATGTGCAGACGATTGCTGCGGCGCCCCAGATCAAGGCGGTGTTGGTCGAGGCCGCCGGCACCAAGGCGTTTTGTGCCGGTGCTGACATGTCTGAATTTGCCCAGGTCTATGCCACCCCCGAGCGCACCCGTGTCTACAACGCCAAAGTGCAGCAAGCGCAAATCGCGCTGGAGCGTTTGGCCAAACCCACTTTGGCCATGGTGCAGGGGGCGTGTGTGGGGGGCGGTTGTGGCATTGCCCTGGCTTGTGATGTGCGGGTGGTGGCGCAGGATGCCCGCTTGGGCATCACCCCCAGCAAAATTGGTGCGGCTTACAGCCTGAGCGACACCCGCCGCTTGGTGGCCTTGGTGGGGCCGGCGCGTGCCAAAGACATGTTGTTCAGTGGCCGCTTGCTCGACAGCGAAGAGGCTTTGCGCATCGGCTTGGTCGACCGGCGCTGTGACAGCGCGCAATTGGCCGCGGTGGCGCGCGCGTGCATTGAGCCCTGGTTGAACAACTCCAGCCATTCCATCGCCCACACCAAGCGCAGCATCCTCTCGATTGCCGGCATCGCCCCGCAGGTCGATGCCGATTTGCAAGCCGGGTTTGAAAACTGCTTTGCCGGACCGGACTTTGCCGAGGGCTATGCGGCCTTTTTGGCCAAGCGCCCACCGCGCTTTGAATGACCCTGTTTGGCATGGCACAGGCAGTCAACCATGGCGCCCAAACCCAGGGTAACAAGGGAGGGAAAAGGCGCGGGGCGTGTGCTAAATTCCGGCGAGAAGACGGCCCAGACACACACGCTCTACAAATAACGCCCACCCCATGACCGCTGCTCGCC
>JBEDFU010000188.1:0-26643 GCA_041174965.1 Pseudomonadota bacterium | reverse complement strand
GCTGAAGCACCTGATGGGGCTGCGGTGCGATGTGTTGTTTGAGCATGTCCAAGTTGGCTTGAAAGCCACCATCTGCCACCAATGTGGCTGAGCTTTCAAATCGCTTTTCTTGGCCTCGGTGCGCCGCTTTGAAACCCAGGCAGCGTTGACCATCCGATAAAAAATCTGTGACTTGCCAACCCAGAAAAACCTGCCCTCCTTTTTTTCTAAAGTTTTCCATCAATGCCCTGAGGGTGACATCGGGCCCGCGGCCTTTCCAATCCATGCCTGGCGCAATGGGTCGTGGTGGGGCCATGATCCATTGCTGCCAAACCACTTGGCCAGCGCGGATGAAGCGCGCGCCTTGTTGTTGCAACCACGTGACGCATCTTTGGGATTGGCTGGACAGGGCCAGGACCAATTCGGTGTCGGCGTAGTGATCTGTGGCCTTGGCAATGGCATCGGCCAATTGATCGCTGGGGTCTTTGATGTTTTGAAAAGCCAAGTGCAATACGCCGCCTGAAAAGCGTGAATTGCAGGGGTATGGGTCGGTTTCGCCTTTTTCGACCAGGGCCACCGACAGGCCCAGCTCGCAGGCCCTCACACCAGCGCTCAGCCCGGCCAAACCGCCGCCCATGATGATCAGGTCGAATTTCTGTGTTTCCATGAAGTCCTCCTTAAGCACATCACTGTGTGAGTTTTGCATTCCAAGCGAGCAGATTCATTTGTCTCAGAACTGGCCTCTCTCGTCAATGGGTATCGCCCCGCTGTCACCCCTTGAGGTGGCAGAAAGCGTGTTTCGAATGATTCTGGGTTCCTTTTGGGGTATATCAAAAAGAGATGTGTTGATGGCGTTGCTTGGAAAACTGTAGCCCAAGCGACAACAAATACGATGCCAGTGCTGGGGAGATGCACATCGCCACGGAATTGGCATGGATGAAACACTATCATCTCCGCTTGAAAGATATTCATAGACTGAGCTGGCTCTGCGACCCAATGCAGGTTGTGTAGCCAATGACAAACACAAACGATGGAGAGTACACATGGGTAAATTGCGCGTCACCTTGGCATGCTGGGACTACGATAGAACATCGGCTTTGGCCAATGGCACCGTGGTGGCAGATGGCTTGGACATCAATTATTTGTCATTGCCCGTGGAAGAAACTTTCTTTCGCATGCTGCGCAATAAGGAGTTTGAGTGCGCAGAAATGTCGTTGTCCTCATACTGCGTCTCTTTGATGAAAGCAGAACCGGACTTCATTGCCATTCCGGTGTTTCCATCGCGCATGTTTCGGCACAACTCCATATACGTGAACGTGGACAGCGGAATTCGAAGCCCTTCTGATTTGATTGGCAAAAAAATCGGAACACCAGAGTATCAAATGACCGCGCCGGTTTGGATTCGTGGCATTTTGGAGGAGCATTACCAAGTGCCCCACACCAGCGTTCAATATTTGACTGGTGGGGCTGAAACGGCTGGACGCGATGAAAAGATCAAGTTGCAATTGCCGCCAGAAGTGAAAATTTCTCCCATCGGTTCCACCCAGACCTTGACCGAGATGATCGCCAATGGCGACATCGATGCCATGCACACGGCACGCGCACCGTCGAGCTTTTACACCCAGCCCCACAAAGTCAAAAGACTTTTTGAGAATTATCCGGAAGTGGAGTTGGAGTACTACCGAAAAACCAAAATCCTGCCCATCATGCACACCGTTGTGATTCGCAGAGATGTGTATGAAAAAAATCGTTGGATGGCCCAGTCTTTGTTCAAGGCCTTTGTCCTGTCGCAAAAAGTCACTTATCAGTCTTTGCGCGAGGTGGCGGCTTTGAAGACCATGTTGCCTTGGTTACCCGCCCATGTGGAGCAAGTTGAAAAGGAATTGGGCCCTCATTGGTGGGCCTATGGTTTCCAGAGCAATCGACATGTGTTGGAAACCTTCTTGCGCTATCACCATCAACAAGGTTTATCCAGCCGCTTGCTCAAACCGGAGGAGTTGTTTGCGCCAGAGACCTTTGACGCATTCAAAATTTGAGCAAGGCCCTTTTGGCCTACGGACGTTGAGTGCCGTTTCACCTGGTTTGTTTTTGAGGGTCGGCATCAAAAACCTGTGTTGATGCCTGGCTTTCGCCAAAGCTTGATGCATATCAAGCCGTTGATGGTTGTCACGCCTACGATGGGTGATCGATGGCCGCTGTGTTCTTTTCGAGTGGCCAGTCGATATCTGCGAGAGGAATCCCACATGAAGACCCAGGCCACCAATCACCAATTGGGCTTGTGGGCCTTGGTCAAAAGATCCAGGCCCATCAACCTGATCACAGGCCCGATGATTTACAGCGTCATCGTGCCCTTATTGATTTTGGACGCATTTGTCACGCTGTATCAATATTTGTGTTTCCCCATCTACCGGGTGAAGCCTTTCCGTCGATCAGACTTTATTGTGTTTGACCGCCAGGAGTTGAAATACCTGGATTGGATTTCCAAATTTCACTGCACCTATTGTGCTTACGCTGTGGGCTTGATCGGTTTTGTCAGCGCAGTCATCGGTGCCACTGAAGCCTATTTTTGTCCCATCAAACACCATTCAAAAAAGTCTCGCGCTTCAAACCGAACTTATTCATACGTGGCTTTCGAACAAGCTGACGACTTTGACTTTGATTCGCGATTGAATGGCATGCGCGAAGCCATGATGAAGCAGCGCAATTTATGAGCTGCCTGGATGTGAGCCTGTTCAAACGGGTCTTGTGCTTCATGCGAGGTCATTGCGAATATGGCGCAAGCCCTTGGGCCTGATGGATGCGTTGATACCCGCCATATCCAGCCTGGAAAATCTCGGCTTGGCCCTGGGCATTGGGTTGTTGATTGGTGCCGAGCGAGAGCGCAGCAATGCTGCACTGCCCAGTCACATTGCAGGCATTCGAACCTTCGCCATCAGTGCCTTGGCCGGCGCAGTGGCCGTTACCTTGGATGGGGCGGGCATCTTTCCTGTTGTGTTGATTCAATTGGTGCTTTTGATTGGCATTGGCTATTGGCGAAGCAGCCTCCTCAACCCGGGCGTGACCACGGAGTTGGCCTTGGCTGTTTTGTTGGCGGCTAAAAAACGCACGCACGACTTTGCGCAAAACATTTTGAGTGCCAGTGAATGGAAGGATTTGGTGTTGTTCACCGCTTTGATCCTGATTCTTTACCCATTGACCCCAGATGTGGACATGGGCCCATGGAAGGCCATCAATCCGCATCAGTTGGTGCGCTTTGTGGTGCTGATCATGGCCATCGGAGCCCTGGGGCACATCAGCAGTCGCCATTGGGGTGGTCATCATGGCTTGGCATTGACCGGATTTGCCGGTGGTTTTGTGTCCAGCACGGCCACGGTCTATGCGATGGGAAAACTTTCACGCGACATGCCAACGCAAATACATGGTGCTGTGATGGGCGCTGTGTTGTCCAGCATATCCACCATCATTCAGCTTTTTTTGTTGATCAACCTGATCTTGCCGCAGTTGGTGATGGTATTCAGTTGGCCATTGTTGTCGGGCGTCATGTGCGCCATTGTTTATGCCACGGCGATGTGGTCCCGGGCAGGCCCCCCATTGCCAGTCCAGGAGCCCTTGATTTCTGCCCACCTGTTTGAATGGAAGGCCACCTTGACGTTGGTGGGCCTGGTGGTTGCTGTGATGCTGTTGTCTGCTGGCATGAACCAGTGGCTGGGACAAGAAGGTATCTTGATCACTTCAGCCATCGCTGGCTTGGCGGATGCACATGCCATCGTGGCCTCCATGGGCTCTCTGTTGCAGTCGGGTCAGATCGCGGTTGATCAAGCGCAATGGCCCATCGTGGCTGCATTGCTGAGCAATATGGTGTCCAAGTCTTGGGTTGCATGGCATTCCGGCACAGCGGCCTATTACATGCGGGTGATTTTGGGCCAATTGCTGGTGATGACGGGTATTTTGATGGTCTTCGTCCTCACCACTGCCTGAGTTCACAATTGGCTTTGGCAGTTGGCCCTTGCTGGTCAATTGAGGATTGTTTGCGCCAACGCAAATCCAAATGCGCCAAAGCGGCGTATGGTGAAGGCTTTTACCCAGGAGTCCCAACATGAAAATTCTTGTTCCCACAGATGGATCGGTATGTGCCCTGCGGGCATTGGATTACGCCATCCTTTTGGCGCAATCGCTGGGCAATACCGCCAGCATTTCCTTGCTGTCCGTCCATGATGACGCGGGCTTGAAGCACGTCCGAAAACATTTCCCCAAGGGGACGATTGAAGATTTTTTACATGATTTGAGTGCCAAAGAATTGAAGTCATCCAAGAAAAAGCTGGACAAATCGAGCTTGGACCATGAGGTCATCATCAAAACAGGGCATGTGGCCAGTGAAATTGTGAAGACGGCCAAGTCAGGTCAATTTGATTTGATTGTGATGGGCGCCAAAGGAAGGTCGACCTTCGCCGATTTGTTGATCGGGTCAGTGGCCCAACGGGTGCTCAGTGCCACCCTGGTTCCAGTGACGCTGATCAAATAACCCAGTTTGGCGGGCTGGTTCGATCGTTTATTCATATCAAAGAACTATCTTTCTGGGGTTCGCTACAGATTTTCATGTTGATTCCGATGTACTGGGTACCTGCCTCATCAGCAGGATTGAAGGGCTGAACCAGTCACCATTTCGATCCCGGATTCATCAAGTCACATGAAGATCAGCGCGTCAGCTTTGTTGCAGCCAGCAACCGCTAAAAATTTGCCTGTCAAAACAGGGTCAGTGGGTTTGCCCAAACCGATTGGCTCTGCCGTGCCAGTCAATGGCCTGAGCTCGAATGCCCAGGCGAGCGTGACACAAACCCAATCGGTTCAAGGGGTGACCGATTGGGTCGCAGCTCGGCCCAACTATGAAATGAGCGCCACCACGGGCATGGTCAATGTCGAGGCCACGTCCGTGCCCATGATCTTGCAACTGAAAAAAGGTGGTTCATACGCTTTCAGTGGGGCTTATTCATACTCCTATACAGGGAAGACCACGCCGGCGGTCAGCATCACTGTCAGAGACGCGCAAGGCAAAGTGGTCAGCTCGACCAAAGGCAATGCACTCAACTATGTGGCCCCGTCAGATGGCCAATTCACCGTGACCTTGTCGATCACGCCCGCCAAAGGGTTTTCGGCCAAATTCACCCGCCACCAACTCAATGCCTTCCAGACCTTGTCAAAAATACCGGTCAGCAGTGGCGATAAAAACCTTGACGCCGTGTTGGCTGGCGGGTCGAACTGGTGGCACGATGCGGGTGCGGTGGCCACCCCGAGCGCTACAGCGATAGCGCCGAATGTGAAGCAAATAACGGGTGCACGCACCACCATTTATTACGATTACCTGTCGGGGACTGAATCGTTTCTTTCTGCAGCGGATAAAAAAGGTTTTGCACCCATTGCCGATACCCAAAAGGCGGCCATCACGTCGGCCTTCAGCTACCTTTCCAGTTTGGTCAATGTCACCTTTGAGCAGAATGCACAACTCGCGGATATCAAGTTTGGCAACAACGACCAGACCTCCAGTGCGGGTTATGCCAGTTACCCATCCACCAATCCCAGCCGACCATCCATTTTGATGCTGGACAACAGCAACAACCCAGAAAATGCGGGCGCCAAATTGGCTGAGAAGGGCGGTTATGGTTGGTACACATTGATACACGAACTGGGCCACGCCATGGGGTTGAAGCACCCTGGCGCCTACAACGCTGGTGGGGGCTCCACACCAGGGCCTTATTTGCCAAAAGCGCTCGATAACCGATCGACGTCTGTCATGTCGTACAACAACCCTGCGGCTTCAACCATCGTGAGTTTGACGGGCACAGCCACCGATACATCCTACTCACTGCGCACCAGCACGGCGGCATCGATTCCCAGCACTTATCAAGCATTGGACATCGCAGCTTTGCAATATTTGTATGGTGCCAATACCAACACGCAGGCCAACGCGCTGGCAGTCACCGATGCGTACAGCAAGTTTGAAACAGTCTGGGCGCCCAAAGGTATTGAATTGAATGCAGCAGATACCACCCGGTCCAACTTGTTTGACCTGCGCGGAGGAGGGTACAGCTCGATCTCTGTGCGCACCGAGACCTCCAATTTGGCTGATTTCAAAACGCAATTGAAGTCCCAGGGCTTCAATGATGCCAAGGCCAATGCTGCGGCCAGTTCGGTCATGTCGTCGCTGAAAGCCAAAAAAGCCGATGCCACCTTGTACAACGGTAAAAATACCTTGGCACTGAGCCATGGCAGCCAATACACAAAGGTGGCGGGTGGCAAGGCAGCAGACAAGTTTTATGCCGGCACATACAGCACCGAGCTCAATGGTGGAGATGGTGTGGATACTTTGTATCTCCAAGGCACTGTCAAAGATTGGGTGATCGATCGAGCTGCGGGCAGTGCTGCTGCCAAATCTGGCGGTGCAGTGATCACATTCAGCAACATTGAGGCCATTGCCTTTTATAAATCGACCGATGCGCTGACCCACGCTTGACGCCATTGGGTGACTCCAGTGAGCCCGCAGAAGGCCTTAAAATTTGCCCATCGCTTTGATGTTTGATCAAAGCTTAAGCAACATTTTCAGTGACAGGGGCCCAGTTGATTGACTTTTTCGTGATGAATGGGTTGGGGCTGTGAGCCCGTGGTCCGCCGCTGTCGTGGGGGATACCCTCGCGAACATTGAAACCCCCGCTTTGGTGCTGGATTTGGATGCCTTTGAGCGCAACTTGAAGCGCATGTTCGATGCATTGAGCGGCAGCGGTATGCGTTTGCGAGCCCATGCAAAAAGCCACAAATGCCCCGAGATTGCCCTTCGGCAAGTGGCCCTGGGGGCGGTGGGCATTTGTTGTCAAAAAGTCAGTGAGGCTGCGGTATTTGTCGACGCTGGCATCCAAGATGTATTGGTGACCAATCAAATCGCCTCATTGTCCAAAGCCCGTCGATTGGCGAGCTTGGCCCACAAGGCGCGCATCGGTGTGTTGGTGGACGATGCCCGACAGGTGTTGTGGTTGCAACAGGCCGCCGCGGATGCGGACGTTTCCCTCGATGTCTATGTGGAAGTCGACGTCGGCTCTGGCCGCTGCGGGGTGGCCCCAGGCGATGAAGCGGTGGCCTTGGCCATGCAGGTTGATCGATCGAAACCCTTGCGTTTTGCCGGGTTGCAGTGTTACCAAGGTGCGGCGCAGCACATGCGGGAACCCGCACAACGACAGGCGGCCATCGCGCAAGCCAGTGAATGGGCGCGCATGACAAAAGACGCCATCGTCGCCAAAGGGGTGGCTTGTGAGCGCATCACCGGTGCAGGCACTGGGACGTTTTGGCACGAACGCGACTCGGGTGTGTTCAATGAAATACAAGCAGGCTCGTACATCTTCATGGACCGCGACTACAGCGACAACCAGTCGGCTGCAGGGGATTGTGCGTTCGAGCATGCTTTGTTTGTGCAGACCACGGTGATGAGCCAAACCAAGTCAGGCAGGGCCATCGTTGATGCGGGACTCAAAGCCTCGAGTGTGGACAGCGGCATGCCAGCACTTTGGCAAAGGCCTGATTTGACCTACATCAAGGCCTCGGATGAGCATGGTGTTTTGGCGTTGACACCCCAAGCCCAGTTGTCATTGGGCGACAGGCTGTGGTTGGTGCCGGGCCACTGCGATCCGACCGTTAATCTTTATGATGAATTGATTGGCGTTCGCCAGGGGCGCGTGGAGTCCATCTGGCCCATCAGCGCACGCGGTGCCTTGTTGTGATTGAGAGTGCCGCAGCGGCGATGCGGCCGCCGCGGGCAGCGGAATGGTTCGAACCCAGCCATTGGCGAATGATGTGAGGCTCCCCATGACCTATGACCCGATTCAATTGAAACAGTTTGCTCAGTCCTTGTTGCAAGCGGCGGGCTTGCCAGAGTTGAGGGCCGCTTGTGTCGCTGAGGTGTTGTTGGAGGGAGATTTGCTGGGACACACCACCCATGGCCTGGCCTTGTTGGCGCCGTATTTGAACGAAATTCAGTCGGGCTCCATGCAAACAAATGGTGAGCCTTTGGTGATCAGTGACCATCCCAGCGCATTGCTTTGGGATGGGTGCCGATTGCCTGGCCCGTGGCTGGTTCGCCAAGCGATGGCTGTGGCCATGCAGAGGGCAAAAGTCAATGGAACTGGCACGGTGGTGATCAAGCGCAGCCACCACATTGCCTGCCTGGCCTCTTATCACCCCTGGGCCACTGAGCAAGGCATGGTCATGTTGCTCCATTCATCAGATGCCAACACCGCCAGCGTGGCGCCTTTTGGCGGACTTGACCCCGTGTTCACGCCCAATCCCATGTCTGCGGGCTGGCCAACTTCTGGATTGCCCGTCTTGGTGGATGTGTCCACGTCTGCCACCACCAATGGCATGACCAATCGCATTTACAAAGAGGGAGGGCAATTGCCGGCGGCGTGGGTCATGGACGGCCATGGTCACAGCAGCCGTGACCCTGCTGTCCTGTTTCAAAAACCTGTTGGCACCATATTGCCTTTGGGTGGAATGGACTCAGGCCACAAGGGCTACGGTTTGAGCTTGACGGTGGAGGCCTTGACAGGTGGTTTGGCGGGTCACGGTCGGGCCGATCCGCCAGAAGGTTGGGGTGCGACGGTGTTCTTGCAAATCTTGGATCCCCAGGCGTTTGGTGGACTCGCTGCTTTTCAGCGCCAAATGGATCAGGTCAACATGCTGTGCCATTCGGCCAGACCGAGCAAACCCGGTGAGGATGTGCGTTTGCCGGGTGAGCGCGGTTTGCGACACAAAGCTTTGGCCACTGCAAAGGGTTTGGCACTGCACCCCAGCATCATGCCGATGTTGCAAACTTGGGCCGACAGATGGCAGATCGCTGTGCCCGCCCCACGGGACTGACCACCTCAAAAAATCCCAGCGAAAGAAGAGGGCGCTTCAATGGGATGAAGCGTTGGAGTCATCCTTGAAACCTGCGTAGCGCGTTTGCCGTTGTGACTGAACCAAGCGGCGAACGCGTCGCGCTGGAATACCAATGTGGTGCAAGGTTTGGCTGGCCAAACTCAGACTGGCTTCGAAAATTTCTGGAACCACATCCCGCGCACCTGCTTCGCGGAAATCGTTCAGGTCATGGTCGTCGCGGGTGCGCACCACCACAGGCACCTCAGGCGCATGGGCCTGAACCAAGGCCAGCACCTTGAGGGCAGAGGGGGTGTCCTCGTAACTGATCACCACGGCCGATGCACGGGCCAGCCCCGCAGACATCAAGCTGGCCAATTGGGTGGCATCGCCGTACTCCACTCGGTGACCGGCCAGCATGGCCGAGTGCACCACATCTGGATGCAATTCCAACGCAAGATAGCCAATCTGCTCTGACTCCAGTAAGTTGCACAGGTTTTTGCCGGTCCGACCAAAACCGCAAACGATCACATGGTGATCGATGTTGATGGTGTGCTGGGCCAATGCGGTGATGTTGAGGGATTGTGAGAGCCAGTCATCGGCGGCAAATCGGTATACCAGGCGGTCTGCGTACTGGATCAAAAATGGTGTAGCCACCATGGACAACACCATCGCTGCCAGCACGGGGTTGGACCACAGCGGATCGATCAGCCCGTTGCTCAAGCCCAGGGACAGCAGCACAAATCCAAATTCACCGGCCTGCGCCAAATAAATACCTGTCCGCGCAGCCACCCCCGTGGGAGCACCAAAACCATGGGCCAAAACGGCCACCAACAGTGCTTTGACAGCAATGGGGATCAGGGTCAGGACCAACACCCAGGCCCATTGTTGGTACAGCACCGCCCAATCGAGCTTCATGCCAATGGTGATGAAAAACAAGCCCAGCAGAACGTCATGGAAGGGCCGAATGTCATTTTCAACGCGTTGCTTGTAGTCGGTCTCCGCAATCAACATTCCGGCCAAGAAAGCACCCATGGCCAGTGACAGGCCCGCATGCTCGGTGAGCCAAGACAAGCCCAGTGTCATGAGCAAAATATTGAGCATGAACAGTTCATCGCTTTTGCGTTGGTCAATGGTTTTCAGCCACCAGCGCATCAGCTTTTGACCGCCCCACAGCAACAGCATCACCAAAGCTGTGGCCTTGAACATGGCCAGGGACAGGGTGCTCCACAAATTGCCTTCATTGACTTTGCCCAGTGCCGGAATCAATACCAGCAAAGGCACCACCGCCAAGTCTTGGAACAGCAAAACGCCCATCACGCGTTGACCATGGGGTGTTTCCAACTCGGCCCTGTCGGCCATCATTTTGACGACGATGGCGGTGCTCGACATGGCAAAGGCTGCGCCCAGCGCCAGTGCCCCTTGCCAGCTCAAGTCCCAGGGTATCCCCATGGATTGCAGCAACCACCACAACAAAGTGTGCCCAGCCACAGCACCGAGCAAGGTGATCATGACTTGGGCCATGCCAAAGCCAAAAACCAGTTTTCGCATCCCCATCAGCTTGGGTAAATTGAACTCCAGGCCAATCACAAACATCAGGAAAACAACACCAAACTCGGCCAAATAGACCACGCCCTTGTCGTCGGTGAAACTTTCATTGAAAGCGTGGCCCAACAAGATGCCCGCCAACAAATAACCCAGCATGGCTGGCCAATGCAGCAACCTGCAAACCACCACACTGGTGACGGCGGCAAGCAAATAGATCAAGGTGATGTCGAGCGCATTCATTGGCAATGGTCCATCGCATTAAAACCCAATTTGTTCACCAGCACCCAAAAGGGTGGCAACCCCCAGGGCGGCAAAAACCAATGCGGCAGCCGCATGCACCCACTTCAAGGAGAGTTTGCTGGACAGCTTGTCACCCAGAAAAACCGCTGGCACATCGGCGATCATCATGCCCAGGGTGGTGCCGGCAACCACCTTCCAGGCATCCACGTAATGTGCTGCCATGGCCACGGTGGCCACTTGTGTTTTGTCGCCCATCTCTGCCAAGAAAAATGTAACGAAGGTGGCGCCCAATACCCCGAAACGATGGGCGGCAATGCTGTCATCGTCTTCCATTTTGTCCGGAATCAGGGTCCAAGCCGCCATGGCCAAGAATGAGATGCCCAGTACCCAACGCATGACTTGAGGGCTCAGCGAACTGGTGATCCATGCGCCCAGCGCGCCGGCCAATCCGTGGTTGATGATGGTGGCCAAAAAAATCCCCGCGATGATGGGCACGGGGCGCTTGAAGCGAGCCGCCAGCAAAAAAGCCAGCAGCTGCGTTTTGTCGCCCATTTCGGCCAAGGCAACCACGCCTGTCGATACCCAAAAAGATTCCATGAATGAGACGATGCTTGGAGGAGTGGCAAAGCCTGATTGTCTCGCATGAGTCTGCGGCACTGCGGTTAAACTGGTTTAACTGTTTTTCCAGCTATGGGGTCATATGCGCAACTTGAAATCTTTATGTGTGGGTGGATGGCTGGCCCTTTGGCTTGGCTGGGTGGGTGCCCAAAATTACCCTGCGCAACCCATCAAATTGATTCAGCCTTTCGCCCCAGGCGCGGCCAGCGAGGTGGCTTTGCGCATCGTGGCCGAGCGCTTGAGTGTGG
The DNA here is from genome assembly GCA_041174965.1 of Pseudomonadota bacterium. Lineage (GTDB taxonomy): Bacteria > Pseudomonadota > Gammaproteobacteria > Burkholderiales > Burkholderiaceae_C > Limnohabitans. Next base: position 15,115 of record JBEDFU010000188.1, on the reverse strand, counting down.
CTTTGAAAACCACTGTGCTGATTGAAAATCGACCCGGCGCTGGCTCTACCTTGGGCGCCGATTCAGTGGCCAAGGCCACGGCTGACGGCTACACCTTGCTGGCCAGTTACAACTCATCGATTGCACCCGGCCCCTTGATGTATGCCAAGATTCCTTACGACCCGATCAAGGATTTTCAGCACATTGCACTGATTGGTGTCTACCCCCAATACCTCATCGTGCGCGCAGACCACCCAGCCAAGTCCATCCAAGACTTTCTCGCCACTGTGCGAAACAAGCCTGGCACAGTCAACTACGCTTCTGCTGGTGTGGGCACCTCAGGCTTTTTGGTGGCTGAATTGCTCAAACAAACCCTGGCCCTGCAAATGACCCATATCCCTTACAAGGGACCGGCACCCGCCATCACCGATCTCTTGGGCGGGCGCCTGGACATGGTGTTGACCGCCAGTGCCACAGAATTGGTCAAGGCTGGCAAGGTCAGGGTGCTGGCGGTGACCAGTGAAAAACGCGTGCCCATGTATCCAGACATTCCGACCTTGGAAGAGATTGCGCCTGGCGTTCAAGCGGTGTCTTGGGTGGGTATTTCTGCCCCAGCCCAAACCCCCAAAGCGATCACCAGCCGATTGGAAAAGGAAATTTTGGCCGTGCTGAATACGCCCGACATGCAAGCGCGTTTGTCAGAGCCTTCATTGGGCTTGTTCCCATTGACACTGGGTTCAGACAAGTTTTCTGAATTCATTCAAAAAGAAATGCGCACATGGTCGCCGGTGATCAAAGCAGGCAATATTCGCGTGGACTGAATAGGAAGGGGTTGAAATGTCAGAGATTGTGATCATCACCGGCGCCAGCCGTGGCATTGGTGCCGCCACTGCGCGGTTGTTGGGTGCCAAAGGTTTTTCTGTGGTGGTGAATTACAGCAACTCTGAGGCCGCAGCCCTGGAGGTGGTGGCCGATGTGGAGCGTTCGGGTGGCAGAGCCATCGCTGTCAAGGGCGATGTGGGGACCGAAGCGGATGTGATCCATTTGTTTAAAGAAACAAAACGGGTCTTTGGTACCCCCACTGGCTTGGTCAACAATGCGGGCATTGTGGGGTCGCACAAGCGGCGCATTGAAGACATGGACGTGGCCATCATGACCGAGGTGATGCGCATCAATGTGATTGGCGCCTTGTTGTGTGCTCGCGAAGCGGCGAAATGCATGTCTACCCGGCATGGCGGAACCGGCGGCGTGATTGTGAATGTGTCTTCTATTGGTGCACTAACAGGCTCGCCGTTTACCTTCATGGACTATGCCGCGTCCAAAGGTGCCATGGATACCTTCAATCAGGGTTTGGCCACCGAACTGGCCGCTTATGGTGTGCGGGTCAATGGCGTGCGTCCTGGCTTGATCGATACCGACATCCACGCTTCGGCAGGGATGGAAGACAGGGTCAACAAGGTCGGCGCCAAGATGCCGGTCGGTCGTGCAGGCAGCGCTCTTGAAGTGGCTGAGGTGATTGCGTTTTTGCTTTCACCCGCTTCCTCTTATGTGACCGGTAGCATGGTCAATGTGTCAGGTGGCGTGCGCTGAGGCTTGGCTCAGACCTGGCCAGGTCAATACTTAGACGTGTAAATTTTGTATCCGCGCTTCATTTGCTGGCGACAGCCGGCAAATTGGATGCTGCGAAACATGCTGCCCACTTTGGTGACTTCCCATGCGCCCGTGTCGCTGCGCAGGGTTTGTGAATAGCCGCTTTGCGACTGCCCCGAATAACCGACAAGTTTGAGCAAGCGCACTTTTTCATCTTTGCAATCGATCTCGATGAGCATCATCATGGATTGCGCGCCATACACATTGGGCGAAGGATAGTTTTGCTGTACCCACACGCGGCGATAGCCGTTGACGGTTTCAACATTCTCGGCGTCCACAAAAAACCCAACCCCATCTTGCAAACCCATGAAAGTCCAGGCCGCTTGTGCAGGCGCGGTCACAAAGAGTGCACACACAAGACACAGTTGGCTGAGAAAGAGATGGCGCATGGGGTTCAAGGGCTCAAGGTTGTTGAATCAACTCAATTTTGTAGCCATCCGGATCGACCACGAAAGCAATCACCCGGGTGCCGCCTGCCACGGGACCGGGTTCACGGGTGATTTGTCCGCCTTGGGCGCGGATGCGCTCGCAAGTGGCATACACATCGCTCACACCCAAGGCCAAATGGCCAAAAGCGGTGCCCATTTCATACTGGTGCACGTCATGGTTGTAGGTGAGCTCGATCTCGGCATGCTCAGGATTGCTGCCGAAGCCAACAAAAGCCAATGAATACTTTTGTTCTGGCCGTTCGGTGGTGCGCAACAGGGTCATGCCCAGCACGCGGGTGTAAAAGTCGATCGCGCGTTGCAGGTCGGTGACGCGCAACATGGTGTGTAACAGTCTCATGGGGATGCGCTTTCTGGCAGGTCATAAATCAAACAAGTACAGGTGGCATGGGCGTACAGGCTGCCATCGGGGCCCAGCAATTGGCTTTGGGCCGTGGCCAATTGTCTTCCACAGTGCACCACTTCAGCCACCGCTTGAACCCGCTCCACACTCAAAGGTATCGACCTGACCAGCTGAAGGTTGAGCTGGCTGGTCGTGTATCCGCGACGCGCAGGCAGCATGGTGTGCACAGCGCAGCCCAGGGCTGAGTCCAAAATTGTGGCGTACCAGCCCCCATGGACGGTGCCCATGGGGTTCAAATGGGTGTTTTGGGGGCGGCCTTGAAAAATCACCTTGCCCAGACTGGCCTGGACGATGCAGAAATTCTGGTTCGCACCGATGGGGGCCGGTGGGGTACGGCCCTCCAACATGCCTGTGATGGCTTCTAAGCCCGTTTGACCGCGCCAAATGTCCCTGGCTAGCGTGGCTGCTGGGAGCGCGTGGCGTCGGACTTCTTGTTCCAGTTGCAACCAACTTTCCAGCACCACCTGTGCGGCTGGGGCGTCGAGCTTGTTGCGAAGTGGGGAGTGGTTCATGTCAAGCCCTTATCGTCCTAGAAACACGGGTTTGCGTCGCTCTTGCATGGCCAAACGGCCTTCCGCAAAGTCGGCGCTGCTTTGACTGCTGGCCTCGCGGGCTTGGATCGCGGCAATGTCTGGCATGCCTTCGGCCACATCGAGCAAGGATTGCTTGGTGGCCTGAACGGCCCCGGGTGCCAACCCCAACACTTGTTGCACCAATTGATGCAGATGCTCCTCAAATTGGGATTCACTGACCAATGCATGGAACATTCCGCATGCTTGCAGTTGCTCAAAGGGAATGGCCATGCCCAGCAAAAAAGCCCGTTGGCTCAGGCCAAGCCCCATTTTTTGGACATAGCGTTGCAGGCCACTGGCGTAGTAGTGCAGGCCAATGGCGCAGGCGGGCATTCGCCACTCCATGTCCTGTTGTGCCAGCACCAGGTCACAGGCCAGCACCACATCGGTGGCGCCACCATACACGCTGCCATTGAGCGCACAGATGGTGATGGGCCGCAGGCGGGCCAGTGCATCTGGCACGGTTTGAAAAAAGTTGGGCGCCGATGCATCGCCATCCAGACCCGCCACGTGATAGCCCGCACTGAAGACGGGGCGTGGCATGTTGTGGGTGTGGGCGCGCAAAACCACAACGCGGATGTCTGGGTTGGCATTGATGGCTTCAAATTGATCCAACAAGGTGCTCAGGTCTTGATTGTTCAAACTGTTGCGCAAAGCGGGACGCCGCAATGTGATGGTGGCCACGCCTGCAGCGACCTGCAGACTCGGTGCGTCATTCAAAGGGGGGATATTCATTTCAAATCTGTCCATGCTTGGCGAAACCGCAGGGCTTGTTGGTGCACTGCATCAGCGTTCATGCCGGGCTTGAACACTGCTGAGCCGATGCCAAACCCTTTCGCCCCAGCGCTGCGATAGGCGGCCATGTTTTCTGGGTTGATGCCCCCGACAGGGAACAAAGGCGTGTGGGTTGGCAACACTGCACGCCATGCTTTGAGCACGGCGGGTTGAACCATTTCAGCTGGAAATACCTTGAGCCCATCGGCCTGGCAGCGCAAAGCGGCGAAGGCTTCCGAGGGGGTGGCCACGCCGGGCAGGGCGATCATTCCCAGTCTTTTGGCTTCGGCGACCACCAAGGGGTCAAAGTGGGGGCTGACGATGAGTTGACCGCCAGCGGCATGGACATCGCGCACCTGCTGCACATCCATGACAGTGCCCGCTCCGATCAAGCACTGACCCAGCCGCGCTCGCAGGGCCGCAATGCTCTGTAAAGGTTTGGGTGAATTCAATGGCACTTCAATCATGCACCAGCCCGCATCGACCAAGGCATGTCCCACTTGCAGGGCTTGATCGGGTTGTATGCCACGCAAAATCGCGATCAAGGGCAATTGCGCCATGGCGCGTGGCAAGTCAGGGGTGTTCATCATGCAGAGATGCTACCAAGGGTGTGGCGAGTCAAGTGGCTTGCCAGGCATTGCAAGCCTTGCCAGGTGGCATCGTCACCCAAGGTTTGACAGCTGAACCCGCGCAAGGCCAAAGCGCGTTGATAGCGTCTTTGCAAAGTGGGATTGGCCACCACCACCAGGTGCTCCGTCAGCAGATGGGCTTGGGCACGCAACTCTTCGCCAATCAACAAGCCCGACAGGTAGGCCAAGCCTTGGGTGGGCGTGAGTCGATCCATCAAAGCCAACGTGCGCACAGAAAAAAGCGTGTGCAAAAGGCTGGCCCCGGTGAACGCGAGCGCAACGCCTTGATCAAACCATCGTTCATCCCCCTCATCCGCTGACGATGGGTCAGACTGGGGCGCGCTCAGGGTTCGTTCCAAGATGGAGTGCTGCTTGAGCAGGGCAAAGCATTCACCCGTCATGAAAGTGTGAAAGTGCATCACGCTGTGGTTTTTCACCATCACCCACTTGCTGTGGGTGCCCGGCAAGATCACCGTGGCGTCAGCACAGCCCAACAGTTGCAGCGCCCCCAGCACTTGGGTTTCCTCGCCGCGCATCACATCGGGGGCATGCGACAGTTCGCAAGAAATGCCTGGGACCAATGCCACTTTGTTGGGCACCACCCAAACCAAATGTTGGGTCAGGTTTGGCAGCGGGCTGGGGCAAGCCATGTAGGGGGCGAGCTGCCAACCTTGGGCGCTTCCGGCCATGCCGCAAATCAGGGTCAAGGCCTGGGGTTGGGCCATCCAATCGCCACAAAAATGGTCCAAAGCATTGGCAAAACCGAGGGGCGGAATGCGCAAAATACCTTCATCGCTGTGTCGCACCGAGACAATTTGTCCATCGGCAACCAGCGCGGCTCGCAATGCACTGGTGCCCCAATCCACGGCAATCAAGGTGGGGTGGTGAATGGTTTCGCTTGGGGGCATGATGGGTCTCCCCATGGGCAGGGGTTGGCCAGACGTTGATGGGGTGATGGGATGAAGTGAGTATAGAAGTGACGTGTTTTGAGGGTTTGCTCTCGGGCCTGGCCAGTCCAGCCCTGAAATAATGTGCCACACGGCCCAGCAGCGTAAAACCGTTCAGGCCGATAAGGAAACAACATGAAAATTTTGATCACAGGCGGCGGCGGTTTTTTGGGCGCACGCTTGGCGCGGACCTTATTGGCCACAGGGCAATTGGATGGCAAAGCGGTCAGCGGCTTGATGCTCACCGATCAGCAAGCCCCACCTGCCGATTTGGTGGCCCAGTCCAAAGTGCATGTGCGCACGGGGCCCTTGCTCGCACAAGTGGCTGATTTGGCAGCCTGGCAGCCCGATGCGGTTTTCCATTTGGCCTCTGCGGTATCGGGCGAGTGTGAAGATGATTTTGATTTGGGCTTGCGCTCCAACATCGACTCCACCCGCGCATTGCTGGATGCCTTTCGCCACGCCAAACACGCACCGCGATTTGTTTTTTCCAGTTCTGTGGCGGTGTATGGCCCCGATGCGGGTCACCACTGGCCGGGTGTGGTCAGCGACGACACCTTGCCCACCCCGCAGACCTCTTACGGTATCCACAAGCTCATTTGCGAGCATTTGGTCAGCGATTACACCCGCAAAGGTTACATCGATGGCCGCAGTGCCCGCTTGATGACGGTCACCGTGCGTCCTGGGCGACCCAATGGGGCGGCGTCATCTTTTTTCAGCGGCATCATCCGCGAGCCTTTGGCGGGAGAGCTTTCTATTTGCCCCGTGGATGCCAGCGTGTCTCATCCGGTGGCATCGCCGGGAAAAACCATTGAGGGTTTGATCAAGGTCTTTGAAGCCACTCGTGAAGCCTACAGGGGGCGCACGGCCATGAACTTGCCTGGCTTGAACATCACGGTGGCTCAGATGTTGGATGCTTTGGAGGCCGTGGCGGGGCCAGAGGTTCGGGCCCGCGTGCGCTTTGAGCGCAATGCACAAATTGCCGGCATTGTGGCCAACTGGAGCCAGGGGGCCACGGCCCAGCGGGCCGCTGATTTGGGTTTGATGCCCGACGCGGACTTTCAGACCATCATCCGTCAATACATCGCCGATTGCGAGTTGGCTGGCTTGGGTGACAGCGCGCTCAAGGGTTTCAGACGCTGAGCGCTTCAGTGGTTGTCTCGAGGTACAAAAGCACCACGATGGCCACGCAAAAAGTCCAGATCTGCACCTTCGTCGGCTTGCAGCACGTGGTCGATGTAAAGCTTCCAGTAACCTGAGTTGAGCCGGGGCTCGGGGGCTTTCCACAGGGCACGGCGTTGCGCCAACACCGCTTCGCTCACATGCAGTTGCAGCAAGCGCTTGGGTACGTCCAGTTCAATGATGTCGCCGTTTTCCACCAAAGCCAAAACACCCCCAGCGGCAGCCTCGGGCGCGGTGTGCAACACCACCGTGCCGTAGGCGGTGCCACTCATGCGCGCATCGCTGATGCGCACCATGTCGGTGATGCCTTTGCGCAAAATTTTCGGTGGCAAGGGCATGTTGCCCACCTCGGCCATCCCCGGGTAGCCTTTGGGGCCGCAGTTTTTGAGCACCAAAATGCAGGTTTCATCGACGTCTAAGTTTTCGTCGTCGATGCGCTGGTGAAAGTCTTCAATGTTTTCAAACACCACGGCCCGCCCTTTGTGCACCAGCAAAGCCGGCGTGGCCGCACTGGGCTTGATGACCGCTCCTCTGGGGGCCAAATTGCCGCGCAGCACCGCAATGCCTGCTTTGTCTTTAAAGGGGGCTGCAAAGGGCTTGATCACCCGTGGGTCGTGGTTTTGCGCGCTGGCGATGTTTTCCGCCACGGTGTGGCCGCTGGCGGTGAGCAGGTCTTTGTGCAGCAGGTGTTCGATTTCTTTCATCACCACCGGCAGACCGCCGGCATAGCAAAAATCTTCCATCAGGTGATCGCCTGAGGGTTGCAAATTGACCAAGCAGGGCAGGTCGCTGGCCAGGCGGTCAAAGTCCTCCAGTGTGAGGGTGACGCCCAGGCGCCCAGCCATGGCAATCAGGTGGATCACCGCATTGGTGGAGCCGCCGATCGCGGCCAAGGTTTTGATCGCATTTTCAAAAGCTTCGCGGGTCAAAATCTGAGAAATCTTTTGATCGCTGTGCACCATTTCCACAATGCGCCGACCCGCCATGCGGGCCAATACATTGCGACGGCCGTCGACCGCGGGGTAGGCGGCATTGCCCGGCAGGCCCAGACCCAAGGCTTCCACCATGCTGGCCATGGTGGAGGCAGTCCCCATGGTCATGCAGTGCCCATGGCTGCGGTGCATGCAGCTTTCGGCTTCTAAAAATTCGGCCAATTTCAAGGTGCCAGCGCGCACCTGTTCACTCATGCTCCACACGCCTGTGCCCGAGCCCAGCTCTTGACCGCGCCATTTGCCGTTGAGCATGGGGCCGCCGCTGACCCCTATGGTGGGCAGGTCGGCACTGGCCGCACCCATGATCAGCGCTGGGGTGGTTTTGTCGCAGCCCATGAGCAACACCACGCCGTCCATGGGGTTGCCACGGATGCTTTCTTCCACGTCCATGCTGCTGAGGTTGCGGTAAAGCATGGCGGTCGGGCGCAACATCACCTCACCCAATGACATGACCGGAAACTCCAGCGGAAATCCACCGGCTTCATACACACCAATCTTGACTTGTTCAGCAATCGTCCTGAAATGCGAGTTACAGGGGGTGAGTTCACTGAAGGTGTTGCAAATGCCAATCACGGGACGGCCATCGAATTGATCGTGCGGAATGCCCTTGCCTTTGAGCCAACTGCGATAAGCAAACCCATCGCGATCTTGGCGCCCAAACCATTGTTGGCTGCGCAGTTCTTCCGGCTTTTTGCGAGGTGAGGTGGTCATCTGGGTCTCCGTGGTGCTGAGTCTTGGGGCATCGTTATCGTATGATGTTAGCTCGAAATTCACTCTGGAGTTATCCATGGGCACCCCTGAAATTTTGTGTGTATCCAAGCTGCCACCGTTCCTGATGAGCGACTTGCAAGATCATTTTCAAATCCACGACCACGAACACATCACCGACCCAGGAGCCCTGGGCCGCATTCGGGCCATCGTGGGCGGGGGTGAATCCAAAATCGATAAAAAATTGCTCAGCCTGTTTCCTGCTGTGGAAATGGTGTCTATTTTTGGGGTGGGTTATGACGGCGTCGACATCCCCACCATCCAAGAGCGTGGCATCCGCGTCACCCATACCCCTGGGGTTCTCAATGATGACGTGGCAGACTTGGCTTTGGGTCTCATGCTGTCTGTGGCGCGCCGCATTCCACAAGCACATCAATTTGTCCGCGCTGGCGATTGGGTAGATGGTCCCTTTCCCTTGGCCCGAAAACTCACAGGCGCCCGATTGGGCTTGGTGGGCATTGGCCGAATTGGGCAAGCCATCGCCAAACGTGCGGCGGCTTTTGACATGAGCATTGCCTACACATCCCGCAACCAACGTCCCGATTTGCCATTCACCTATTACCCGAGTCCCAAGGCCTTGGCAGCCCAGGTGGATTTTCTGGTGGCCATCACCCCTGGTGGCGATGGAACGCGTGGTCTGATCAATGCCGAGGTGTTGGCTGCCTTGGGACCCAAAGGCTTCTTGATCAACGTGGCCCGTGGTTCTGTGGTGGATCAACCCGCATTGATCCAGGCCCTGAAATCCAAATCCATCGCCGGTGCGGGCTTGGATGTCTACATCGACGAGCCCAGGGTGGTGCCAGAGTTGCGGGCTTTGGACAATGTCGTCCTCACCCCCCACATGGCCAGCGGCACCATGGAAACCCGGCGTGCCATGGCCAATTTGGCATTGATGAATTTGCAGGCACATTTCTCAAATCAACCCTTGCTCACCCCCATCCCAGAGTGCCCGCCGCCTCGGGAATAAGCGCAAACCCGTTCAGGGTTTTCATGGGTGTGTGCGCCCAGCCAATGGTCATACGATAAGAACCTATGCACTCATTGCGCCTGATCTCTCCCACGCGGATTCCCGTTAAAAATGCCCATGCCAGCACCGTTGAGGCGCTGGGAAAAAGCATTGTGGCTGGCCAATATCCTGTGGGAACCAGTCTGCCGCCTGAGCCCCAGCTGTGCGAGAACTTTGGGGTCAGCCGAACGGTGGTTCGCGAGTCCATCAAGTCGCTGGTCGCCAAGGGCTTGATCGTCACAGGCCCCAAGCTGGGAACACGTGTTTTGTCGGAGGACCAGTGGAATTGGTTTGATCCCGATGTGGTGTCTTGGTTGTCTCAAAAACGATTGAGTGCTGATTTTTTGCGCGATTTGCAAGAATTGCGACGGATTGTGGAGCCGGCTGCCATTCGATTGGCCGCTGAGCGCGCAACGACACAGGAGCTCACTTCCATTGAAGTGGCCTTTTCTGGGATGAAAAATGCCGTTGAAAACGGGGGCGATTACGTCACCCACGACCTGCGCTTTCACCAGGGTTTGTTGCAGGCCTCTGGCAACCGCATGTTGGTGCAAATGAGCAAAGTGTTGGGCGCATTGCTTCGCACCAGTTTTGAAATTTCCACAGCCAAGAAGAATGGCCCAGCCCAATCTTTGTCCATGCACAGAGAAGTGCTGGATGCCGTGATCGCTCGAGAACCCGATCGCGCCGAAGCCGCCATATTGCATTTGATCGACGGGGCCAAGCAAGACATTGATTTGGTCTTGTTTTCGCGCCGACGAATTCCCTACATTGGGCGTCCCGCATCCCCTTTGAGGGCGCTCTGATGATTTCCACCACTTCCATATAAAAGGAGACTAAGCATGAAAATGAAAAAAATGTGGGCTGCTGCCATGGTGGCCGCAGGCATGATGGCGGCATCCCCGGCCATGTCACAAGAAAAACTCAATGTTTTTTGGGTCAAAGGCTTTTACAAGGCTGAAGATGATGCGCTTTATGCGGCCATCAAAAAATTCGAAGCCAAGTACAAAAATGTCAAGGTCGAGTTGTCGCAATATCCGATTCAAGACATGATTCCTAAGACCGTTGCGGCTTTGGACTCTGGCACCCCACCAGATGTGGCCTATGCCGACGTGTATGACTTTCAAGTGACGGCTTCATGGGCCTACGATGGCAAGCTAGAGGACATCAGCAGCGTGATCAACCCGATCCGTGCGCGTTTCGCTGGTAACACCATTGAAACCACCTTTTTGCTCAACAACAAAGAAAACAAACGCGCTTATTACGCCTTCCCCATCAAGCAGCAGACCATGCACATCCAGTATTGGGCTGACATGTTGAGCGATGCGGGCTTCAAGGACACAGATATTCCCACCAACTGGAAAGATTACTGGGAATTTTGGTGCGGCAAGGTCCAAGCGGCACACCGACAAAAAACAGGGCAGCGCAGCTTTGGCATCGGTCAACCCATGGGCGTTGATTCCAGCGACTCGTTCTTTTCTTTCTTGACCTTTATGGATGCTCACAACGTCAAGTTGGTCAGTGACTCGGGCAAATTGCTGGTCGACGATCCTGATGTACGCAAGGGACTGATCGCGGCCATGACCGACTACACCGCTGTTTATGGTCGCGGTTGCACGCCACCTTCTTCGACCAGCTGGAAGGATCCGGACAACAACGTGGCGTTTCACAACAAAACCACGGTGATGACCCACAACGCGACCATCTCCATCGCAGCCAAATGGTTGGATGACATGAACAACGCGGCGCTCACCCCTGAGCAGCGCGCGACCGCCACCAAAAACTACAAAGAATTGGTGAAAACAGCGGGCTTTCCGAACAAACCCGATGGCTCCAAAATGGTTTATCGCGCTGCGATCAAAACCGGTGTGATTTTCAAGGACGCCAAAAATAAGGCCCGTGCCAAGGACTTCGTCAGCTTTTTGCTGCAAGAAGAAAACCTGACCCCTTATGTGGAAGGCTCTTTGGGTCGTTGGTTCCCGGTGACCAAAGTCGGCCAGCAAAGCAAGTTTTGGCAGGACGATGTCCATCGCAAAGCGGTTTATACCCAGTTCATGAACGGGACCAGCCCCTTTGAGTTCACCAAAAACTTCAGGTTCACCCAGCTCAACAACGAAAACGTTTGGGCCAAGGCGATGAACCGCGTGTTGAACGAAAAAGTGCCGGTGGAAAAAGCCGTTGATGAGATGATTGATCGCATCAAGACGGTTGCCCGCTGATGCCTTGACCCCAAAAACCGGGGCCCCATTGCTGTGGGCTCCGGGTTTTGATTCAACTGCACCATGACTCAATCCCTCGCGCTGTCAGCCGCCAAGCCATCAACCCTCTCGCAGTGGGAGCGTGCTGGCCGGTGGATGCTCGTGCCGTATTTATTGATTTTTTTCCTGTTTGTTCTTTACCCCGTCTGCTACGGTTTGTGGTTGGCCCGTCACCCGGAAAGCTATGTCAAGCTGTTTGACGACCCCGTATTCTTTCGAACTGCAGTCAATACCTTGATTTTTTTGGTGGTGGCCATCAACATCAAGATGGCCTTGGCCATGGTTTTATCGGGTTTCTTTTTGAACAACAGATGGTGGATCAAAGCCTTGTCGCTGTTGTTCATCTTGCCCTGGGCACTGCCCTCGATTCCGACCATTTTGTCGGTCCGTTTCATGTTGAACCCCGAGTGGGGGGTGATCAACACCCAAATTTTCCAATTGACAGGTTTGGATGGCCCCAATTGGCTCAATGACACCACATTGGCGTTGTCGTTTTCCATGCTCATGCACATCTGGAAATCCTTGCCCTTTTGGACACTGATCTTGTTGGCGGGACGCATGGCCATTCCTGCCGACCAGTATGAGGCCGCCTCGGTCGACGGTGCGAGCCATTGGCAAAAGTTCAGGTTCATCACCTGGCCCTCAATGCGCACCCTTTATTTGACCTCAACCATTTTGTCGATGATTTGGACTTTGGGTGACTTCAACTCAGTCTATTTGCTGACCGGTGGCGGGCCTGCAGATTTGACCCATGTGTTGGCCACTTTGGGCATTCGCTATTTGCGCTTGGACCAAGTGGACCTGGCCATGGCCTCCATCGTGGTGGCCCTGCCTCTGGTCTTGCCATTGGTGTTTTTCATGATGAAGCGCTTGTCCAAATGAAAGCAAATGCATGAAGACCTGGACGTGGCGCAACACCCTGACCGAAGCGAAATTGCTGCTGATCGGCATTCCTTTGTTCTTGTGGACCATGATCCCGGTCTACCACTTGGTGTTGTTTTCTATTTCACCCAGAGACTCGGCCACATCAGGGCGCTTGTGGCCCAAAGAACCCACCTTGCAAAATTTCAATTTTGTGTTTTACCAAAAACATTTTTACCTGGACTATTTTTGGATCCAACTGGGCAACTCTGTTCTCATTGCCACCGCGGTGGCTGTGATCACCCTGCTGATCGCCACATTCGCCGCTTTTGCCATCAGTCGATTGCGTGTTCATGGCGGGCGAACCGTTTTGAACATGGCTTTGTTCACTTACTTCATCCCCGCTGCATTTTTGGCCGTGCCGATGTACAAAACCATGGGCTTATATGGCTTGCTCAACAGCCAGTGGGCTTTGATTTTGGCCATGGTCACCATCGCCTCACCGTATTGCATTTGGGTGCTCAAGCAAGCGTCTGACAAGTTGCCCTATGAGCTCGATGAGGCAGCCCGCATGGATGGCGCTTCCCCGATGCAATTGTTTCGTTTGGTTTACTTGCCCTTGATGGTGCCCTCTTTGGTGGCGGTGGGCACGTATTCATTGCTACTGGCATGGAACGAGTATTTGTATGCCTTTTTGCTGCTTTCTCGCGATGACACCGTGACATTGGCTGTGGCGCTGGGGAATTTTTTATCGGCCGATGATTCCCCCTGGGAGTTGTTGATGGCCACCGGTTTGGTTTACGCCTTGCCCCCTGCGGCCATTTATTACACCTTCAAGCGCTACATGGTTTCGGGCCTGACCGCTGGCGCCGTCAAATCCTGAAAGAAACGACATGGCCCATATTTCTTTTCGCGACATCAAGAAGTCATTTGGTGCGGTCGATGTCATTCATGGCATCACCTTCGATATCCATGATGGTGAGTTCGTTGTTTTGGTGGGGCCATCGGGCTGCGGTAAGTCAACCTTGTTGCGCATGCTGGCCGGACTGGAAGACATCACTGCCGGTGAAATCGCCATCGATGAGCGGGTCATCAACGCGCTCGACTCCAAGGACCGTGACATTGCGATGGTGTTTCAAAGTTACGCTTTGTATCCGCACATGACGGTCTACGACAACATGGCCTTCAGCTTGAAGTTGCGCAAAGCGCCCGAGGCATTGATCAGCGAGCGGGTGCTCAATGCAGCCAAAATTCTCAGCCTTGAAAGCTTGCTGCAACGTCACCCGCGTGAGCTCTCCGGCGGGCAAAGGCAGCGTGTGGCCATGGGTCGCGCCATCGTGCGAGATCCCAAGGTTTTTTTGTTTGACGAACCCCTGTCAAACTTGGACGCCAAATTAAGGGTGGCCATGCGTGCCGAGATCAAGTCTTTGCACCAAAGGCTGAAAACCACCACCGTGTATGTGACCCATGATCAAATTGAGGCCATGACCATGGCCGATCGGATTGTGGTCATGCACGACGGCATCATTGAACAAATTGGCACGCCTTTGGAGCTGTTCGATCATCCGCGCAACCTGTTTGTGGCGCAGTTCATTGGCTCACCTGCCATGAATGTTTTGCCGGGTGTGGTCGTCCACGATCAAGGCCAATGGGGTGTGGTGGTTGATGGTCAGCGCTGGCCTGCACTGTCTTTGTCGGGTTTGAAGGCGGGTCAGTCGGTCCACTATGGGATCAGACCCACCGATTTAAAGCTGTCCGAAGATGGGCAAGGTGTTCCCGCTGAGGTGACCTTGGTCGAGCCCACGGGCTCAGAAACAGAACTCATGTTGCGCTGTGGCGATCGCAACTTGGTGATGGTGGTGCACGGCCGCACTTCGGTTCAAACTGGAGACCCCGTGCACTTGTCCGTGGACGCCGGGCGCGCCCACCTGTTTGATGGCACCAGCGAACAACGCATCGCCTGAGTTGACCATGGTTGTGGTGGTGATGGGCGTGAGTGGCTGTGGAAAAACGACGGTGGCGTCTGCTTTGGCCCAGGCCTTGGGCTGGGCCTTTATCGAAGGCGACGCCTTTCATCCCCCAGAGAATGTTCAGCGCATGGCGCAAGGTGTTGCGCTCACGGATGCCGATCGCGCGGTGTGGCTACAGCGCTTGGCCTTTGAGATGAAAAATCAGTCACAGCTGAACAGGGGCGTGGTGCTGGCCTGTTCCGCATTGAAAAAATCGTATCGGGATGTGCTCAGAGGCGGACAGGCGGATGCTGTTTTTCTGCATTTGGAAGGCACTGCAGAATTGATTGGTCAACGTTTGTCAGCGCGCAAAGGCCATTACATGCCCAGCAGCTTGTTGCAAAGCCAGTTTGAAACGCTTGAGCCACCTTTGCCATCTGAGCGGGCATGGCGATATGACATTGATCAATATCCCGATGCCATCGTCAAAGACGTGCTCCAGCGCATCGCCCAAGCTCACACAAAGCCTTGCGTTTGAGTTGAGGGCGATCAAGATGGGACCGGCCTAGCGATCCCCCTTGATGGATCAGCGGGGAAATCCACCCCCGCGACCGCCGCCGCCACCGGAGCGACCGCCACCGCCGCCAGAGCGACCACCGCCACCACCACCACCGCCAAATCCGCCCGATCTGGGTCCGC
>JBEDFU010000187.1:0-8646 GCA_041174965.1 Pseudomonadota bacterium | reverse complement strand
TCGTCGCTGGAGCCCATGCTGCGCAACTATGGCATCGATACGATTCTGATTGCCGGCACCAAGACCAACGTCTGCTGCGAGTCAACTGGCCGAGACGCCATGATGTTGGACTTCAAGGTCGTGATGGTGTCTGACTGCTGTGCCGCGCTATCGGACGATGAACACCTGGCAACGCTGGAAACTTTTATCCAACAGTTTGGCGACGTCATGTCATGGAAAGATGTGGTCGAACGACTGGGCCCAAGCTTGCCATTGGGTCCAGCCTAACAAAGAGCCTCAGTGCATTCGCCAGCCATTCCACTCAACGCCGATGGCGAATGAACGTCACCATCAGTCAAGCTTGAGGCCCAACTCCAGTGCTTTTTTCGGCAGAACGGCCAGCTCTTTCTGGATCACCTCATTGAAGGCTTCGATGGTGTTGCCCGTGGTGGGTGACACGCCGCCAAGCTCGCTGAGGCGTCGGCGAAACTCTGGCTCTGCCACGATTTGCGATATTTTTTGATTCAACATGGCAGTGACAGCGGTTGGGGTTTTGGCGGGTGCCACCAGACCAAACCACATGTCGAAGTCAACGCCGCCACGCAGGCCTTGCTCTGTCAGTGTCGGCAAATCAGGCCACAACTCAGAGCGGGTAGAACGCAACTGGCCCAAAGCTTTGAGTTTGCCGCCTTGGATTTGAGCGCGGGCATCCGCTGTCCCCAAAAGGCCCCAGCGAACTTCGCTGGTGAGGAGGGCCTGCACCAATGGCGCGCCGCCTTTATAGGGCACGTGGGTGTAGTTGCCATCGGCGGCAGCGTTCACCAACTCAGAGGCCACGTGAGAGATGCCACCTGCACCTGTGGAGCCGTAAGGCAGGCCGTCCTTGCCGGCCGTTTTACCGGCGGCGATCAGGTCTTGAATCGATCGCCACGGCGAGTTCAGCGGAACCACCAATACCAACGGGGCGAGCATGACGCGTGCAATGGGCGCCACATCAGATGCTGTGAAGCCTGCCTTGGAGTAGGTTGTTGGATTGATGGACAGCATGCCTGTCAGACTCATCGCCAGGGTGTGGCCATCGGCCGGGCTTTGCAGCAGGGCAGCCATGCCCAAATTGCCGCTGGCACCAGGCCTGTTATCAACAATCACCGTTTGCTTGAGTTCCTCTTGCAGCCGTTGGCCTACCAAGCGGGCAGACACGTCGGTTGCCCCACCCGCCGGGTAGGGAACAATGATGCGGATTGGTTTATTGGGAAAAGCGGGTTGAGCCAAAGCAGGCCAAGCAGCAAATAGCGAAGATCCGAACAGGACGGAACTGGCAACTCGGCGATTGATGCGCATGGAAGATCTCCTATGGAAGTGCTGTTTGTGGTGGTTCAATCTCAGTGCGAGTTTTAAGTCTATCTGATTTCACTGAAAAAACCGGGCCGTGTTGCACCAACCAAAGCCGCTTCACGCCATGCGAAGACTGGGGTAAACACTTAAATGGCCTGGCGCCTCGCGCACTAGCATCGGTGGCCATTGCTTGAAGGGCGTTATTTTGGGTTCGACCATCGCAGAAAAAATATTGGCCCGTGCCAGTGGCCAAGTCCGCGTCAACGCGGGGGACAACATACAGGCCAAGCCCGATTTTGTGGTGGCCTACGACTTTCCCGGCTACACCGATGTCATCTTCAAGCAAATGAAAGATGAGTTTGGGCTCACAGGTGTGAAAGACCCAAGCCGGTACGCTTTGTTCATTGACCACATGGTCCCGGCGGTGACGCCGCAAGAAGAAGAGCTGCATCAAAACACGCGCGATTGGGGCGCACTCAATCACGTTCCTGTGTATGAGCGAAAAGGCATTGGCCATCAAGTGGCCTCTGAGCTTGGGTATGCAACCCCTGGGGCATTCGTGGTTCACTTTGACGGTCACATATCGCAGCTGGGGACCTTTGGCACCCTGGCCATGGGCGTGCGCAGGCATTTGATTGAGTCGTTTGTGAATGAAAAAATTCGCATGGCTGTGCCCGCCACGACACGGGTCGACTTGGTCGGGCAGCTGCAAGCTGGTGTGATGGCGCGAGACGTTTTTCACCATGTGGTGCGTGTGTTGGGGCCGGCCAGTTGTCGCTTTCAGGTGCTGGAGTTTGGCGGCGAAGCCATTGCAGACATGGGCATCGATGCACGCCAAACGCTGACCTGTTTGGCCATGTTCACGGGTTCGGTCACCGCCATCATCAACCCCGATCCAGTCACGCTGCCCTATGCGCAAGAGCGCGCTCGGCTGACCATCGAGCCGCTGTATTCTGACCACGATGCCACTTACGCCGCTCGCCACACGATTGACATATCGCAGCTAGAGCCTGTTGTGGTCATCCCGCCAAGCCCGGCCAACACACGAAACTTGGTGGACCATTTGGGTTTGCCGGTGCAGGTGGGCTATTTGGGTTCTTGTGCTTCGGGTCGCTTGGAAGATTTGCGCGCCGCTGCACATGTTCTGCGTGGGCGCCATGTCAAGCCTGGGTTTCAGCTGCATGTCGTGCCAACCAGCCAGGAGATCATGCGACAAGCGGCCCAAGAAGGTCTGCTCACCGACTTGATTGCCGCAGGCGCGTTTATTTCTTCGCCTTCTTGCGATTACTGTTTTGGGCGCTTGGGGGTGATGAGTGCGGGCCAGCGGGCCGTGTCCACAGGCACGCTCAATGTGCGCGGACGCATGGGCAGCACGGACTCAGAGATTTTCATTGTCAACGCTGCTGCCGTCGCGGCCGCCGCCATCGAAGGTCAAATTGCCGACCCTCGCCCCTACCTGAGGTGACGCCATGAGCTTGCCGGTGATCCATGGCCGGGTGGCCTTTGTATTTGAAGAAATCGACTTTGATGTGGACCAGATCGTTGGTGTGAAAAACATCAAACTGAGAGACCCCGCAGAGTTGGCTGCTGTTGCCATGCAGTCTTATGACCCAGCATTTGCAACGCAGGTGAAAAAGGGCGATGTGTTGGTGGGGGCCATGAATTTTGGCTACGGCCATCCGCATTACCCGCCCATGATTGGCATGCGCCATCTGGGCATCAGCGCGGTCATCGCCGAGAGTTTTTCGCCCGGCTATTGGCGCGGTGAGGTGGCCATGGGCTTTCCCCAAATTGCATGCCCGGGCATTTTGGATTTTGTGAGCCGTTGGGACGAGATTGAGGTGGATTGGACGGCGCACCAAGTCATCAACCACACACGCAAAGACCGCATTGACTTTGAAGTCTGGTCTGAAAGCGACCGGCTGATGATTGAATCAGGCGGCGTACTGGGGTATTTGAAACACATCAGACAAGAGGAATCCACATGAACAAAAACAGAGCTGAATTTGCGCATTCGTTGCGCCAGGGGAAAACGGTGTGGGCCGCCGGTGTTTATGACGCGCTCTCTGCCAAATTGGCTGAAGCGGCTGGATTTCCTGCTTTGATGACTTCCGGCTTTGCCGTATCAGCGAGTTTGCTGGGGCAGCCCGACGTGGAGGTCTACACCATGACCGAAAACCTGTCTGTCGCCCGCAATGTCTCCAATGCCGTCAACATCCCCGTGGTGGCCGACACCGACACGGGTTACGGGAATGCCATCAATGTGATGCGCACGGTGCGTGAGTTTGAGCAAGCCGGGCTCAATGCATTGATTTTTGAAGACCAAGAAGTGCCCAAGCGCTGCCCAGCAGCGGCAGCGGTGATTGAAATATTGCCCGTGATGGAGAGCGCTGCCAAAATTCGTGCGGCCGTTCGTGCACGACAAGACCCCAACCTCATCATCGTGGCACGCACCGATGCCCTGACCGAAGCCGATGCCATCGAGCGCGCAAAGATTTATGTGGAGGCCGGCGCAGATTTGATTCAGCCCATCAGCCGTTGCTTCACATCCATTGACGGGCTGCGTCGATTGCGCCAGGCTTGTGGTGTGCCCTTGTCACTGCAACTGCTGGGCTGGCTTGAAAACGACTTGACCACCGAACAAATTCAAGAGGTGGCTGGCTTGGCTGTTTACCCATTGGTGGGTTTGTTCACCGTGACGGAAACATTGAAGCAAAACTATGCCCAGTTGTGGAAATCCAAATCGGTACATGGCTTGCCGCAACCCATGACCAACATGGCCGACTTCAAAAAAATGATTGGCTTCAGTGAGGTTGAAGCCTTGCAGTCCATGTTTTTGCTGGGCAACTTGCCGAAAAAATAATCAGCCATCCGTTTTGCCCTCGCCCCGACACTTGATGCGCGGGTTGGGCCGGCCTTGATCACTGCGCAACGGTCAGGCCATTGATCTTCATCAGCAAGTAAATGTATTGAAGTTCTGCCTTTTCACAGTTGGGCGCACCCAAGCGACGCGCCAGAGCATGCGCGGGGATTTGCATTTGTTTGCCCTCCAGCTCTACTTCCACCCGGAAATAGCAGGGACTGAATTCACGAAAGGCAATGACCGTGCCCCAGCGGCCAACGGGCCAAGGCCTTTGGATCACAAGCACCCGGTCCCCTGGGCGCGCCAGGAAATCTAAGTTGTCCTCATAGGCCTGCTGTATTTCCAGACTGGACGTCTTGGCACTGGCCTTTGCGAAGTCGTTGGCAAACTCAATAAATTGTTCAGCGTTCATACCAACAGAATCGGCTCGGAATGGCATTTCCTTTAGCGATTCAAAATTTCCCGGTTTTTGGGCTGATTTGGGGGTGTTGGCCCTCGTGCAACGGCCTTGAGCCCCCCTCGCTGATGCGCCGGGCTAGTTGGGGCCAGCGGCCAAAGCAGCACCGTGGTGATCAAAGTGATCCCCCAAAAAGGTGGCGATGAAGTAGTAGCTGTGGTCGTGCCCGGCCTGCATGCGCAAAGTGAGAGGGTGTCCGGCGGCCTCGCACGCGGCCTGCAGGCGTTCAGGCTGCAGTTGGGGGGCTAAAAATTCGTCCGCTTCGCCTTGATCCACCAGCAAAGGCAAGCGCTCCTGGCGGGCCATCTTGATCAGTTCAACGGTATCCCAAGCCTTCCAGGCTTCGCGGTCGGCGCCCAAGTACGCGCCCAATGCCTTTTGGCCCCAAGGCACTTGCGATGGCGCCACGATGGGCGAAAACGCAGAAACGCTTTGGTAGCGACCGGGATGGCGCAGGGCCGTGACCAACGCCCCATGGCCGCCCATGGAGTGGCCAAAGATGCCGCGCAGGGGGCTGGCCGCAAAGTGCTGCTCGACCAGCGCGGGCAGCTCCAGGGCCACATAGTCTTGCATCCGGTAGTGCGCGGCCCAGGGGGCCTGGGTGGCGTTGACATAAAAACCTGCACCCTGGCCCAGGTCGTAGGCCGGGTCGTTGGCCACCGCATCGCCGCGAGGGCTGGTGTCCGGTGCAACCACGATGACACCATGGCGCGCCGCATGCGCCTGAGCGCCGGCCTTGGTGATGAAGTTTTGCTCGGAGCAGGTCAGCCCGGACAGCCAGTAAAGCACCGGGCATGCTTGGCCGCGCGTTGCGGGTTCGGGCAAATACACCGCCAGCTTCATCTCGCAACCGAGCGTTGTTGACGCGTGCTTCCACACTTCTTGGCTGCCGCCAAAGCTGGCGTGTTGCTCGATGCGTTCCATGCGGGGCTGCGTTTTCAGTAATGAACCACCGAGCGGATGGACTTTCCTTCGTGCATCAGCTCAAACGCATGGTTGATGTCCGTCAGCGGCATGGTGTGGGTGACGAATGGCGAGAGCTGAATGCGACCGGCCATCGCGTCGTCCACCATGCCGGGCAATTCGCTGCGCCCCTTGACGCCACCAAAAGCCGTGCCCAACCAGCGCCGACCGGTGACCAGCTGGAAAGGGCGGGTTGAAATTTCTTGCCCCGCGCCAGCCACGCCAATGATGACCGACTGACCCCAACCGCGGTGAGCGCACTCCAGTGCAGCGCGCATGACCTGGGTGTTGCCGATGCACTCGAAACTGTGGTCCACGCCCCAGCCCGTCATTTCCACAATCACCTGTTGGATGGGCTTGTCGTGGTCTTTCGGGTTGACGCAATCGGTGGCGCCAAAGGTGCGCGCCAGATCGAACTTGGACGGATTGGTGTCAATGGCGATGATGCGACTGGCCTTGGCCAATTGGGCACCTTGAACCACGGCCAGACCGATGCCCCCCAAGCCGAAAACGGCCACGGTGTCACCCGGCTGCACCTTGGCGGTGTTCTTGACGGCGCCCAGGCCGGTGGTCACACCACAGCCGAGCAGGCACACCTGCTCGGGGTTGGCGTCGGGCCGGATTTTGGCCAGTGAGACCTCGGCCACCACGGTGTATTCGCTGAAGGTTGAGCAACCCATGTAGTGATAGACCGGCTGACCTTGGTAGGAAAAACGCGTCGTGCCATCGGGCATCACGCCCTTGCCCTGGGTGGCGCGCACCGCCACGCACAGGTTGGTCTTGCCCGACTTGCAAAAGAGGCATTCGCCGCACTCGGCGGTGTAGAGGGGAATCACATGGTCCCCGGGCTTGACGCTGGTGACGCCTTCGCCCACTTCGACCACGATGCCAGCGCCCTCATGGCCGAGCACTGCTGGGAAGATGCCCTCTGGGTCATCGCCCGACAGGGTGAAGGCATCGGTATGGCAGACGCCGGTGTGGGTGATCTTGACCAGCACCTCACCTTTTTGGGGCGGGGCCACATCGATCTCGACCATCTGCAAAGGCTTGCCAGCCTCGAAGGCCACGGCGGCACGGGATTTCATGGGAAAACTCCTCAAAACGCAGAACAACCGCTGGGTCAGGCCACGGCGGCGTGATAAAAAACACATACGTGGATCAGTGTACGGCCACAAGACCCATCGGGCCTGCAGTGTGACCACGGCACGGTAGGATCAAGCCATGAAAAATTTCCTCAAACACACCCTGACCACATTCGCGCTGGTGTTCGCTGCCGCGACACACGCACAAACCTTTCCTGTGAAGCCCATCAAGATCATCGTTCCGTTTCCAGCGGGGGGAACGGTTGATTTTTTTGCGCGCGTCATCAGCACCAAGCTGTCGGACGCCTTGGGTCAATCGGTGCTGGTTGAAAACCGTGCGGGGGCTGGCGGCAACATTGCAGCTGAAGCCGTGGCAAAGGCCACGCCAGATGGCTATACGCTGTTGATGGGCTCGGAAATCATCGCCATCAACACGTCCTTGTACAGCAAGCTGGGTTATGACCCCGTCAAAGACTTGGCGCCCATCACCTTGGTGGGCACGGTTCCGAACATTTTGATTGTTCACCCGGGTTTGCCGGTCAACTCGGTCAATGAGTTGATCGCCTTGGCGAAAAAAACACCGGGGAAGATTTCTTTTGCATCAACGGGTCAAGGCACATCCACCCATTTGTCGTCTGAACTTTTCAAGCTGATGGCCAATGTGGACATGCTGCACGTGCCCTACAAAGGCGGCCCACCAGCGATTGCCGACTTGATCAGCGGGCAGGTGAACATGATGTTCATCAACATGCCCACTGGCATCACGCATGTGCGCTCGGGCAAGGCCAAGATTTTGGCGGTGAGCAGCATCAAGCGGATTTCACAACTGCCGGATGTGCCGACTGTTGACCAAGCTGGTGTCAAAGGTTTTGAGACTTCTGCATGGTCTGGGCTTTACGCCCCTGCAGGAACACCCGCGGACATCATCAACCGCCTGAATGCGGAAGTGGTCAAGATTCTGAAACAGCAAAGCGTGCGCGAGCAGCTCCTGGCCCAAGGTGCTGAGCCCGTTGGCGATACGCCGGAAGAATTTTCCCGTTTCACCCAAGCAGAAATCAGCAAGTGGGCAAAGATCATCAAAATTTCTGGCGCCAAGGTGGACTGAAAAACCACTTGCCAAGTCCAACCCATGCTTTGAGGATGTGAATCTGTGCGCTCACCCGAGTTGACAAGCATCCAAACCGCTCGGATGAGCCACGACATGGCTGTTTGGCATGGCCAGGGCACGCCCGTTTTGCTGATACACCCCAACCGCACCAGCCATCGGGTTTGGGACTTCATGCTCGCGGCCCTTCAATGCCCCATGCCGTTTTTTGCGCCAGCCCTGCGCGGGCACGCGCAATCAGATTGGCCCCAGGCCGGTTACACGCTGGAGGACCACCGTGACGACTTGCTCGCGCTGATTGAAGCTCAAGACTGGGAGGAGATGGTCATTGTGGGCCAAGCCACTGGGGCCGCCTTGGCCTTGATGCTGGCCACGCAACTTCAAAAAAGGGTTCGGGCCCTGGTGCTGGCTCAACCTGCGGTCGCCATTGGCAGCCATGTCAACGATCTGGTGCAGCAACAAGTGCGGGCCACGCCCCAATTTGAAAGCCGCGATCAAGCGCGCATGGCCCTGCCATTTTGTGAGCGCTGGAGCAATGAGGTGACCGAGCATTACCTCGACCACATCCTGCGTCCGCATCCCCAGGGCGGGTGGCAGTGGAACTTTCACGCTGAAGGCGTGTGCGAAACCGAGGCCCAGTTGATGCGCGACATCTTGCCAAGTGTTCACTATGCGGGCCCAGCGCTGGTGTTTGGCGGTGCCCAATCAACGGTTCTGCCGGTAGAGATGTTTGCGCGTGTGGCGCGCCATTTGCCCCAGTCGACCTCAGACACCCTGGCCGATGCCAATCACCGACTGTGTCAGGACAACCCGCTTGGATTTGCCCAACTGCTGGATGGTTTTTTGCCCTTGTGCACCACAC
>JBEDFU010000186.1:0-9353 GCA_041174965.1 Pseudomonadota bacterium | reverse complement strand
GGGTGATGTACTACAGCGCCCGCACCCGTGCGCGTGCAGCCTTCGTTGCGCATTTGCAAGATTTGCAAGCCGCTTCCGGGGGATTGGGGCAATTGCACCTGAACTTTGACCAAGAGCCCGGCGGAAAAATGCTGGACTTGGCCGCCATTGTCCAGGCCGCACCCACCGACGCCCACTTCTATGCCTGTGGTCCTGCGCCCATGTTGGCGGCCTACCAGGCCGCGGCCAGCCAACGCCCAGCAGAGCAGGTGCATTGGGAGCATTTTTCAGCGGCGCCCGCCGCGCCACCCGAGGGCGGCTTTCAGGTGCACTTGGCGCGCAGTGCCCGCAGCTTCATGGTGGCCCCGGGGGCCAGCATTTTGGACACCTTGCTGGACAACGGCGTGAGCGTGTCTTACTCGTGCATGGAAGGTGTTTGCGGCGCTTGTGAAACCCGTGTCATCAGTGGCGAAGTGGACCACAAGGACATGATCCTCACGCCCAACGAACAAGCGCAAAACAAAACCATGATGATCTGCTGTTCAGGTTGCAAAGGCGCTGAGTTGACCCTGGATTTGTGAATCGGCGGGTGCCCCGCCAGCCGCACAAGCGCTTCAAACCACGGGCAAAGGCAAAGCGGTTTTGTAGCGCACTTGCTTGAGCGCAAAGCTGGAGCGGATTTTTTCGATGCCCGAAATCGGCGTGAGTTGCTCGAGAATGAATTTCTCCAGTGCGGCGATGTCGGGCAGGGCCACGCGCATCAGGTAGTCGGAGTCACCGGTCATCAAATAGCACTCCATCACCTCGTCATGCTCGGCAATGCGCTGCTCAAACTCGGCCAAGGCGGCTTTGCTTTGCTCTTTGAGGCTGATGCTGATGAACACATTCAAACCCAAGCCCAGGGCCGCTGCGTTGGTCAGGGCCACATAGCGGTCGATCACACCGTTGTGCTCCAAGGCCTTGACCCGCGCCAGGCAGGGGGAAGGGGACAAATGCACCCGGCGCGCCAATTCCACATTGGACAAAGCGCCATGGTTTTGCAACTCGGCGAGGATGCGTAAATCGGTGTTATCCAGTTTCATATGCTGAATAATACATAAATTTAAGCATTAAATGCTTCAAATAATCAGTAAAGCCATCAATTAAAAATTAAATTTTGTGCACATCGGCCTAAGATATTGCGCATGAATGCACCCACACCCCTTGATATGAGCGCTTGGCAAGAGCGCCCCACCGACACCGATCCCAGCGAAACTGCTGAATGGCGTGATGCCTTCCAAGCACTGGTCGAAACCCACGGCCCGGATCGGGCGCGCTTTATCTTGGATGAGTTGGCGCAACTTGCGCGTGGAAGTCGCATCGGCTGGCAGCCCGATTTGGTCACGCCGTATGTCAACACCATTTCGGTCGATCGCCAGCCCGTGTTTCCAGGTGACTTGGCCTTGGAGGAACGCTTGGCCTCTTACATGCGCTGGAACGCATTGGCCATGGTGGTGCGGGCCAACCAGGCCTATGGTGAACTGGGTGGGCACATTGCCAGCTATGCCAGCGCAGCCGATTTGTTTGAAACCGGCTTCAACCATTTCTTTCGCGCCCGCAGCGACACCGGCTTGGGCGACTTGGTGTTTTTTCAGCCGCACAGTGCGCCCGGTGTCTATGCCCGCGCCTTTTTAGAAGGTCGTTTGCAAGAAGCCGATTTGCTGCATTACCGGCAAGAAATTTGTGCGCCACACGCCCGCACGGGAGAGGGCGCACGCGGCTTGTCCAGCTATCCGCATCCCTTCTTGATGCCTGATTTCTGGCAGTTCCCCACCGGCTCCATGGGCATTGGTCCGATCAGCTCGATCTACCACGCGCGCTTCATGCGTTACTTGGCACACCGCCAGTTGCTCACCGGTGCCGAGCGCAAGGTGTGGGGCGTGTTTGGCGATGGTGAGATGGACGAGCCCGAATCCATGAGCGCGCTCACCTTGGCGGCGCGTGAGGGCTTGGACAACCTGGTGTGGGTGGTCAACTGCAATTTGCAGCGCTTGGACGGGCCGGTGCGCGGCAATGGCCGCATCATCGACGAGTTGGAAAAACTCTTCAGTGGCGCCGGCTGGAATGTGGTCAAGCTCATTTGGGGCAGCGACTGGGACGGCTTGTTCGCACGCGACACCACCGGTGCTTTGCCCCGGGCTTTTGCCAACACGGTGGACGGGCAAATGCAAACCTTTGCGGCCAAAGACGGGCGCTACAACCGCGACACCTTCTTTGGCCAAAACCCCGATCTGGCGCGCTTGGCGCAGGGCATGACCGATGAGCAAATCGACCGCTTGAAGCGCGGTGGCCACGACATGGTGAAGATCCATGCCGCTTACCAAGCGGCGGCGGCGCACACCGGCCAGCCCACGGTGATCTTGGCCCACACCAAAAAGGGCTACGGCATGGGCAGTGCCGGTCAGGGCAAGATGACCACCCACAGCCAAAAGAAATTTGACGACAGCGATTTGATCGAGTTTCGCAACCGCTTTCAGCTGCCCTTGAGCGATGAGCAAGCCAAGGGGCTGGCGTTTTTAAAGCCCGACGCTGACAGCGCAGAAATGCGCTACCTGCACCAACGCCGCCAAAGCCTGGGCGGCTACCTGCCCAAGCGGATGACCACCTGCGCGGTCGTGCCGGTGCCCGATCTGGCCAGCTACGCCAGCTTTGCCACCCAAGCGGGCGGCAAAGAGATGAGCACCACCATGGCCTTTGTGCGCATGCTGGGCGCCTTGCTCAAAGACACACAACTGGGCCCCCGGGTGGTGCCCATCGTGGCCGACGAGGCACGCACCTTTGGCATGGCCAATTTGTTCAAGCAAGTGGGCATTTATTCCAGCGTGGGTCAAAAATATGCACCCGAGGACATTGGCTCGGTATTGAGTTACCGCGAAGCCCTGGACGGCCAAATTTTGGAGGAGGGCATCTCTGAGGCCGGTGCCATGGCCAGTTGGACAGCCGCGGCCACCAGTTACAGCGTGCACGGCTTGGCCATGTTGCCGTTCTACATTTACTACTCGATGTTTGGCTTCCAGCGGGTGGGCGACCAAATATGGGCCGCTGCCGATCAGCGTGCCCGGGGCTTTTTGTTGGGGGCCACTTCGGGGCGAACCACCTTGGGCGGTGAAGGCTTGCAACACCAGGACGGCTCCAGCCATGTGGTGGCCGCGACCATCCCCAATTGCAAAGCCTGGGACCCCGCCTTTGCCGGAGAACTCGCCGTCATCTTGGACCAGGGCATGCGCGAAATGATGGTTGAGCAGCAAGACGTTTTCTACTACATCACCTTGATGAACGAAAACCATGCCCAGCCTGATCTGCCCGAGGGTGTGTCGGCGGATTTGCTGCGCGGCTGCTACCGTTTTGCCTCTGGGTCACCCAGCGCTGCCGTGGCCGGTGGCAAAAGCACCACCGCCAAAGCACAGGACCAGGCGCGCCGGGTCAGCTTGCTGGGCTCGGGCGCGATTTTGTATGAGGTCATCAAAGCCGCAGAACTGCTGCAGGCCCAGGGCATTGGGGTGGATGTGTTCAGCGTCACCAGTTGGAGTGAGTTGGCGCGCCAAGGCCAAGCCTGCGAAGCCGCTGAGTTGGCTGGTGCGGCATCGGTCGACACGCCCTTCATCACCCAGCAATTGGCGCTGGGCGCGGGACCCATCATTGCCGCCACCGACTATGTGCGCGCCGTGCCCGAAAGCATTCGTGCGTTTGTGCCGGCTGGGCGCAGCTACACCACCTTGGGCACCGATGGCTTTGGCCGCAGCGACACGCGCAGCCAATTGCGTCAGTTTTTCAAAGTGGACGCGGCCAGCATTGCAGCCGCTGCCATGCAGCGCTTGGGCTGATCAATTGGCTGCGGCTCTTCGCTCACGCCTGAGCATGACCCAGCCAGATGCCACCAACAAGGTGATGCCGCACCATGCCCAGGTGTTAGGGATTTCGCCCCAGACCCAGTAGCCACCGATCAAAGCGTAAAGCAAGCCGGTGTAACGAAACGGTGCCACCACGCTCAACTCGCTGCGGCGGGTGGCGCGCACCATCAGGGAATAAGCCATGCACAGGCACATGGCAGCCCCTGCCAGGTACAGCCATGCAGGGCTGTTCACCGGTTGCCAGGGTTGGCCCAGGCACAGCACCCCGCCCAATGCCATGGCCGCCACGGCATTGGTTTGGGTGATCAACGCCGATGGAATGCCAGCCGGGATGCGCCGGGTGATGAGGTCGCGCACCGCATGCAACAAGGTGCCCAAGACGCACAACCAAGCGTGGCCATTGAACCCATCCATCTGGGGTTGAACCACCAGCAGCACACCGACAAATCCGGTGATGATCAGGCCCCAGCGCAAGGCATCCACTCGCTCATGGAGCACCCCAACGGCCAATACGGTGATGAAAAATGGCGCAGCCAAATTGATCGCCGTGGCATTGGCCAAGGGCAATTGCACCAAACCCGCCATGTAGACCATGGACGCCAAGGCGTCGATCCCTGCGCGCCACAGCACCGTGGGGTGGCGCCAGCCCGGTTGCAGGCGAAACGCGCCCAAGCGCCATGCCACCAGACTCAGCACCACAGACGCCATGGCACCGCGCAAAAACAAGGACTGAAAAATGCCAATGTGCACGCTCGCCATCTTCACCAAGGTGTCATTGGTCAAAAAAAAGGCCATGGCCAAACACATGGCCGCGATGCCTTGCCGGTTGAGCAAGGCCTGTGTCTGAGGAGGTGGGCGGGTGATCAATGGGCCGGGGCTCCGTGTGGGTCTGCACAGACATGGTGAGAAAAGCCATGTTGATGCACCAATGGGGTGCGGTGGGTGCGCAATATGGGTGTCATGAAAATTGCTTCAAAGAAATGAACAGTGCCAAGTGGATTGATTTTTGAATTCGCACGCACAAAACCTTCTGAAGATGTTGCCCATTTGGTCATGAACCAAGCCCCTCACTTGCAAAACACTCTCCCCATGTGCAGCACATGCCGATATGTATTGCCATCGGAAACATCTTCCACTGGTTTGCGGTGCGGCATCCGGTATTTCAACAGCACCTTGTTCATGCGCAAGTTACAACTGATGCACCATTTTCCAGAGATCCGTCCCGAAAATGCCTGTGAGTCATGGCAACAGACACCGTCGGTGGAGGCTGGGCGTGCGCTGGTTTAAAGGTCAAATTTGAAATGGGACAGGCCTTGTGGGGTCCAGTGCACCCCATGGCGCTCTTCCACTTTGAACCAATGTTCAGCCGCAGAATCCGACGGCTCTGAAGCAATCGTGGTGATCGGGTGTGCCCCGCCTTGGCTGGCGCGGGTGTGGGGCGATCCATAGTACATGGAGGGTGAGTGGTCATCGCTGGAGTATCGAAAGGCCCACATGTCTTTGCCATTGGTGAGGGCGCAGGAAATGCGCATCGGTTCATCGGCTTTGTTTTTGTCCATGATGCGGGTCACATCGCGCAAAGTCGTTTGAATCGCGTTGATGGGGTCTTGAACCAAGCCCTTGCTCAGGGCCACCAGAAACAAGGCCTCGCTGTCGGTGGTGCCCTCTCTGTGGGGATAGTGCAGATGGTCAATGAGGTCTTCCACCTCTTTGCGGCAGGCATGCCAGTTGCCAATTTGGCCGTTGTGCATGAAAGTCCAATTTTTCCAAATGAATGGGTGGCAATTGCTGCGATTGATGGCGGTGCCGGTGGTGGCACGGACATGGGCAAAAAACAAAGAAGTTCGAATGTGGGCGGCCAGCGAGCGCAGATTGGCATCGTTCCAAGCAGGTAGGACGTCTTTGAACAAACCGGGCGTCGTGCGTTGGGTGTACCAAGCGACCCCAAATCCATCGCCATTGGTGGTCCAAGCGGACTGTGTGGCTGCCAGGCTCTGGTTCACAATCGAATGCTCTTGATGGAATATCAAGTCCTCAAGATAAATTTCAGCCCCCGCATAAGCAACCCATCGGCACATCACAACCTCCCATGGAACAATGACCCAGGACACAGTCTAATCAAGTCCCATGCACATTCCATCAAGCCAAACCCTTGATGGAGCACCATGGCGGTGCAACCCGAACTCACTTTTGCTCACTTGGAGATGCCATGGCAATTCAATCGGTGGTCTTTGATGCCTATGGCACCTTGTTTGATGTGTATTCCATTCAGGCCTTGGCCGATGACCTGTACCCTGGTCAGGGTGCGTTGATTTCAGTGATGTGGCGCGATAAGCAAATTGAGTACACGCGCTTGATCACCCAGTCGGACCCCCATGGCCCTAGCGGCAGCAAGCACTACTTGCCGTTCTGGGAGTTGACGCGCTTGTCCCTGGCTTACTGCTTGGACCGACTGCAATTGGACCGCAGCGGCGGGCAGCTTGACAAACTCATGGCGCAATATGCACACCTGCAACCGTTCCCGGAAAATTTAGCCGTATTGCAAAGTTTGAAAGCCCGGGGGTTGCGCACAGCCATTCTCTCCAACGGCAGCCCAGAGATGCTCGCCAGCGCAGTGAAAAGCGCCGGTTTTGAGACGCTGCTTGACCAGGTGATATCGGTGGATTCGATAGGCCTGTACAAAATTGCACCGGAAAGTTATGCCTTGGTCGAGGCCCACATGGCGGTGAAAAAAGAGGATGTGCTTTTTGTGTCCAGCAATGCTTGGGACGCATTGGGGGCGACTTGGTTTGGCTTTCAAACACTTTGGGTCAATCGACAGGGCTTGCCGTTTGAGGCCTTGGGACCGAAACCTGATTTCTCTGGGTCAGACCTCCACTCGGTGTTGCGCGCTTTGCCCTGAGTCTGTCAGGCCCGGTGTTTGTCTGCCAACTTTCTCTGCACCAGCGGCCAGACTTCTGGGTTGACCATGCGCGTTGGCGCTGTGCCGTGCAGCAACATCTGGATCAGTTGATCGGCGGCCCACTCTGCCATCCGTCGCCGAGATTGCTCCGTGACCCCTGCGCAATGGTGTGTGGCGATCACGCGCGGATGCTGCAACAGGGGATCGTCCAGTGGGGGTGGTTCGGTATCCCACACATCCAAGCCAGCACCAGCGATGTGCCCGCTCTCCAAAGCCGCCAACAGGGCCGATTGCTCATGAATGCCCCCACGGGCCGTGTTTAAAAAATAGGCACCTCGTTTCATCGCGGCAAAGGCGCTGCGGTCAAACATGCCCAGGGTCTGGGCATCGCGCGGGCAATGCACAGACACCACATCAGCGTTTTGCAGCAAGTCGGCAAAAGAGACACTTTGCGCGCCGCGCAAAACAAATTCTTCGGGACTCAAAAAAGGGTCGTGTGCGATCACCTGCATATCAAAGGCCGCGGCCAGTCGAGCCACCCTGCGGCCCACATGGCCAAGGCCCACAATGCCCAAGGTCGCGCCGGTGATTTCTTGCCCCATGAAATCTTCTCGCACAAAATTCCGGTCTGAGCGCATCCTGCGATCGCACAGGGTCAGGCGGTGTGTCAGGTCAATCATCAAGCCGATCGCTGCTTCAGCGACCGATTGGGCGTTGGCCCCAGATTGGTTGAGCACCAAAACACCGGCGCGGGTGCATGCCGCAAGGTCCACCGTGTCAAAGCCCGCGCCAACGGTCGAGACGGCCATCAATTGGGGGCAGCGCCGCAACAAATCCTCTCCAGCCTGCAAGTGAGGCGGCAATTCGTCGCGCGCTGAACTGATTTGGTAGACATCGGCTTGACCCAGCGCAGACCAAGCCTGCGCATCGTCATGTCGGTCAAAGGTGTGCAAGCTCAGGCCATGGGCATGGGCTATTTTTTCGGCGAAAGCAGCGTGGTGCCACAGGTTGGCGCGTGCGATATGAAACATGGCCATCACTCCTTGCGTTCTTGCGAAGATGGGTCAGCTTCCCTCCGTGACAAGGGAATTCCCTGTGGCCTATTCCAACATAATCCGCTTCAATCAGGCGAATGTTGACCCACAAATCCCTGCGCCTGCCGGTCAACGCGAGGATGGTTATTTGCCAGGTTCAATTCAGGAGATGGTCATGATGGCTTTATTGGGGTGGTCCCGACCCACATCAAAATTTCGCACCGCGGTTGTGGTGGCGATGGCATCGGCTTTTTGGATGGTGCCGCTGTGCTCGAATGCCCAAGACTACCCCGTCAAGCCGGTGAAGATTGTGGTGCCCTACTCAGCGGGGGGGCCGACCGATTTGATGGCCCGCGCCATTGGCAAGTACATGGCCCAAGCCACCGGCCAGATGTTCACGGTTGAAAACCGTGGCGGCGCTGGCGGCACGATTGGCACCGCAGCTGTGGCCCGGTCTGCCCCTGATGGTTACACGCTGGTGGTCAATGGCACATTGGCCCATGCGCTGGGCCCCATGTTGCGTCCCAAAACAGCGGGCTATTCGATTGCAGAAATGTCTGCTGTTGGTATCTTCAGCAGCAGCTCTAACTTTTTGGTGGTCTCTCCCTCATTGAACATCAAGACGGTCAAGGAGCTGGTGGCCAAGGCCAAGGCCGAAGATGGAAAGCTGGCGTTTTCTTCGGCGGGCCAAGCGAGCAACCCGCACCTGGGTGCCGAGTTGTTCAAGTCATTGGCCGGCGTGCAAATGGAGCACATTGCCTACAAGGGCGTTTCGGACACGGTCAATGATTTGGTGAGTGGACGGGTTCCCGTGGCCTTTGCCAGCCCCAGCTTGGCGCTGCCCTTGCTGAAGGACAACCGAATCGTGGCGCTGGCCACAACCGGTGAAAAGCGGATGAAAGGTTGGGACCAATTGCCCACCATTGCCGAGGCGGGGGTGCCCGGATATGTTTTCGAGTCAACCTACATCCTGGCTGCACCTGGCAAAACCCCTGCGCCGGTGATGGCCCGCCTCAACGCACTCCTGCAGCAAGCGCTGGAAGACCCCGAGACCCGGTCCGCATTGGAAAAGCTGGGTCTGGAGCCCATGAAAAACTCCACTGCTCAAGCCGACCAATTGGTGTTGACCGAATACAAACGCTGGGAAGACATTGTCAAACGTTTGGACATCAAACAAGATTGAGTTTCCTGGGCGCATGGTCACTCGGCCACTGCGCTGTGTTCGCTGACCGGAATGGCCGGTGAATGTTGAAGCCGGGTGATGATGGGCAGGTCCTGGCTGAAAGCCAAGGTCTGGGACGCGTTATCCCATAAACTCCCCACCACCATGGACCACACCAACGCCGAACTGCGCCGCATTTTGCAAAGCTGCCGAACCATCGCCGTGGTCGGCCTGTCTGCCGACTGGAACCGCCCCAGTTATTTCGCTGCCAAGTACATGCAAACCGCGGGTTACACCGTGGTACCGGTGAACCCGCGCTACACCGAGGTTTTGGGCCAGCGTTGCTTTCCCGACCTGGCGTCGATCGATGTGCCCATCGACATGGT
>JBEDFU010000185.1:0-6150 GCA_041174965.1 Pseudomonadota bacterium | reverse complement strand
CAACGCAAGCCGGCGGCCATGCTCAGCGCCACCGCCCGCCAAGAAGTGGAGTATTTGCTCACGCGACTGGCGCGCCACGACCCACGTGCCAAACTGCCACCGCTGTGAGCGGCGTCAAACGCCCCCAGCCCATGCGCCGCGCGCAGGCCCAATTCATGCTTATCCACACCATGGATGCATGGAACACGGCGCTTGTCTGTGCCGTTGGCGCTTGACCCACAATGAGTCCTTTTTTCATTTGCATCTCAAAGGTTTGTTTTGACAGAATTTGACTTGACCATCCGCAACGGCACCGTGGTGAATGCCGATGGGCGCATGCGCGCCGACATCGGTGTGCGCGACGGCCTCATCCACACCCTGGCACCCAGCCTGCCCGCGGGCCGCCAAGACATCGACGCCAAGGGCCATTGGGTGTTGCCCGGCGGCATCGACAGCCATTGCCATGTGGAGCAAATTTCCAGCAACGGGGTGATGACCGCTGACGACTTTGACTCGGCCACGGTGGCGGCCGCTTTTGGGGGCAACACCACCATCATCCCGTTTGCCGCACAACATCGGGGCATGGCGCTCCCCAAAGTGGTGAGCGATTACCACGCCTGTGCCGGCCCCAAAGCGGTGATCGACTACAGCTTTCACCTGATCGTCTCCGACCCCACGCCCCAGGCCTTGCAACACGACCTGCCCGATTTGATCCGCAAGGGCTACACCTCGTTCAAGGTCTACACCACCTACGACAAGCTCAAGCTCGATGACGGGCAAATGCTCGATGTGCTGCACACCGCCGGGCGCGAAGGCGCTTTGGTGATGGTGCATGCCGAAAACAACGACATCATCAAATGGATCGCCCAGCGGCTGCTCGACAACGGCCATGTGGCGCCCAAGTTCCATGCGGTGTCGCACGACCCGCTGGCCGAGAGCGAAGCCACCCACCGGGTGATTGCGCTGTCGCGCTTGCTCGATGTGCCGGTGCTGATCGTGCATGTGTCGGGCATCGAAGCGGTGCGCCACATCCGCCATGCCCAAACCCTGGGGGCGCGCATTTTTGCCGAGACCTGCCCGCAATATTTATTCCTCACCGCAGAAGACATTGACCGCCCGGGCCTGGAAGGCGCCATGTTTTGCTGCAGCCCGCCCCCACGCGACGCCGCCTCGCAAGAAGCGGTGTGGGCCGGTTTGCTGGATGGCACGTTTCAGGTGTTCAGCTCCGACCATGCGCCCTACCGCTACGACGAATCGGGCAAGCTGCCCAAAGGCGAAAAGACCACGTTCAAAGACATGGCCAATGGCGTGCCCGGCATCGAGCTGCGCATGCCGCTGCTGTACTCCGAAGGGGTGCACACCGGTCGCATGACCCTGGAGAAGTTTGTCGCCCTGACGTCCACCGACCACGCGCAGATGTATGGCCTGGCGCACCGCAAAGGCCGCATCGCAGTGGGCTTGGACGCCGATATCGCCATTTGGGACCCGCTGCGCCAAACCCAGGTCAGCACCCACATGCTGCACGACCGCGTGGGCTACACCCCTTACGAGGGCAAAAGCCTCACCGGCTGGCCAACCACGGTGATCAACCGCGGGCGGGTGGTGATCGCTGACAATCAATTGCAAGTGGCCCGTGGCAGCGGCGAGTTCATTGCCCGTGGCAAGCCCGGCCCCTTGGTCAACGCCCCCGCCAGCACCGGCTCGGCGGGTTTTCTCAAATCTTTGCTGCCCAAATTGTCATGAAACGCCCCTTCCCCCTGGCCGTCGCCCAGCTCGGCCCCATCCACTTGCGCGACAGCAAGGCCGCCGTGGTGGCCCGCTTGATCGAATTGCTCAAAGAGGCCCACGCCCGCCACGCCCACTTTGTGGTGTTTCCCGAGCTGGCGCTGACCACGTTTTTCCCGCGCTACTGGATGACCGACGAGGCCGAGATCGACCGCTACTTTGAAGCGGCCATGCCCAACGCCGATGTGCAACCACTGTTTGATTTGGCACGCCAATATGGCATTGGCTTTTACCTGGGCTATGCCGAACTGACCCCTGAGCGCGAGCGCTTCAACACATCCATCATCGTGGACCGCCAAGGCCACATCGTCGGTCGCTACCGCAAGGTGCACCTGCCCGGCCATGACGACCACAAACCGGCCGCGCCGTTTCAACACCTGGAGAAAAAATATTTCCAAGTGGGCAACGAAGGCTTCAAGGTGTGGGACACCATGGACACCCGCATGGGCATGTGCATTTGCAACGACCGGCGCTGGCCCGAGACCTTTCGCGTCATGGGCTTGCAAAGCGCCGAAGTGGTGGTGCTGGGCTACAACACGCCTTCGCACAACATCCACTGGAACGAGCCGCCGCACCTGCGCATGTTCCACCACCTGTTGCTGCTGCAAGCCCATGCGCACGAAAACGCCTTGTGGGTGGGCGCTGCGGCCAAGTGCGGCGCCGAAGACGGCTTTCACATGATTGCGGGCTCGGCCATTGTGTCGCCCACTGGCGAGGTGGTGGCACAAAGCGCCAGCGAAGAAGACGAACTCATATTCCACCACTGCGACCTGGCCCTGGGCGACACCTTCCGCCAGCACGTGTTCAACTTTGCCAAGCACCGCCGCCCCGAGCACTACCAACTGATCGTTGACCGCGTGGGTGCGGGCAAGCCGCTGGGCTGATCGTTTTATTTTTTTAACCACAAAAGGAGTGTCTGCATGAAAACCAAACTCACAGGACTGGCCCTGGCCTTGTCTGCCGTGTTCAGCGGTGTCGCCATGGCGCAAACCATCCAAACTGCCGTCGACGCCACTTTTGCGCCCCATGCCATGCCAAAGCTCGGCGGCGGCATTGAAGGCTTTAACGTCGACATGGCGATGGAAATTGGCAAACGCCTCAAACGCCCCGTCAACATCGAAGGCACCCAGTTTTCGGGCCTGATCCCCGGCTTGAATGCCAAAAAATACGACTGGATCGCCGCCCCCACCACCGTGACCCCCCAACGTGCCGAGCAAATGCTGTTCACCGAGGGTTACCTGGACACCGACTTCCAATTTTTGGTCAAGAAGTCTGACGCTGAAATCAACAACCTCGATGAGCTCAAAGGCAAGACCATTTCGGTGAACAAAGGTTCGGCTTATGAAACCTGGGCCAAAGACAACATGGCCAAGTTCGGTTTCAAGTACGACATTTACGACACCAATGCCGATGCCGTGCAAGCCGTTTTGTCAGGCCGCGCCCAAGCCAATTTGGCCGGTAACACCGTCGTGGCCTGGGCCGCCAAGCAAAACCCGCTGGTCAAAACCACCTACACCATCAAAACCGGTTTGGTCTGGGCCATTCCTTTGCGCCTGGACGACAGAGCCGGCCGCGCGGTGCTGTCCAACGCCGTCAAATGCATGAAGATGGACGGCACCTTTGCCCGTTTGCATGAGAAGTGGTTTGGCACCAAGCCCGCCGCTGATTCGGCCGCCGTCAAGGTCTCCCCTGGCCACGGTGTGGTGGGCATGCCTGGCTATGACGCCACCCCAAACACGCCGCAATGCTCTTGATGCGCGCGGAGAAGTTTGCGCAGGGCTGGGCATGAGGCCCGCCCTGGAGTTGCGCGAACTGCGCAAGGCTTATGGCCCCCTGGCCGTGCTGCACGGGGTGGACCTGAGCGTGCCCACGGGCAAGCTGGTGTTCATCATCGGGCCTTCGGGCTCGGGCAAGAGCACCTTGCTGCGCTGCTGCAATTTGCTCGAAGTGCCGCAGTCGGGGTCGGTGTTGGTCGATGGCCAAGACATCACCTTGTCGGGCGTCAACCTGAACGAATTGCGCCAGCAAGTGGGCATGGTGTTTCAGTCGTTCAACCTGTACCCGCACATGACGGCGCTGGGCAATGTCACCCTGGCCTTGCGCAAGGTGCAAAAAATGAGCAAGGCCCAGGCCGAGACCGTGGGCATGGAGGCCTTGGCGCGGGTGGGCTTGACCGACAAGGCCGCGTCCTACCCCGGCCAGCTCTCGGGTGGTCAGCAGCAGCGCGTGGGCATTGCCCGCTCGTTGGCGCTCAAGCCAAAAATTTTGTTGTTTGACGAACCCACCAGCGCGCTCGACCCCGAGTTGGTGGGCAGTGTGCTGCAGGTGATGCGCGAGTTGCGCGAGTCGGGCATGACCATGGTGGTGGTCAGCCACGAGATGGGCTTTGCCCGTGCGGCGGCCGACCATGTGGTGTTCATGGACCAGGGCCAGGTCGTGGAACAAGGCAGCCCGCAAGCGATTTTTGACACGCCACAGCACCCGCGTTTGCGCGAATTTTTGACCTCACTGGGCCACCGCTAGAGCCCATGAACAGCACCGCGCCCCTGTCCTCGTTGGACCGTTTTGTATCGAGCTTTTTCAATGCCGAGGTGGCGGCGCGCTATGTCGCGCCCATCCTCGATGGCATGTTGCTCACCATTGGTCTGGGGTTGTGCGTCATTGCCACCGGCTTGGTGCTGGGTTTGGCCTTGGCGGTGCTGCGCATCCAGCATGTGAAGCTGGTCAATGCCTTCATCATTGCTTTTGCCGATATTTTTCGCGCCTTGCCACCGCTGGTGGTGATCATTTTGTTGTTTTTTGCCTTCCCCTACATCGAGCTGTCGATGAGTGCCTTCACCGCCACTTGGTTGGCGCTGTCCTTGGTGCTGGCGGCATTCACCGAAGAAATTTTTTGGGCCGGCATGCTGGCCATTCCCAAGGGCCAGTGGGAGGCCGCCCGCTCAACGGGCTTGGGGCCTTGGGGAACCTTGGTCCATGTGATCTTGCCGCAAGCCGTTCGAATGACCGTGCCGCCGCTGACCAACCGCACCATTGCCATCACCAAGGGCACGGCGCTGGGCTCGGTGGTGGCGCTGCACGAGGTGCTGAATGTGTCCTCATCCGCGTCGAGCGAGGCCGGCAACGCCACCCCGCTGGTGATGGGCGCGGTGGCGTATTTGATTTTGTTCATCCCCTTTGTGGTGTTGGGGCGCTGGGTTGAAACGCGCTTCACCTGGAAGCGTTGAGCCATGGACAACCTGATCAACGTTTTCTTCAACCCCGACATCATCGAAAAGGTGTGGCCGTTTTTGCTGCAAGGCCTGTGGATGACGCTGCTGCTGTCGCTCACCGTGGTGCCGCTGGGCTTGGCCGGGGGTTTGGCGGTGGCCTTGGCCGGCAACCAAGGCCCGCGCTGGTTGCGCTGGGCCACGGTGGTGTATGTGGACTTCTTTCGCGCCTTTCCGCCCCTGGTGCTTTTGATCTTGATTTACTTTGGCGTGCCGTTTTTGGGCATCGACCTGCCCAAATTCGCCGCTGTGGCGGTGGGTTTTTTGCTCAACACCTCGAGCTACTACGGCGAGGTGTTCCGCGCTGGGCTGGAGAGCGTGCCGCGCGGCCAAATGGAAGCAGCGCGCTCCACCGGTTTGAACCGTGTGCAAGCGCTGTGGCATGTGGTCATCCCGCAGGCCACGCGCAATGTGCTGCCCGAGTTGATCAGCAACACCTTGGAGGTGATCAAACTCACCGCCTTGGCCAGCGTGGTGGCCTTGCCCGAACTGCTCAACAACGCCCGCCAAGCCCAGGCCCTGACCTACAACCCCACCCCGATCGTGCTGGCCGCGCTGATGTACCTGGTGCTGCTGTGGCCGGTGGTGCGCTTGCTCAGCCGCTTGGAGCACAAAAGCTCAGCCGTGCGCTGAGTCAGCCTCACCATCGGTGGTGAGTTGAAGGCCTTGCCGCCCGCTCCCTCAGCCCAAGGCTTGCTGGGCCAACACCCGGCCCATGGCCAATGCCACACCGGCTTGGGTGGGGTCGATGACGGGCACCTTTAAAAAATCTTCCAAACGCTGGCGGTAGCGCGCCATGCCCGCACAACCCATGATGACCACGCCTGCACCATACTCGTGTACCAAGCGTTGGCCCACATCGCGCATGCGGGTGAAGGTGAGCGACTCATCGCCCAGGTTGACCACATTGACCTCGATGGGCAGGTCGCGCGCGAGTTTGTGGTCCAGCCCCAGATGGCGGATTTGGCGCAGGTGGCGTGGCACCGCCCGCGCCAAGATCGAGATCACCCCAAACTTGTCGGCCATGGCACTGGCCGCATGGTAGGAGGCCTCGGCGCAACCAATCACTGGGCAAGGCAAGACCTCGCGCATGGCAAACAAGCCCGGGTCTGAAAAA
>JBEDFU010000184.1:0-5146 GCA_041174965.1 Pseudomonadota bacterium | reverse complement strand
CTGCGCGGCCATGCCGGTGCCCGCGACGATGGCCATGGGCGTGGCCAAACCCAGGGCACAGGGGCAGGCAATCACCAACACCGCCACCGCATGGATCAAGGCCACATCGCCCGGCGCGCCCCACCACCACCAGGCCAAGCCGGTCACCACCGCAATGGCCAACACCGTGGGCACAAACACCGCCGCCACTTGGTCCACCAAGCGTTGAATGGGCGCTTTGTGGGCTTGCGCCTCCTCGACCATGCGGATGATGTGCGCCAACACCGAGTCCGCGCCCGACGCCGCCACCCGCATCACCAAACGGCCATTGCCATTGATGCTGCCACCCGTCACCCGGTCTTGTGGCCCCTTGCTCACTGGCAGC
The DNA here is from genome assembly GCA_041174965.1 of Pseudomonadota bacterium. Classification (GTDB taxonomy): domain Bacteria; phylum Pseudomonadota; class Gammaproteobacteria; order Burkholderiales; family Burkholderiaceae_C; genus Limnohabitans. Next base: position 4,782 of record JBEDFU010000184.1, on the reverse strand, counting down.
GGCTCGCCCGTGAGCAGCGACTCGTCGGCTTGCGAATGTCCCTCGAGCACCACCCCATCGGCGGGGATGCGCTCGCCCGGCAACACCGACAAATGGTCGCCCACCAGCACATCGGCCAGGTCAATGTCTTGCTCGCCATCTGGCCCCAGCCAATGCGCGTGCAGCGGGCGCAGGGCTTGCAAGGCGCGAATCGCCTCGGTGGTGCTGCGCTTGACGCGCGCCTCCATCCACTTGCCCAGCAGCACCAAGGTGATGACCACCGCTGCGCTTTCAAAATACACATGCGGCTCGTGGCCCGCCGGGGCCGCCCACCACAGGCCCACCGACAAAGCCCAACCCGCCGTGGTGCCCAGGGCCACCAACAAATCCATGTTGCCGCTGCCCGCCTTGATGGCATACCAAGCCGCCCGGTAAAAGCGCGCACCCAGCACCAACTGCACCGGGGTGGCCAAAGCAAACTGCCAGGCCACGGGCAGCATCGCGTGCTGGCCCCACAAGCCCGCCACCATCGGCCACACCAAGGGCAGGCTCAGGGCCGCCGCCGCCAACACCGGCCACAGCTCGCGCCAATGCTGCGCGGCGGTGTCTTGCGGGGTGCTGGCATCCACCCGCACGCTGTAGCCCGCATCGCGGATGGCGCGGCGCAAACGCGCTGGCGTGTCCTCGGCCATGGCACCGGGGCTGAGTTCAATGTGGGCGCGCTCGGTGGCCAAGTTCACGCTCACCTGCGCCACGCCCGCCTGGCCCGCCAAAGCCCGCTCCACCCGTCCCGAGCAGCTGGCACAGGTCATGCCCTCGATGCCCCAATCGAGCACACACAGGTCTGGAGCAGGGGCAGTTGGGGCTTGATTCATGGTTTTGTTATTCTCGCTGTGCGCTGGCCCCTTGATTTGCGCTGGATCAAACGCACCTGAGACACATGAAACACACCCTCAACGTCACCGGCATGACCTGTGGCCACTGCGAAAAGTCTGTCACCCGCACCGTTCTGCGCTGGGACCCCCAGGCCCAGGTGCACATCGACCGCGCGCACAACCGCGTGGACGTGGACACCGAGAAAGACATCACCCCCTTGCTGGCGCTGATCGCCACCGAGGGCTACCCCACCACCCACGCCTCGGCCTGAAAGAAACCCCATGACCCAACCACAAGCAAGGCGCCTGGAACGCCTGGTGCGCGGCCAAGCCACCAGTGACGGCGCCGGCGTCAAGCTCACCCGCATCGTCGCCAACGAGTTGCACCAGCGCTTGGACCCGTTTTTGATGCTCGACGCCTTTGGCAGCGACAAAGCCGGCGACTACATCGCGGGCTTCCCCGACCACCCGCACCGGGGCTTTGAAACCGTCACCTATATGCTGCACGGGCGCATGCGCCACCGCGACAGCGCGGGCAACGAGGGCTTGCTGAAAAACGGCGACGTGCAATGGATGACCGCTGGGCGCGGCGTCATCCACAGCGAAATGCCCGAGCAAGAAGAGGGCCTGATGTCGGGCTTTCAGCTGTGGCTCAACCTGCCCGCCAAAGACAAAATGTGCCCGCCTTGGTACCGCGACATCCCCAGCGCCCAAGTACCCGAGTTCACCACCGACCAAGGCATCACCGTGCGGGTGATTGCCGGCCACAGCCAGGGCACCGATGGCAGCGTGCAACGCGACGCCACCCAGGTGCTTTACCTGGACCTACACTTTCCTGAGGGGGCCAGCGCCCATTTTGACCAGGCCCTGCCCAGCCAGCACAACGCCATGATCTATGTGTACCAAGGCAGCGTGGACGTGGTGTGCGGCGAAGACACCGCCGCCGTGCCCGCCCAACACCTGGCCATCTTGCGCAACGAGGGCGACCACGTGCGCCTGAGCGCCGGCCAAGGCGCCCGCGCCTTGCTGCTGGCCGGCCAACCGCTGCGCGAGCCGATTGTTCAATACGGTCCGTTTGTGATGAACACCAAAGAGCAAATCATCGCCGCCATGGACGACTACCGGGCGGGACGGTTGGCTTGAGGCACGGGGAGGCCCCCCTAATCACTGCAAATCAGCAGCCCTAAGAAGTCTATGCGTTGAGTGCGCGTTTTACCCCTCGCCGTAACCCACTTGTGTCACGGTAAAAAGAGGAAACATCAAACGTCAATATTCCCCGCCCGCAAAGCGTTGGTCTCAATGAATATCCGGCGTGGCTCGACCTCGTCGCCCATCAGCATGGTGAACACGCGGTCGGCTTCGATGGCGTCGTCAATTTGCACGCGCAGCAAGCGGCGCACTTCGGGGTCCATGGTGGTTTCCCACAGTTGCTGGGGGTTCATCTCGCCCAAGCCTTTGTAGCGCTGGCGTGCCGTGGCCGATTCGGCCTGGGTGATGAGCCAGCGCATGGCTTGGCGGAAGTCTGAAACCTTTTCTTCCTTGTGGCGCTCGCCCTCGCCACGGCCCACTTTGGCACCCGCGCCCAGCAGACCTTGAAAGGTTTGCGCCACCAAGGCCAAGGCCGCGTAATCGGCGCCATGCACAAACTCTTGGGTGATCAGGCTGCTCTTGGTGTTGCCATGGTGCTTGCGGCTGATGCGCAAAATCGGTTTGTCGGTGCGCACGTCAAACTCGCCCGCCACCTCGGCACCGCTGCCCAGGGCGCGCAGTTTGGTTTGCATCAGCGCGGCAGAGGCTTGCGCCTGCTCCAGGTTGTCGAGAGACACCACCACCCCATCGGCAATGGCGCGCAAGGCCTCTACGTCCATGAAGCTGCTCAAGCGCTCGATCACGGCTTCGGCCAATTGGTGTTGGTGCGCCAGTTGCGACAAGGTGTCGCCCTTGAGCTCTTGCGGTGCGTCACCACCGGTGTGGATGCTGGCGTCTTTGAGGGCGATGCGCAGCAAAAACCCGTCGAGGGCCGCGCCGTCTTTGAGGTATTGCTCTTCCTTGCCCACCTTCACTTTGTACAAAGGTGGCTGCGCAATGTAGATGTGGCCACGCTCGACCAGCTCGGGCATTTGGCGGTAGAAGAAGGTGAGCAACAAGGTGCGGATGTGTGCGCCGTCCACGTCGGCATCGGTCATGATGATGATGCGGTGGTAACGCAGCTTGTCGATATTGAAGTCGTCGGTCCCCGACTTGCCCGACTCGGCGCTCACCTTGCCAATGCCCGTGCCCAGCGCAGTGATGAGGGTCAAAATTTCGTTGCTGGTCAAAAGCTTTTCGTAACGCGCTTTTTCCACGTTCAAAATTTTGCCGCGCAGGGGCAAAATGGCTTGGAACTTTCTGTCGCGGCCTTGCTTGGCCGAGCCGCCGGCAGAGTCACCCTCGACGATGTAGATTTCGCACAGCGCCGGGTCTTTTTCTTGGCAGTCGGCCAGCTTGCCGGGCAGGCCCATGCCATCGAGCACGCCTTTGCGCCGCGTCATTTCACGCGCTTTGCGGGCCGCTTCACGGGCGCGGGCTGCGTCAATGATCTTGCCGCAAATCATCTTGGCGTCGTTGGGGCGCTCTTGCAAATAGTCGCCCAACACCTTGCCCACAATGTCTTCCACTGGGGCACGCACTTCGCTGGACACCAGTTTGTCTTTGGTTTGGCTGCTGAATTTGGGCTCCGGCACTTTCACCGACAACACGCAGCACAGGCCTTCGCGCATGTCGTCGCCGGTCACCTCGACCTTGGCTTTTTTCGCCAGCTCGTGTTCTTCAATGTATTTGTTGATCACACGCGTCATCGCCGCGCGCAGGCCCGTCAAGTGGGTGCCCCCATCACGCTGCGGGATGTTGTTGGTGAAGCAGAGCACGCTCTCGTTGTAGCTCTCGTTCCATTGCATGGCCACTTCTACGCCAATGTGGGTGCCGGGGATGCCGCCATAGGTTTCTGCGGGGCGCTCGCCCTCGGCATAAAACGCATTGGGGTGCAACACTTTTTTGCCAGCATTGATGAACTGCACAAAACCGGCCACGCCACCCGCGCCCGAGTAATCGTCGCTCTTACCAGAGCGTTCATCCAACAAACGAATGCGCACACCGTTGTTGAGGTAGCTGAGTTCGCGCAAGCGCTTGCTCAAAATCTCGTAATGGAACTCGTGGTTTTGGACAAAGATATCGGTGTCAGGCAAGAAATGCACTTCGGTGCCGCGCTTGTCGGTCTCGCCAGTGATGCGCATGGGAGAGACTTCCACCCCATCGACCATTTCTAGCAAACGGTTTTGCACAAAGCCTTTGGCAAACTCAATCGTGTGCACCTTGCCTTCGCGGCGCACCACCAAACGCAACCACTTGGAGAGCGCGTTCACGCAAGACACACCCACACCGTGCAAACCACCAGACACCTTGTAGCTGTTTTGGTTGAACTTGCCACCGGCATGAAGCTCGGTGAGTGCAATTTCGGAAGCACTGCGCTTGGGTTCGTGCTTGTCGTCCATCTTCACGCCGGTCGGGATGCCACGGCCGTTATCGGTCACGCTGATGGAGTTGTCAGAGTGGATGGTGACCACGATGTCATCGCAATGACCCGCCAAAGCCTCGTCAATCGAGTTGTCGACCACCTCAAACACCAGGTGGTGCAAACCGGTGCCGTCCGACGTGTCGCCGATGTACATGCCAGGGCGCTTGCGCACCGCTTCCAAGCCCTCCAAAATTTGAATAGACCCCTCGCCATAGGCATCCTTGGCGGTCAGGTCAATGGGTTCAGGGCTGGTGGGTTCAACGGAATCGGTCATGGAGGCATTCGACCCTGGATGGGCCGCTCAAATAAAAATAAGAAAAGTTCAAATGGTGTTCAGATGCGCATGGGCATCACAACGTATTTAAATTGGTTGTC
>JBEDFU010000183.1:0-3618 GCA_041174965.1 Pseudomonadota bacterium | reverse complement strand
TACTTTTCGGGGCAATTCGCCTTGTGAGACCAAGCCGGTTTCAATCGTCACCAAGGCTTCAAACCCTTGATATTCCACATGGATGTGCGGTGGGGGGTGGTCGTCGTGCCACATGCGCACGATGATTCCAAAGAAAATGGCAATGGTGGGCATTGCTTTACTTCCCCCAGTTGTCCTTCAAACCCACGGCTTGATTGAACACCAAATGCGTGGCCGAGTGGTCCACCCGGTCCGCCACAAAGTAGCCTAAGCGTTCAAACTGAAATTTGTCATTGGGCATCGCCTTGCGCAATGAAGGCTCTACGATGGCCTGCACAACTTTGAGGCTGTGGGGGTTGAGCGCTTCCAAGAAATCTTTGCCGCCTGCATCAGGCTGCGGGTCGCTGAAGAGGCGGTCATACAAGCGCACTTCGGCTTTGACACCATCGGCCACGCCCACCCAGGTGATGACGCCCTTGGCTTTGACGCTGTCAGACCCCGCCGTGCCGCTTTTGGTTTCAGGAAAGACCTTGGCATGAACTTCGGTGACCACGCCTTGCGCATCCTTGGCACAACCGGTGCACTCCACCACGTAGCCGCCTTTGAGGCGAACCACCGCACCTGGGCTGGTTGTGCCATCGGTATTGGTTTGCGGCGGGCTTAATCGCTTGTAGCCTTTGGGCGGTACTTCGGCGAAGTCGTCACGCTCTATCCACACTTCTTTGCCGATGGTGAATTGCCGCGCAGCGGGTTCGGGCTGGCTTTCGGGCGGGTGCGGCAAGGCGGGCAGGGTGCAGGGCTCCAAATGGCCAGCGCCAAAGGCCTCGTCCCAATTGGTCAGCACCAGTTTGATGGGGTCCAGCACCGCCATGGCGCGGTGGGCTTTGAGTTCCAAGTCTTCGCGCAAGCAGCCCTCTAAGGTGCTGTAGTCGATCCAGCTGTCCGACTTGGTCACACCAATGCGATCAGCAAACAGGCGCAGGCTCTCGGGCGTGTAGCCGCGGCGGCGCAGTCCCACAATGGTGGGCATTCGCGGGTCGTCCCAACCGCTGACTTTGCCTTCATTCACCAATTGCGCCAGCTTGCGTTTGCTGGTGATGACGTAGCTGAGGTTGAGGCGGGCAAATTCATACTGTTTGGGGGAAGGGGCGGCCAGCAAGCCACCTTCGCAGAGGCGCTCCATCAGCCAGTCGTAAAACGGGCGTTGGTCCTCAAACTCCAGCGTGCAAATGCTGTGGGTGATTTGCTCTAGCGCGTCTTCGATCGGGTGGGCAAAGGTGTACATCGGGTAGATGCACCATTTGTCGCCGGTGTGGTGGTGTGTGGCGCGGCGGATGCGGTAGATGGCCGGGTCGCGCATATTGATGTTGGGCGAGGCCATGTCGATCTTGGCACGCAGCACCGCAGCGCCGTCGGCCAGCTTGCCATCCCGCATCTCGCGAAAGCGGCTGCGGTTTTCTGCGGGGGATCGGCTGCGAAACGGGCTGTTGATGCCGGGCTTGCCAAAGTCGCCTCGGTTGTTGCGCATTTCCTCAGGGGTTTGCTCGTCCACATAGGCGTGACCGGCTTCGATCAAATGCTCGGCGGCGCGGTACATGAAGTCGAAATAGTCGCTGGCTTGGTAAGGCGCATCGTTGCCTGATTGGCTCCAGCTGAAGCCCAGCCATTTCACCGCGTCGATGATGGCGTTGACGTATTCGGTGTCTTCTTTTTCGGGGTTGGTGTCGTCAAAGCGCAAGTGGCACACGCCGCCGTACTCTTGGGCCAGGCCAAAGTTGATGCAAATGCTCTTGGCGTGGCCCACATGCAAATAGCCATTGGGCTCGGGCGGAAAGCGGGTGCGGATCTTGGCGGTATCGGGTGCGCCTGCGGCGTGGTGCGCCGCGTCCCCAGGGCTGCCCGCCCAGCGGCGGGTGGCGTAAGTGCCTTTGTCCAAATCGTTTTCGATGATCTGGCGCAGAAAGTTGCTGACTTTGTGTTCTTCGGGTGTGGCAGGGGAGGCGGGTTTGGTCATGCCGAGCATTTTAGGGGGGTGTCTGACATGGTTGACACTTTTTGCTCGCTGCCTTTTTACTCGAAATACCGCAGCAGAAAGCCAAAACGACACGCACTGGAAAGATCAAGGCAACTTCAAATCGCCCTTCAGGTAGTTGATGGCCCGCTGTAAATCGAGCTTGCCGTGGCCATAGACCAGACTCACACCGCTGAAATCGGGTGTGCCATCGCTGTCGATGTCTTTGTTGGCGCTGAGCAAAAGCGCATTGGCAATGCTTGTGGCTGAAAGCAGGGGGTACATGCCGCGCAAAATGGCCGCAGCACCAGCCACGCGGGGTGCAGCAAACGAGGTGCCTGCAATGCCCGTGTTGCTGGCGTCTGTGTAACCGGAATTGCCAGGGGCCAACAAATAGCGTTGGGCCAACAAGCCCGCACGGTTGCTGTATTTGGCAATGGCTTTGCCATCTCTGTCCAAAGCCCCCACCACCAAGGTTGAGTTTTTGGTCGGGGCTTGGTATGACAAGGCCACGGCCACAGTGTTGCAACCATTGAAAATTTGCTAGCTTTCGCTTTTGTTGCATGGGCCAGAGTCGTTGCCAGCTGCCACAGTGAACACTGCGTCGGGTTCACTTGTATAGGGCGAAGCGTCAAGCACCGCCAGCATTTCATCCACGCTCAAATTATTGTTCGTGATCAACGCGCCCAAACTCAGGTTGATGACCTTGGATGTTTTGGCGTTGGTCATGGCGCCTGAAATGTCGGCCCATTGTTGTTTGCTGTCGGTGCCGGCACCCAACGTGACGGTGTGTGTGGTCAATGACGCTCCCCTGGCAATGCCGGGTGCCAGCCGGTAAGAAACACCAGTTTTCACCCCAGACGCATCGGTGAACAGAGGGTTGTCGCAGGTGAGCGTGGTCGTCAGGGGTACTTTTGTGCACGTGGGTGGGCTGGTGTTGCTGTAATTGAAGGCACTGATTTGGTAGCCATTGGTGGGGTCTGAAAAAGAGGCGGTGGTTTTTTCATCCCCTGCCGCAATTCCCGCCACGATGTCGCCGTGGGTCATGAGCGTCACCCCCAGGGTATTCCTGTATGGGTATGGCCTAGGCGTGTGCCGAAAAAATTGCTCGTAGCTGGCCGTGGCCGTGCCGCCGGTTGTGTCGGTTTTAACGCGGTTTATGGTCACGGGGCCAGTCACCAGGCTTGGCGACTGGTTGGTCAACTGGGTTTTGAAGTCGTCAATGACGGTCACACCAACGCCTTGGGCGTTCCAGCCATTTTTCCAAAAGGCATCTGACACAGCTAAAGTTCCGGTTCCGACACTGAGTGCATCCAGATGGGACAGGGGTTGCAATTGAATGTTGTTGGCAGACCCCGAGGTACGAGTGCTGCTGGCACTGTCGGCACTGGATGTGTAAAGGTCGATGTCAATGGTGCCAATCCCGTAGTCACTCCGCACATCCGTGCTGCCTAAAGCCACTGGCGAGCCAGGCAGTGCGCTCAGGGCTTGCGGGATGTACAGGCTATAACTGCCAATGTTGTTGCTGGTGTCGGTGGCGACAGCATCGCTTTCCCCTTCACCTTCGCCACAAGCCACCAAACCCACTGCCAGCAGTGCCAATGCCATCCGTCGGTACAGTACCATGC
>JBEDFU010000182.1:0-9578 GCA_041174965.1 Pseudomonadota bacterium | reverse complement strand
ACACTGGCACCATCTCGCGCTGACCGCCGCTGCTGGTGCCGTTGCCGCCGGGCAACTGCACCGAGTGGGTGGCGTCAAACACCACGGGGGCTTGGGTTTCGCGCATGATGGCCAGGCTGCGCATGTCGCTGACCAGGTTGTTGTAGCCAAAGGACGCGCCGCGTTCGCAGGCCATGAAGCGGTCCTCGCTCAAGCCGGCAGCGCGGGCAGCGGCGCGGGCTTTGTCGATGACGTTTTTCATGTCGTGCGGGGCCAAAAACTGCCCCTTTTTGATGTTCACCGGCTTGCCCGATTGGGCCACGGCGTGGATGAAGTCGGTTTGGCGGCACAAAAAAGCGGGGGTTTGCAGCACATCGACCACGGCGGCCACCGCTGCGATGTCGGCCTCGTTGTGCACATCGGTCAGGATGGGCAGGCCGAGTTCTTTTTTCACTTTGGCCAGAATTTCCAAGCCCTTGTCCATGCCCGGACCGCGAAAGCTGGTGCCGCTGGAGCGGTTGGCTTTGTCGTAGCTGCTTTTGAAAATAAACGGGATGCCCAGGGCTGCGGTGATTTCTTTCAGGCTGCCGGCGGTGTCCATTTGCAATTGCTCGGACTCAATGACGCAAGGGCCAGCGATCAAGAAAAAGGGCCGTGTCAGGCCAACATCAAATCCGCACAACTTCATGGTCGATCGCATCAAGCCACGGCTTTGAGGTTTTGCCGCCCACTTTTGTGGCCCAAGGCCGCGCGAACATATGCGTTGAACAAGGGGTGGCCATCCCACGGTGTGGATTTGAATTCGGGGTGGAATTGCACGCCCATGAACCAGGGGTGAACGCTGGCGGGCAGTTCGACGATCTCGGTGAGTTGCTCGCGCTGGGTCAGTGCCGAGATCACCAAACCGGCTGCGCGCAGACGATCGAGGTAGTTGACATTGGCCTCGTAGCGGTGGCGGTGGCGCTCGGTCACCACGTCGCCGTAGATTTGATGCGCCAAGGTGCCGGTTTGCACGTCTGAGCTTTGCGCCCCCAGGCGCATGGTGCCGCCCAGGTCGGATTGGGCATCGCGCTTTTTGATGCTGCCGTCTGCGTCTTTCCACTCGTTGATGAGGGCAATCACCGGGTGCGGGGTGTTGGGCTCGAACTCGGTGCTGTTGGCACCTTCGAGGTGGGCCACATGGCGGGCGTATTCAATGGTGGCCACTTGCATGCCCAGGCAAATGCCCAGGTAGGGAATGCCTTGTTCGCGGGCAAAGCGGGCGGCGCAAATTTTGCCCTCAATGCCGCGTTTGCCAAACCCGCCGGGCACCAAGACCGCGTCGAACTGGCCCAGGCGCGAAGCGTTTTCGGTGTTCAGGGTTTCGGAGTCGATGTATTCGATTTTGACCCGCGCATGGTTGATCAAACCGGCGTGGCGCAGGGCCTCGTTGAGCGATTTGTAGCTGTCTGACAAGTCCACATACTTGCCCACCATGGCGATGCTGACCTCGTGTTGGGGGTGCTCGACCTCGTAGACCAGAGCATCCCAGCGCTTGAGATCAGCGGGTGGGGTGTGGATGCGCAGTTTGTCGCAGATCAGGGCGTCAAGCCCTTGCTCGTGCAGCATGCGGGGCACTTTGTAGATGGTGTCCACGTCCCACATGGAGATCACGCCCCATTCGGCGACGTTGGAGAAGAGGGAGATTTTTTCGCGCTCTTCTTGCGGAATTTTGCGGTCGGCGCGGCACAGCAAGGCGTCGGCCTGGATGCCGATTTCGCGCAACTTTTGCGCCGTGTGTTGGGTGGGTTTGGTTTTCAACTCGCCCGCTGCAGCGATCCAGGGCACATAGGTCAGGTGCACAAAAGCCGCATTGTTGGGGCCGAGCTTGAGGCTCATTTGGCGCACGGCTTCCAAAAACGGCAGGGACTCGATGTCGCCCACGGTGCCGCCAATTTCAACAATCGCCACGTCCACCGCGTCCGGCGTGCCTATGCCCGCACCCCGGCGCACGTAATCTTGGATTTCGTTGGTGATGTGCGGGATGACCTGGACGGTTTTGCCCAGGTAGTCGCCCCGGCGCTCTTTTTCAAGCACGCTTTTGTAAATTTGGCCGGTGGTGAAGTTGTTGGTGCGGCGCATTCGCGTGGTGATGAAGCGCTCGTAATGACCCAAGTCCAAATCGGTCTCGGCGCCATCATCGGTGACGAAAACTTCGCCATGCTGGAACGGGGACATGGTGCCCGGATCCACGTTGATGTAAGGATCGAGCTTGATCAAAGTGACTTTGAGGCCTCGCGACTCAAGAATCGCAGCTAAGGAGGCTGAGGCGATTCCCTTACCCAGGGAAGACACCACACCGCCGGTGACGAAGACAAATTGGGTCATGTCAGGTACGGGATGCTGAAGTCCCGGGTGGTGGTAAGCGGCGATTATATGGGGGCGCTCTGCTACATTGCGGCCATGGGCATTTTGAATGGCAAAAACATCGTGCTGGGCTTGAGCGGGGGCATTGCCTGCTACAAGGCCGCTGAGCTGTGCCGCGCCTTGGTCAAGGCCGGTGCCAGCGTGCAGGTGGTGATGACCGAGGCGGCCACGGCCTTCATCACGCCCGTGACCATGCAGGCCTTGTCGGGCCAAGCGGTATATATATCTCAATGGGACGCCCGCCAAGACAACAACATGGCCCACATCAACCTCACCCGAGCGGCTGACGCCATCTTGGTGGCCCCGGCGAGTGCGGATTTCATGGCCAAACTGCTGCATGGGCGCGCTGATGATTTGCTCAGCCTGGCGTGTCTGGCCCGGCCCATCGAGCGCGTGCCTTTGCTGTTGGCCCCGGCCATGAACCGCGAAATGTGGGCGCACCCAGCCACCCAGCGCAATGTGGCGCAGTTGCGCGCCGATGGCTGCACCGTGTTGGGCGTGGGCCAGGGGGACCAAGCCTGTGGCGAGGTGGGCGACGGGCGCATGCTCGAAGCCGATGAATTGCGCCACAGCTTGGAAGCTTTTTTTGCGCCCAAGGTGTTGCAAGGCCGGCGGGTGCTGGTCAATGCCGGCCCCACCTATGAAGCCATTGACCCGGTGCGCGGCATCACCAACCGCTCCAGCGGCAAGATGGGCTTTGCCATTGCCCGTGCGGCGGCCGATGCCGGTGCATTGGTGACCTTGGTGGCCGGGCCCGTGGCTTTGCCCACCCCCCATGGCGTGCAACGCATCGATGTGGTCAACGCTGAACAAATGCATGCGGCGGTGCTGGCGCAGGCGGAACAGGCCGATGTGTTTGTGGCGGCTGCGGCCATTGCCGATTGGCGGGTGGATCAGGCGGCAGGGCAAAAAATCAAAAAAGAGGCGGGGGCCGCGCCACCGGCGTTGCGCTTTTTGGAAAACCCCGACATCTTGGCCACCGTGGCCGCCAGCGCGCGTGCGCGCAGCGGTCGTTTGTTTTGTGTGGGCTTTGCGGCTGAAAGCGAAAACCTGCTGGCCCACGCCCAGGCCAAACGTGCGCGCAAAAATGTGCCTTTGTTGGTGGGCAATATTGGCCCCGACACCTTTGGCCAAGACGACAACGCCTTGCTGCTGGTGGATGAGCACGGACACCGCGAACTTCCACGTGCCAGCAAGGCCGATTTGGCGCGCGAATTGATCCACGATCTGGCCACTCGCTTGGCCTCGAAAAACCCATGAAAATTGACGTGAAAATTTTGGATCCGCGCTTGGCGGATCAAATGCCCGAATACGCCACCCCGGGCAGCGCGGGCTTGGATTTGCGCGCCTGCATCGACGCACCACTGGTGCTGGCACCCAATGCCTGGCAGTTGGTGTCCACGGGTTTGGCCATCCACTTGGCGGACCCGGCCTATGCCGCCATGATCTTGCCGCGCTCGGGTTTGGGCCACAAGCACGGCATTGTGTTGGGCAATTTGGTGGGCTTGATCGACAGCGACTACCAAGGTCCCTTGATGGTGAGCGCCTGGAACCGCAGCCCCACCGCTTACACCTTGGCCCCCATGGAGCGCTTGGCCCAGTTGGTCATCGTGCCGGTGGTGCAGGCCAGTTTTCGGGTGGTGCAAGACTTTGACCAAGCCACCCAGCGCGGTGCGGGCGGCTACGGATCAACCGGCACGGCCTGACTTCAATGCAAGCTCGCGCCCCCAGGCGCTTGGGGCACGATTTTGAAAAAGCCGGTGCCGGCGCTGCCGCGCCCAACCTCATCCACGCTGGCTTCGCGCACGTCGGCGATGCGAATGTCGATGTACAGAGATAAACCCGCCAGTGGGTGATTGCCATCGAGCACCACGTGATCGGGATACAGGTCGGTGACGGTGTAAAAAATATCGCTGGGCGCGTCCGGGTTGCAGCCCAAAGGCAAGGCATGGCCTTCGATGGTCATGCCCACTTCCAACTCGGGTGGGAACAAGGCGCGTGACTCCAAAAACACCAGCGTTTCATTGAACAGGCCAAAAGCGTCTTCGGGTTCGAGGTGCAGTTTGAGTTTGTCGCCTGCCCCCAGGCCGAGCATGGATTGTTCGATTTTGGCGAGCAAATCTTCGCCGCCCACCATGAACTCAACCGGATCGGTCAATTCGTCCAGGACTTCGCCCAAAGAGTCTTTCAACGTCCAGGTCAGCGCGACCACGCAAGGGGATGTGATTTTCATGGGCCGAATTGTCGCAGTTTGCGCCTGCACCTATCATGGCCTCATGCAAACGCAACAACCTTTGGCCATGCTCGGCGGCCTCACAGCCAGCGAGTTCATGCAACGGTATTGGCAAAAAAAGCCCTTGCTGGTGCGCCAAGCCTTTCCCCAGTTCAAGCCTTTGCTCTCGCGCAAGCAGTTGTTTGACTTGGCGGCCAGCCCGGATGTCGGGTCACGGCTGGTGCAAGGCCGGGGTCGAGACTGGCAAATGCACCACGGCCCGTTCAGTGCCCGACAGCGTCCACCGTTTGCCCAAGCGCATTGGACCTTGCTGGTGCAAGGCGTGGATTTACACAGCCAAGACGCCGCGCAGTGGCTGCAAAATTTCCGCTTTGTGCCCGACGCCCGCTTGGACGATTTGATGGTCAGCTGGGCCAGCGATGGCGGTGGGGTGGGGCCGCACTTTGACAGCTATGACGTGTTCTTGATGCAAGCCCATGGTCAGCGCCGCTGGCGCTACGGCGCTCAAAAAGAATTGTCGTTGCAGCCGGGCATGCCGCTGAAAATTTTGTCCCAGTTTCAGCCGCGCTGGGACGTGGTGCTCAACCCCGGAGACATGCTTTACCTGCCCCCCCGCTATGCGCACGAAGGCACAGCGGTGGGCGAGTGCATGACCTATTCGGTGGGGTTTCGCGCACCGGGCATGGCCGAATTGGGGCGTGATGTGTTGCAGCGCTTGTCCGAGCAGTGCGAGGATGAATTGCCTGCCCGTTTGTATGCCGACCCGCAACAAGCCGCCGCCACACATCCGGCCCAAATGCCCGCCCACTTGCAGGTGTTTGCCCAAAACGCAGTGCAACAACTGTTGGCCAAACCCCATGCGCTGCACCAAGCTTTGGGTGAGGTCTTGACCGAACCCAAAGCGCAGGTGTGGTTTGAGCCGCAGCCGCCACCCAAGCGCATTCGGGCTTGGACCTTGGATGCACGCAGCCGCATGTTGTATGACGATGGTCACATTTACCTCAATGGTGAAAGTTGGCGTGCCAGTGGTGCCGACGCCCGTTTGATGCGCGCTTTGGCCGATCAGCGCGGGCTCAATGAGGCGCAATGGCGCACAGCCAGCCCAGCGGCCAAGGCCTTGTTGCGCGAATGGGGCGAGCAAGGCTGGTGCCACCCTTTGTGAGTTTGGGTCTTGTGCACCGGCTTGGGGCGCACGCCAAGAGGCCAGCGGTATTGGGGCCTTGGAACCCGGGATTTACCCTATAATCGGAGGCTGAGCTGAGGAAGCTTCTGAGTCCATCGGCTCGGCCACGCCCCGGCGTGGCAGTACCAACAATGCGTTTATCCAACCCCTTCAAAGGAAATCAACATGAAAAAATCACTCCTCTTGGCCGCACTGATGGCCGCTGCTTTGGTCGCTTGTGGCAAAAAAGAAGCCCCCGCTCCTGCTCCCGCACCCGCTCCCGCCGCAGCGCCTGCACCTGCTGCTGACGCATCTGCTCCCGCCCCTGCTGCCGATGCTGCCGCTGCACCGGCTGCTGCACCTGCTGCCCCCGCTGGCGAAAAGAAGTAATTCTTTCAAGCCACAAAAAAAGCCACCTTCGGGTGGCTTTTTTTTGCTCGTCCACCCACCATGTGGGCGGCAGCTTCATTTGAGTTCGTCGAGCAGCAGCTTGGCGATTTTTTGACTGGCAGGTGTGGATTCGTTTTGGCCATCCATGCCCAGCACGACGGCGCGGCTGCCACCGCTGGCTTGGGCGGTGATCGCAATGCGGTACTTCACGGGCACCGGCACTTTCTTGGCTTTGAACATGCGGGTGAAGAAGTTGCCTTCATTTTCGTTGACGGCTTCAACGTAACGCACAAAATAGGTGCCAGTTCGGCGGTCGCGGTCTTCCACGGTGAAGCCCGTTCGATCCAAGGCCAATCCCACACGCCTCCAAGCGATGTCAAAGCCCTCATTCAAGAGAATGGATGTTTGTCCGGCAATGTTCTCAGCTTTGGCTGAAGTGCTGGGCACATTGGCTGTGGCCACGGCTTGATCAGCTTGTTGAATGGGTGCCCCCAGTTTGAGCATGAGCCGGCGCAGGAATTCATTTTCCAAGCCTGGGTCGCTGGGGCGCGGTTGCCAAACGGTTGAATCTTTGACCACACTGCCATACACCTCGACCATTCCCCGGTGGCTGATGCGAATTTCAGTGGATTTTGGCGTCAACGGTTCGAGCTGTGTGCGGTATTTGTCACGCTCTCCCGTGGAGTACAGGCCGTCAAGCACTTTACCCAAGGTACGACGGATGATGTCTTGCGGCAGCTTGGCGCGGTTTTCGGCCCATTCCGTTTCGAGCAAACCCAAAACAGGATTCTCTTGGGTGTAGGTGAAGCCGTTTTCTTTCCAGAAATCTCGCACGATGGGGTACAACTCGTCGACCGAGCGGCCCACCACCAACCAGCGGTCAGTGCCCAGACGCTCCAAGCGCACATCGCCCACGGCGTTGGTGACGGTATTGCCACGTTGTGCGCTGCGGTTGGTGTTGAATTCGTTGGCACTGACCCCTACGCCCGGCAAAGCGTAGCGCGATTCACGCCCAATTTGGCTCAGGTCTGGTGGGACATCCAGTTTGGCACCCTTGGAGTCGCCTTGGGTTTTGTAGTCCACCTTGGAGTCGGGGATCACACTGCCGCAACCGGCCAGCACAGCAGCAAACAACCAAGGGCTCAGTCTCAAGGCAAGCAGGACACGTCGGTGCATGGGGTGTTTCATGGGGTTGGGTTCAGGCCAGCAGGCCGCTGGCGCGCAAAGCAGACTCCACCACCGCGTGGTTTTGGGAGGACAAGGGGGTCAACGGCAAGCGCATGGCGGGACCGCACAGGCCCAATTTGGCCATCGCCCATTTGAGTGGAATGGGGTTGGCCTCGACAAACAAATGCTTGTGCAAAGGCAAAAGCTTGAACTGGATGTCCATGGCCTTGCGGTGATCCCCAGCCAATGCGGCTGCGCACAGCTGGTGCATCAAGGCTGGGGCCACGTTGGCCGTCACGCTGATATTGCCTTGTCCGCCGCACATCATCAGGGCCACGGCGGTGGGGTCGTCGCCCGAATAAATGGCAAAGCCCTTGGGGGCTTCGCGGATCAGCCATTGGGCGCGTTCAATGTTTCCGGTGGCCTCCTTGATGCCGACAATGCCAGGCACTTGGGCCAAACGCATCACCGTGTCGTGCTGCATATCGGCCACGGTGCGGCCGGGAACGTTGTACAGCACCAAAGGCAGATCCACCGCTTGGGCGATGGCTTTGAAATGTTGGAACAAGCCTTCTTGGGTGGGCTTGTTGTAATAGGGCACGACTTGCAATTGGCAATCGGCACCCACTTCTTTGGCGCGGCGGGCCAGTTCGATGGCCTCGGCTGTCGCGTTGGCACCGCAGCCCGCCATGATGGGGATTCGCCCTTTGGCCTGCTCTACGCACACCCGGATGATCTCCAAGTGTTCTTGCACGCTGACCGTGGGTGACTCGCCGGTGGTGCCCACCGCCACGATGCAATCCGTGCCTTGGTCCACATGCCAATCAACCAAACGGCGCAGACCTGGGTAGTCGATGGCGCCGTCGTCGAGCATGGGGGTGGCCAAAGCCACAATGCTGCCTTTGATGCTGATCATGTCCAAGTCTCGGTCAGGGAAAGGTGCTCATTCTACCGAGAGCGGGTAACGCACCGTGCGGGTGTGGTTGGGTTCCGTTCGAACGGCCACCACCCTCTGGACAAAGCGGGCTGGGGTGTCGATAAAACCATTTTCGTAAGCCACGATGTGCAAGCCCTTGCACATCTCTAGCAATTCGCCATGGCGCAGCAAAAAATCAGGCCGCGACGGCCGGCCCACGGTTTCGTTGCCCTGGGCAAAGGTTTCGTGGATCAACACCCCATCGGGCGCCAAACTGGCCAAAATCTGCGGCAGCAGTGGGCGCCATAAATAGTGGGTGATGACCACCGCATCAAACACGCGGCCCGGAAAAGGCCAGGCCTGGTTCTCCACGTCGGCCAAACAGGTTTCCCCCCAGGTTTTGGCTTGCGCCAAGGCCTGCGGATCGCGATCCACACCGACAGGGCGAAATCCGTGCTCGGCCAAATGCCGCATGTGTCTGCCGTGGCCACAAGCCAAGTCGAGGACTTCACCGCCCGGCGCGATCAGGGGGGTCCATCGTTGCACCCAGGGATTGGGCGCGTCAGCGCCACGCGGATGCGCGGGGGGTGTGAGACCTGGGGCGCTGGCGGGTGGCATGGTGGGCTGGGTCAAAAGCAGGACCAAGCTTGCGAGGCCAGCATCCACAAAAAATCGGGGTGTTGGTACAGCATGAATATGGGCACCAAGGCCGCTGCCAACAGCAGCCCGTATCCAATTTTGTGCCGCATGGGTGTCATGCCGCGCTCACTTGGGGTGTTCTGCGTTCAATCGGGTTTTCGTTGACTTGCCAGTTGAACAAGGCCGCCACCAGACCCAGGGCAATGGAGATGTACCACACCACGTCATAACTGCCGGTGTGGTCATAGAGCCAGCCGCCCAGCCAAACGCCCATGAAGCTACCTAATTGGTGGCCAAAAAACACCGAGCCCCCGAGCATGGAAAAGTGAGAGATGCCAAAGATCTTGGCCACTGTGCCATTGGTCGGTGGCACGGTTGACAGCCACAGCAAACCCATGCAGCACGAGAAAACATAGACGCTCAAATTGCTCACGGGCACCCACAAAAAGACCGAGATCACCACCGATCGGCTCAGGTAGTTGCAAGCCAGCAATTGCCGCCCTGAAAAGTGCGAACCCAACAAACCCACCACATACGTGCCAAAGACGTTGAACAAACCAATCAAGGCCAGGGCATAGCCGGCCACCTCTGGGCTCAAGCCTTTGTCTTTGAGGTAACTGGGCAGGTGCACCCCAATGAAGACCACTTGAAATCCGCACACAAAAAAGCCCGCCATCAGCCATTGA
>JBEDFU010000181.1:0-4891 GCA_041174965.1 Pseudomonadota bacterium | reverse complement strand
GGGTGGGGATGTGCATGGGCTTGAGTGACCGACAAAAACAAGCCACCCCAGGCCAATGGGCATGGGGTGGTGTTGGGCGATTTTAGGGGGCAGCCATTTGGATCATCCAGATGAGCAAGTCGCGCGCAGGGCGCATGGGGTGGGCGTCGATCAGGTCCGGATGGTGGCGCCCTTGGGCGAACCAAACATCCATGCTTTGCAAACCCGCTCACGAGGCTTTGCCTGCCAGCTTGCAAAAAACGCTGGGCATGAAACAACGCGGTCCGCAAAAAAGCCCGACCAAACAAATGACCACCATCCGTTTGTCGCCCGAGGTCATGAGCGCCTTCAAAGCCACAGGCGCGGCTTGGCAAACACGCATTGATGGCGCATTGAAAGATTGGCTGAAAACAAACCCACTTGGTTGATGGTTCAGCGGATGGGCCCAGGGTGCCCCTCTACAATCAAATGCGATGCACGCTGCCCCTGCAAATCCCCTTTTTCACGCCCTGATCCCCTGCGCTGGGACGGGTAGCCGTGCGGGCACGGCCCAGCCCAAGCAGTACCAATGGGTCGCGGGCCAGCCCATGGTCATGCACACCGTTCAGGCGCTGGCGCAGGTGCAACAACTCCACAGTGGCTGGCTGGTTGTGTCGCCGCAAGACCCGTATGAGTGGCCCACACCAGGATGGCCCGAGCGCTTTCAACGGGTGGCGTGTGGGGGTGACAGCCGTGCTGAGAGTGTGTTCAACGGCTTGAAGGCCATGTTGGCGGCGGGTTTGAGCGGACAGGACTGGGTGCTGGTGCATGACGCCGCGCGGTGCCTGGTGTCACCGGAGTCGGTGAACCAGCTGATCGACACCTGCCAACACGATGCGGTGGGCGGCTTGCTGGCCTTGCCCTTGCCCGACACCCTGAAAAGCGAAGCGGGTGGGCGCGTGGTGGCCACCTTGCCACGCGCGAACAAATGGCTGGCGCAAACGCCACAAATGTTTCGCTTGCAAACCTTGCACGATGCCCTGGCCCAGGTGGCCGGTGGCGGTTTTGAGGGCATCACCGATGAAGCCAGTGCCATCGAGCGCTTGGGCCTGCAGCCCCGATTGGTGGCCGGCACGGCGCAAAACTTCAAGGTGACTTACCCGGCTGACTTCGCCTTGGCCGAGGCCATCTTGGCCGCTCGCAACCCCGCAACCCCACACAAGGATTTGGCATGACCACCATGATGCGCATAGGCGAGGGTTGGGACGTGCATGCCTTGGTGCCGGGGCGAGCCTTGGTCGTGGGTGGGGTGACCATCGACCACCCGCAGGGCTTGCTGGGCCACTCTGACGCGGATGTGTTGCTGCATGCCATCACCGATGCGCTGCTGGGGGCGGCGGCTCTGGGAGACATAGGCAGCCACTTCCCCGACACCGATGCCCAACACCGGGGCGCTGACTCGCTGGTGTTGTTGCGCGAGGTCGGTCAACGGGTGCGGCAAGCGGGGTATGAGATTGGCAACATTGACGCCACCATCGTGGCCCAAGCGCCGCGGATGGCGCCGCACATTGGGCTCATGCGCGAGCGCATTGCCCAGACTTTGGGTGTGGCGGTGGGTCAGGTGAATGTGAAGGCCAAAACGGCGGAAAAACTGGGCCCCGTGGGTCAGGGCCAGAGCATGGAAGCGCGGGCCGTGGCCTTGATCACCGCCCAGGCGTGAACACGTAGCCCGAGCCCCACACGGTTTGCAAATACCGTGGTTTGTCGGGTTGCTCTTCAATGATTTTGCGCAAACGCGCCACCTGCACATCCAAACTGCGGTCGTTATCGGCCAAAGGCCGCCCCATCACTCTCATGGCCAAATCTTGGCGCTCCAGGGCTTGGTTGGGGTGGGCCACCAAAACCTTGAGCAAGTCATATTCGCGGGTGGTGAGGTGCAGGCTTTTCTTGCCTTTGGACAAGCTGCGCAAATTCAAGTCCAGCACAAACGGCCCAAATTTATAACGCTCGGGCGGCGCTGAATGGCTGAGCCGGTGAATTCGGCGCAAACAAGCCTGGATGCGGGCCAGCAACTCGCGTGGGTTGATCGGCTTGGCGAGAAAATCATCGGCGCCCATTTCAAGGGCCAAGATCAGGTCGATCGGATCGCTGCTGGCAGAGGTCATGAAGATGGGCCATTCGTGACCTTGTTGGCGCAAGTGCCGCAGCAAGGCCATGCCGTCGATTTGGTGCATCGTGCTTTGCAAAACCATCAAGTCGGGGCTGTTGGATTTGTCCAACAGGGCTTGCATGGCAGACAAGTCGGCCATCGCAGTCACCTTGTACCCAGACTTGCCCAAAAAGGTTGTCAAAAGTTGCGTGCTGACGGGGTCGGTTTCCATCAGCCAAATGGAGGTTTTTGACATGATTAAGTCAATTTTCAAATCATTCATAACTTTATACCAAATTCACGCTTAAAACGATTTTGTCGATTCAAGCGAATAACCACCTCAGCTTGAAGCCATCACCACAGCCGCCATAACAGGCTTTAAGGTCATCCATGCGCCAGGGGCTGAACAAGGGAGCTTTGTGGTCCGGTTGGTTGCTTTTGTGGCAGGGCAGGTCATGGTTAAAACATCAATGTCGGTATTGGCGAGCTAACGGACCATGTTGTTAGCTGTTGGTATCTTAACCAATTTAAATCTGAAATCAACAAATTTGTCTTATTTGTCAAATGATAAGTAACTTAATGTAATTAATTTGAATATATTGAAACATGGTGTGTCAAATATTGAATTCAATAAACAGATCCCCAAAAAGCCAGTTGTGCACTTATTTGGGCCCTTGGGCTGGCATGCCCTGGCATTCCACAGCCCACTGGCGCTAGGATGAGCGAAACGCCTGAAAGAGCATCTTTTGAACTCACCCATCGCACCCAAGCCCGAATTGCACTTTGTCGAATGCACCCACCTTGCCCCTGCCGACGGGCGCCCAAGGCGCATGGCGTATTGGCAATGGGGCGACCCACATGCCCAGCGTGTGGTGTTGTGCGTGCACGGCCTGAGCCGCCAAGGGCGCGACTTCGATGTGCTGGCCCAGGCCTTGTGCGCGCGCTCGCCACAACCTTTGCGCGTGGTGTGCCCCGATGTGGCGGGGCGCGGCCACAGCGACTGGCTGGCCGACCCAATGGCCTACCAGTTGCCCACCTATGCGGGCGACATGTTGGCCTTGGTGGCGCAGTTGCAGGCCCAAGCCCCGGTGGCGACCTTGGATTGGGTGGGCACCAGCATGGGCGGTCTCATCGGCCTGTTGCTTGCTGGGCAAACTGCCTTGCAGCAAGCCAGCCCCGTCTGGGTGCCGATCACCCGTTTGGTGCTCAATGACGTGGGGCCGGTGGTGGCCTGGCGTTTCATCGAGCGGCTGCGCACTTATATCGGGCAGACCGGCCAATTCGACAGCCTGCAAGCCGGTGCCGACCACCTGCGCCGCATCTCCCCTGGGTTTGGCCCGCACACCGATGCCCAATGGTTGGCCCTCAGCACGCCCATGCTCAAGCCCTTGCCCAACGGCGGCTGGACCTTGCATTACGACCCCGCGCTGGCCCAGCCAGTGCATGCCCTGACCCCCGAGGCGGCTCAGCAGGGCGAAGCCTTGTTGTGGCAGTTGTACGACCAAATTCAGGCGCCCACCTTGCTGTTACGAGGGGCTGAGTCCGATTTGCTCACCCCCGAAGTGGCCCAGGCCATGGAGCAGCGCGGGCCACGTGCCCAGCGCATTGACTTCCCCGGCGTGGGCCATGCCCCGACCTTGGTGGCCGACGATCAAGTGGCCGCCGTAGCTTCTTTCTTGATAACAAGAGGGACATCAACAGAGACATGAGCAGGGACGTGAACCAGGAAGCCCCCATGGCTGATGCGAAGCTGCCCGCACCGGAGATCACGCCGGTTTTGGCGCTGGTCAATGCGTCGGCCGATGAGGGCGAGGGCTTGCTCGAGCGCGCCCGTGCCTTGGCCGAGCCCTTGTTGGTGGGCGAAACCTTCGATGGCGGCGAAAACCATTGGCACCACGCCCAAGAGATGGCTCACATCTTGGCGGGCATTGGGGGCTCGACCGCGATGCAAGCCGCTTGCTATTTGGTCTATGCCTGCGACCATTTGAGCAAACCTGCCGAAGTGCTGGGCAAGGCCTTTGGCCCGGGCTTGGCCAGCTTGGCCATCGAAACCCACAAGCTGTTGCATGTGCAGCGCCAAGCGCGCCGGGGCATGCGTGCTGCGGGTGCAGAAGCCGGCACCGACAGCGCCATGGCGAGCGAAAACGTGCGCAAGATGCTGTTGGCGTTTTCGCGCGATTTGCGCGTGGTGCTGCTGCGCTTGGCCTCGCGGCTGCAAACCCTGCGCCACATGGCGGCCCACAAACTCGCCGTGCCACCAGACCTGGCGCAAGAAACCTTGCAGGTGTTTGCCCCATTGGCCAACCGTTTGGGCATTTGGCAGCTCAAGTGGGAGCTGGAAGATTTGTCGTTTCGGTTCCTGGAGCCCAGCACCTACCGCGAGGTGGCGGCCATGCTGGACGAAAAACGCGTCGAGCGCGAGGCCTTCATGGCCGAATGGGTGCAGCGCCTGCAAGCCGACTTGAAAACCCAGCACATCCAGGCCCAAGTGCACGGGCGGCCCAAACACATCTACAGCATCGTGAAAAAAATGCGCGGCAAATCGCTGCCTTTTGCCCAGGTGTTTGACATCCGCGCGGTGCGGGTGGTGGTTGACAGCGTGCCCGATTGCTACGCCGCGCTGAGCTGGGTGCACAGCCATTTCACCCCCTTGGTCGAGGAGTTTGACGACTACATCGCCCGCCCCAAAAGCAATGGCTATCAGTCGCTGCACACGGTGGTGCGCGATGCGCAAGGCCGGGCCATTGAGGTGCAAATCCGCACCCAGGCCATGCATGCCCATGC
>JBEDFU010000180.1:0-18494 GCA_041174965.1 Pseudomonadota bacterium | reverse complement strand
GACGACGTTGGAGCGAAGCGACCGGAGGAAGCTCGCATACCCCGAGATGGCGGTTTTCGAGGGGGAGTCCATACCCGGCACGCAACAACGCCACTTAAAAACCGGCACGAGTGGGTGTGCGGGCTGACGACGTTGGAGCGAAGCGACCGGAGGAGGCCTGCATACCCCGAGATGGCGGTTTAAGAGGGGGAGTCCACCCCCATCACTCAACAAAGCAACTTAAAAACCGGCATGCAAAAAAAACGGCCCGAAGGCCGTTTTTCAAAGCACAAAGACCCTCAATCCGCTTGCTTGCGCAAAAAGGCGGGAATCTCGTAGTCGTCCATGCCACCGGAAGACATCGCATCCACCTTGGCCGCCGCATGTGTGCGGTTGGTGCGCCACACGCTGGGCACAGCCATGCCGGTGTAGTCGGGCACGCCCACACTTGCGCTCACTGTGCTGGCTTGGGGGTTCACCTGGGTCGGCTGGGCCTCGGCGGCGCTGGGGTAAGCCATGCCATCGGTGCCGTTGCGCAGCACCTGCAGCGGAGGGGCCGCACGGCGACCCGACTGGGCCAAACCGGTGGCCACCACGGTCACACGAATTTCATCGCCCAACTCGTCGTCATACGCCGTGCCGTAAATCACATGCGCATCGGCCGATGCACTGGCGCGGATGGTGTTCATCGCTTCGCGCGACTCGGCCAGCTTCAAGCCGCCCTTGGCCGCGGTGATCAACACCAACACGCCTTTGGCGCCCGACATGTCCACGCCTTCCAGCAGCGGGCAAGCCACCGCTTGTTCAGCGGCAATGCGTGCGCGGTCGGGGCCGCTGGCTTTGGCCGTGCCCATCATGGCTTTGCCATGCTCGCTCATCACGGTGCGCACGTCCTCAAAGTCCACGTTGACCAAGGCTTCCACGTTGATGATCTCGGCGATACCACCCACCGAGTTTTTCAGCACATCGTTGGCGAAGGCAAAGGCCTGGTCTTGGGTGACCTCTTCGCCCAACACCTGCTGCAGCTTTTCGTTGAGCACCACGATCAAGGAGTCGACATTGGCCTCCAACTCGGACAAGCCCGCCTCGGCATTGGTCAGGCGTCGGCCGCCCTCCCACTCAAAGGGCTTGGTCACCACGCCAACGGTCAGGATGTTCATTTCGCGGGCGATGCGCGCCACCACCGGTGCGGCACCCGTGCCGGTACCGCCACCCATGCCCGCGGTGATGAACAACATGTGCGCGCCTTCGAGGGCTGCACGGATGTCCTCTTCGGCGGCCATGGCCGCGTCGCGTCCGCGCTCGGGTCGGCTGCCCGCACCCAAACCGCTTTGACCGAGTTGGATGACCTTGTGCGCCGCACTGCGGCGCAGCGCTTGTGCGTCGGTGTTGGCACAAATGAACTCCACCCCTTGAACATGGGTGTTGATCATGTGTTCGACCGCGTTGCCGCCGCCACCACCCACGCCAATCACCTTGATCATGGTGCCCGAGTTGAACGCCTCTACTTCAACCATTTCGATGCTCATTTTTTCTACTCCTATTGATCCGTTGTTTGCAGTTGCCATTTGTTTTTTTGTGTGTTTTCAATTGACTCAACCATCTGGGGGTGCGCCACGACAACAAGGTCGCCATCGCCACACCCCCCACGCGGGCGGACTGGCGCGGGCCATGGCCAACCATTGGGTGTTGTTCATCTCAGAAATTCCCCACCAACCAGTCCTTGATGCGACCCAAAGCGGTCTGCACCGAACCATTGTTTTGTGCCACCTTGAAGCCGCGCAGGCGGGCCAGGCGGGCTTCTTCCAGCAATCCCATGACGGTGGCTGCGCGCGGCTGAGCCACCATGTCGGCCAAAGCTCCGCTGTACTGCGGCAAACCGCGGCGCACCGGTTTCAAGAAAATATCTTCGCCCAACTCAACCATGCCGGGCATGATGGCGCTGCCACCCGTGAGCACAATGCCCGAGGACAACACCTCTTCATAGCCCGACTCGCGGATGACTTGCAGCACCAGCGAAAAAATCTCCTCCACCCGGGGTTCGATCACACCGGCCAAGGCCTGGCGGCTGAGCATGCGCGGGCCCCGGTCGCCCAATCCGGGTACTTCCACTTGCATCTCTGGATTGGCCAACAACTGCTTGGCATAGCCGGACTCGACCTTGATGTCTTCGGCGTCTTTGGTTGGCGTGCGCAAGGCCATGGCGATGTCGCTGGTGATCAAGTCGCCCGCAATTGGGATGACCGCGGTGTGGCGGATCGCGCCACCGGTGAAGATGGCCACATCGGTGGTGCCCGCGCCAATGTCCACCAAGGCCACACCCAGCTCTTTTTCGTCTGCGGTCAGCACTGAATAACTCGAGGCCAGGGGGTTGAGCATCAATTGCTCGACATCCAGGCCACAGCGGCGCACGCATTTGATGATGTTTTCAGCCGCGCTTTGGGCACCGGTGACGATGTGCACCTTGGCCTCCAAGCGGATGCCGCTCATGCCAATCGGTTCTTTCACATCTTGGCCGTCGATGACGAACTCTTGCGGCTCGACCAGCAACAAGCGCTGGTCGGTGGAGATGTTGATCGCTTTGGCCGTCTCCACCACCCGGGCCACATCGGGGGCGGTGACCTCGCGGTCTTTGACCGCCACCATGCCACTGGAATTCATGCCGCGGATGTGGCTGCCGGTGATGCCGGTGTAGACCTTGGTGATTTTGCAATCGGCCATGAATTCGGCCTCTTTCAAAGCCGCTTGGATGCTTTGCACCGTGGCGTCGATGTTGACCACCACACCGCGCTTGAGGCCGTTGCTGGGGGCGACCCCCATTCCCGCGATCTTGAGCTCACCGCCGGGCAAGACCTCGGCCACCACGGCCATCACCTTGCTGGTGCCGATGTCCAGGCCCACCACGAGATCTTTGTATTCTTTTGCCATGTGATTTCCTTGTCCTTACCTTTTGAGGCCCTGGGTGTCGAGCGTGCTCACCCCGCGCAAGCGCAGCGCGTATCCGTTGTCGTGGCGCATATCGGCCGACTCCATGGCGCTGACCCGGCGCCCATAGCGGCTGGCCACTTGGGTCAAGGTTTGGGTCAGGCGCTGCACCCGCTCTTGCACCTGCGGGGCTTGGCCACGGCCCAGCTCTACCACCGACCCCCCCTCCAAATGGGCGCGCCAGCTGCCGCGTGCGGTCAGCTCCAAGCTGCTGAGTTCAAAGTGCAACTGTCCAAACATGGGCGTGAGCAAGCGGTACAAGCCCAGCACCTCGGCCGATTGGGCATCGGGACCCATCAGGCGGGGCATGCGATCAAGCTCGGCATCGGCCCCACTGGCCTCAAACAACTCGCCTTGTTGGTTGACCATGCGCACATCACCCTCGCTGCCCCACCAGGCCACCGGTTGGTGCTCTTCGAGCGTCACACGCAAACGATTGGGAAACTCCCGTCGCACCACCGCACGGCGCACCCACGGCACCGCCTCGAAGCTGGCCCGCGCTTGGGCCAGGTCCATGGTGAAAAAGTTGCCACTCAAGCGCGGCGCCACATTGGCGCGCAAAGTCACTTCGTTGCTGTGCGTCACATCACCGTCCACGGTGATGCGCTGCAAGCTGAAATTGGCGTGGCGCACTGCCCACCACAGGGCCGCAGCAATGAGCATGCCCATGAAACCCATCAGCAGCAGATTGGCCAAGGCATTCATCCACTTGGCGTCCCAGGGCACCTCCACCGGCACCACCCGGGGGGGTCGCTGGCGGCGTTGCATCACCGTCATGGTGCGACCCCACTGCGGCTGTCCAAACTGGCGCTGGCGATCAAGCGCAGG
The DNA here is from genome assembly GCA_041174965.1 of Pseudomonadota bacterium. GTDB lineage: Bacteria > Pseudomonadota > Gammaproteobacteria > Burkholderiales > Burkholderiaceae_C > Limnohabitans. The sequence goes on along the minus strand of JBEDFU010000180.1, from coordinate 14,702 downwards.
CACAGGTCTTCGTAAGAGATGCCCGCCGCACGCGCCGACATCGGCACCAAAGAATGGCTGGTCATGCCCGGCGAGGTGTTCATTTCGAGCAAAAAGGCTTTGCGGTCGCTGACGCGGATCATCAAATCAGCGCGGCCCCAACCACGGCATCCCAGGCTGCGGTAAGCGGCCAGCACCTGTTGCTGAATGGCCTCTTCCTCCGCTGCGGGCAAACCGCTGGGGCAGTGGTATTGCACCGTGTCGGTGAAGTATTTGTTTTGATAGTCGTAGTCACCTTGGGGCGCAGCGATGCGCACGATGGGCAGGGCCACAGCGTTCACGCCTTCGCCCAACACCGGGCAAGTGATTTCGTCGCCGTCGATGAAGGCCTCGCACAACAACTCGGGGTCGTAGCGGGTGGCCAAGGATGCCGCATTGACCATCTCACTGGCTTGGCTGACCTTGGTCACCCCAATCGACGAGCCTTCGCGCGGCGGCTTGACGATCAAAGGCAAGCCCAGTTCGGTGGGGATGGCGGCAATGCGTGCCGCGCTTTGTTCGGCCGGGCTCAGGCACACCGATGCGGGTGTGTCCAGGCCGTGGCTGCGCCACAGGCGCTTGGTCATGACCTTGTCCATGGCGATGGCCGAGGCCATCACGCCCGAGCCGGTGTAGGGAATGCCGAGCAGCTCCAAGGCCCCTTGCACCGTGCCGTCTTCGCCATGGCGTCCATGCAAGGCAATGAACACATGGGTGATGCCCAAGCCGCGCAAGGCCGACAGGTCTTGTGTGGACGGGTCAAAAGCCTGGGCCTGAACCCCTTTGGACAACAAGGCTTGCAACACGCCTTGGCCCGACATCAAGGAGATGTCGCGCTCGGCCGAGTCGCCGCCCATCAACACGGCCACGCGGGCGCGGGCGATGTCAAAGCCGCTCATGGCGTCACCCCCAGGCCCATTTGCAAAATTTGGTTGGGCACCTGGCCAATGCTGCCCGCACCCATGCACAACACCACGTCTCCGGGCTGGGCCTGGTCCAGGATGTGCGCAGGCATGTCGGCAATCGCATCGACATAGGCCAGGGTTTGGTCACCCGCCATGCGCAAGGCGCGCGCCAAGGCGCGGCCATCGGCACCCGCAATCGGCGCTTCACCCGCGGCATAGACCTCGGACAAACACAGCACATCGGCGCGGCGCAAGACCTGCACAAAGTCTTCAAAACAGTCGCGGGTGCGGGTGTAGCGGTGTGGTTGAAACGCCAGCACCAAGCGCCGCCCGGCAAACGCCCCGCGGGCCGCTGCCAGCGTGGCGGCAATCTCCACCGGGTGGTGGCCATAGTCTTCGATCAAGGTGAAGTGCCCGGCGCCCGAACGGGTGGGCACTTCACCATGGCGCTGGAAGCGCCGCCCCACCCCTTTGAACTGCGCCAAGGCGGTTTGCACCGCGCTGTCGGGCACCCCCAACTCCACCGCCACGGCAATGGCGGCCAAGGCATTGAGCACGTTGTGCTCGCCAGCCAGGTTGAGGGTGATGTCCATCTCGGGCAAGCGAATGCCATTGCTGCGGGTCACGCCAAAGTGCATGCGCCCGTTGTCGGCGCGCACGCTGTGGCCGCGCACTTGCGCAGATTCGCCAAAGCCGTAACTGGTGATCGGCCGTGACACCTGGGGCAAGATGCTGCGCACCGCCGCATCGTCGGTGCACAGCACCGCTGCGCCATAAAACGGCATGCGGTGCAAGAACTCGACAAAAGCGTTTTTCAAACGCCCAAAGTCATGGCCATAGGTCTCCATGTGGTCGGCATCGATGTTGGTCACCACCGACATCACCGGCATCAGGTTCAAAAACGAGGCATCCGACTCATCGGCCTCGACCACGATGTACTCGCCGCTGCCCAAACGCGCATGCGCGCCGGCGCTGTTCAAGCGCCCACCGATGACAAAGGTCGGGTCCATGCCAGCCTCGGCCAACACGCTGGCGACCAAACTGGTGGTGGTGGTTTTGCCATGTGTGCCGGCGATGGCCACCCCTTTTTTCAGGCGCATCAACTCGGCCAACATGACCGCGCGCGGCACCACCGGTATGAGCTTGGCATGGGCCGCCACCACCTCGGGGTTGTCGGCATGCACAGCGGTCGAGGTGACCACGGCATCGGCCCCTGCGATGTGGGCCTGGGCATGGCCGACTTGGATGCCCATGCCCAAGGCGCGCAATCGGGCCAAGGTCGGGCCTTCAGCCAAGTCCGAACCTGACACCACATAGCCCAGGTTGTGCAACACCTCGGCAATGCCACTCATGCCTGCGCCGCCAATGCCGACGAAATGGATGTGGCGAATGGCTTGCTTCATGACCGCCCTCCGCTGCGCAGTTGTTCGCACGCCTGCACCACGCGGGCGGCGGCATCGGGCTTGGCCAAGGCATGGGCGCGCTCGGCCATGGCTTGCAAATCAGTGCGGTTCAAGCCGCTCAGCCACTGCGCCAAGCGCTCTGCACTGAGTTCGGTTTGCGGCCACAGCCAAGCGGCTTGGGCATCGCTGAGAAAGCGCGCATTGTGGGTTTGGTGGTCATCCACCGCATGCGGGAAGGGCACCAACAAGGCGGCCACCCCGACGGCGGCCAATTCGGTCACGGTGCTGGCACCGGCACGGCCAATCACCACATCGGCCTGGGCCATGGCGTGTGCCGTGTCGTCGATGAAGGGGGTGAGATCGGCTTGCACACCGGCCTGTGCATAGGCTTGGCGCAGGCTGTCAATGTGGCGCTCGCCGCTTTGGTGCAGCACCTGTGGTCGCAAGGATTCGGGCATGCGCGCCAATGCCGCCGGCAAGGCTTCGTTGAGCGCTTGGGCCCCCAAGCTGCCACCCAACACCAACACCCGCAAGGGTCCACTGCGCCCGGCAAAACGCGAAGCCGGTGGCGCTTGCTGGGCAAATGAAGCACGCAAGGGATTGCCAATCCATTCACCATGGGCAATGGCCCCCGGAAAAGCACAAAACACCCGGGCTGCGACCCGGCTGAGCCAGCGGTTGGCCATGCCGGCGATGGCGTTTTGCTCATGCAGCACCAAGGGGCTGCCGCACATCACGCCCACCATGCCACCCGGAAAACTGATGTAACCGCCCAGGCCCACCACCACGTCTGGACGCAAGCGGCGCACCACTTGCAGGCTTTGCCAAAAAGCTTTGATCAGCCGCATGGGCAAGCCGATCCAGCTGGCCCAGCCTTTGCCACGCACGCCACCAAACTGCACGGCTTCAAAAGCAAAGCCTTGTGGCGGCACCAAGCGACTCTCCATGCTGGGGGGCGGCGCACCCAGCCAGTGCACGCGCCAGCCACGCTCACGCAAGCCCTGGGCCACGGCCAAACCGGGAAAGATATGACCACCGGTGCCACCGGCCATGACCAATGCCACGCCGGCGCTCATACGCGGCCCCCGTGCATGAGTTGGCGGTTTTCATGGTCCACCCGCAACACGATGGCAATCGCCACCATGTTGAGCAAAATGGCCGAGCCGCCAAAGCTCATCAAGGGCAGGGTCAAGCCCTTGGTGGGCAAGGCGCCCAAATTCACGCCCATGTTGATGAAAGCCTGGAATCCGATCCACACCCCCACCCCCTGGGCCACCAAGCCAGAGAACACACGGTCCATGGCAATCGCTTGGCGGCCAATGTGCATGATGCGTCGGGTCAACCACAAGAACAAGGCGATCATGGTCACCACGCCGATGAAGCCAAACTCCTCGCCAATCACCGCCAACAAAAAGTCGGTGTGCGCTTCGGGCAACCAGTGCAGTTTTTCCACGCTGCCACCCAAACCCACACCAAAAATTTCGCCCCGCCCAATGGCGATCAGCGAATGCGACAACTGGTAACCCTTGCCCAAGGCATTTTTTTCATCCCACGGATTCAGGTAAGCCAAGATGCGCTCGCGCCGCCACTCGCTCAAAGCGATCATCAGGGCAAAGGCAATGATCAGCACGAAGGCGATCAAGAAGAACATGCGGGCGTTGACACCCCCCAAAAACAAAATGCCCATGGCGATCATGGCGATCACCATGAAGGCCCCCATGTCGGGTTCGGCCAGCAACAACGATCCCACCACCGCCACCGCCAAGCCCATGGGCATGACGGCGCTGAAGAACTTCTCTTTCACTTCCATCTTGCGCACCATGTAATTGGCGGCATACAGGAGCACCCCCAGCTTGGCCAACTCGGAGGGCTGAAAGTTCATGAAGCCCAGCGCAATCCAGCGCCTGGCCCCATTGACCTCTTTGCCAATGCCAGGGATGAGCACCACGATGAGCAGCAACAGCGAGGCGATGAACAACCAAGGCGCCCATTTGTCCCAGGTGTCCATGGGCACTTGGTAGGCCAGCACGGATGCCACCAAGGCCACGCCAATGGCGGCGATGTGGCGCAGCAAAAAGTGGTTTTGGGCGTAATTGCCAAAGCGCGGGTTATCGGGCATGGCAATGGAAGCCGAATACACCATCACCAAGCCCCACAGCAACAAGGTGACCGCGACCCAAATCAAGGGCTGGTCAAAACCCTTGACCCGCACCGGTGCGGCGCGGGTGCGGGTGAACTCGGTGCCGTGCACACGAACGGGCAAAGCATCCGGCCCTTCAGCAGGGGCGGTGCCGCGCCAGCGTCCCCAGGCGTCGCCCAGTTTGTGCGTCAGCGCACTCATGCCACACCCTCCCAGACCACGCCAGCATCCTCGGCCAAGGCCTGCACCGCTTGGGCAAAGGCTTCGCCGCGCTGCACGTAGTGGTCAAACATGTCAAAGCTGGCGCAGGCTGGTGACAGCAACACCGCGTCGCCAGCCTGGGCTTGTTCCGCCCCGCGCTGCACCGCGTCCCACATGGATGCGGCATCGATCAATGGCACGCCGCAGCCTTGCAAGGCCAGGCGCAGCAAAGGCGCGTCGCGCCCGATCAGCACCACCGCACGGGCATGGCGTGTCACCACCGCGGCCAAGGGGGAAAAATCTTGGCCCTTGCCCTCACCCCCGGCGATCAGCACCAAGCGGCGGTCTTGGCCCAGGCCTTGCAAGGCGGCCACCGTGGCACCCACATTGGTGCCCTTGCTGTCGTTGATGTATTCCACGTCTTGCACCACGGCCACGGTGCTGGCGCGGTGGGGCTCGCCCCGGTATTCGCGCAAGGCATACAGCATAGGCCCCAAGCTGGTGTGGACGTGGCTGGCCAAGGCCAGTGCGGCCAAGGCGTTGAGGGCATTGTGTTGGCCGCTGATGCGCAAGGCCTCGGCAGGCATCAAGCGCTGCATGAAGGGCGCATCGTCGTCATAGCCCTCGTGCTCGGGCGCACCGGCACGGGCCTTTTTGCGCCCACCTTCGCGCTCGATCAGGCGCACCAACCAATTCATGCCGTTGACGTTTTCCAGGCCCCAGTCTCCAGCAACGCGGGGTACATCGCTGCCAAAGGAGGCGACCTCTCGCTCGATGGCTTTTTTCTTTTTCGCGGCATCGCTGACCGGCTGCAAAGCCATCACGCGGGCATCATTGCGGTTGAGCACCAGCAAGCCGGTGCTGCCCACGATGCGGGCCTTGGCAGCGCAGTAATCATCCATGCTGCCGTGCCAATCGAGGTGGTCTTCGCTGAGGTTGAGCACGGTGCTGGCCGTGGGTTCAAAATCATCGACCCCATCGAGTTGAAAGCTCGACAACTCCAGCACCCAGACCGCTGGCAAGCCCGCACCTGCGGCGCGTTCGCGCCAGGTGTCGAGCAAATTGGGGCCAATGTTGCCCGCCATGACCACGTCTTGACCCGCGGCCTTGAGCAATCGGGTGGTCAATGCCGTGACCGTGGTTTTGCCGTTGGTGCCGGTGATGGCCAGCACCTGCGGGGCATAGCCCGTTTGGGCCTGGGCCTCACGCATGGCTTGGACAAACAAACTCAATTCGGTGCCAACCCACAAGCCAGCGCTGACAGCGGCTTGCCACACCGGCGCCACCTCCGTGGGCGACAAGCCAGGGCTTTTGAACACGGCGCGGATGCCTTGCGCGGCCAGCAAGCTGGGGTCAAATTCGCCAGCGATGAACTGCGCTTGCGGTGCATGGGTGTGCAAATCGGCCAAGCCCGGTGGCTCAGCGCGGGTGTCCATCACCCACACCCGAGCGCCTTGCTCGCTGCACCAGCGCGCCATGGCCAAGCCCGACTGGCCCAGGCCCAGCACCAGCACGGCTTGGTCTTGCAAGGAGGAGGGGTGCGCGGTGTTCATCGGAGTTTCAAGGTCGACAGGCCAATCAGGCACAGCAGCATGGTGATGATCCAAAAGCGCACCACCACCTGGGTTTCTTTCCAGCCAGATTTTTCAAAATGGTGATGCAGTGGCGCCATCTTGAGGATGCGCCGGCCCTCGCCGTATTTGCGTTTGGTGTATTTGAAGTAGCTGACCTGGGCCATGACCGACAGGGCTTCGACGACAAAAATGCCGCCCATGATGGCCAGCACAATCTCTTGGCGCACGATGACCGCAATGGTGCCCAGGGCCGCGCCCAAGGCCAGCGCACCCACATCCCCCATGAACACCTGCGCGGGGTGGGTGTTGAACCACAAAAACGCCAAGCCCGCACCGGCCATGGCAGCACAAAAAATCATCAACTCGCCCGAACCTGGGATGTAGGGAAAGAGCAGGTATTTGGAATACACCGAGCTGCCTGTGACGTAGGCAAACACCCCCAAGGCGGAGCCCACCATCACCACCGGCATGATGGCCAAGCCGTCCAGGCCATCGGTGAGGTTGACCGCATTGCTCGCGCCCACAATCACCAAGTAGGTCAACAACACAAAACCAATCACCCCCAATGGGTAGCTGACCTCTTTGATGAACGGCAGCAGCAAGCCGGCCTTGGGCGGCAAATCGACATCAAAGCCCGAGCGTACCCACAGATAGAACAACTCCAACACGCGCAGGTTGCTGACCTCGGAAATGCTGAACACCAGGTACAGCGCCGCCAGCAGGCCAATCACCGACTGCCAAAAGTATTTCTCGCGCGAGCGCATGCCTTCGGGGTCTTTGCGCACCACTTTGCGCCAATCGTCCACCCAGCCAATGGCGCCAAAGCCCAGGGTGACCAACAACACGATCCATACAAAGCGGTTGGACAGGTCAAACCACAACAAGGTGGAGACCGCAATGCAAATCAAAATCAGCACACCGCCCATGGTGGGGGTGCCCGATTTGCTCAGGTGCGCCTCCACGCCGTAGCCGCGAATGGGTTGGCCGATTTTGAGTTCGGCCAGTTTGCGGATCACCCAGGGGCCGGCGATCAAGCCCATGAGCAAAGCGGTGAGCGCGGCCATCACCGCACGGAAGGTGATGTACTGAAACACGCGGAAAAAACCGAATTCGGGTGACAAGGTTTGCAGCCACTGGGCCAGACTCAAGAGCATGTGGCCTCCTGGGCAGATGCGTGTTCGCGCAGGGCCTGGACCACACGCTCCATGCGCATGAAGCGCGAACCTTTGACCAACACGCTGCCGCCATCGGCAGCCTGCGCCAGCACCGCCGCTTGCAGCGTGGCCATGTCGGCAAAGTGGGTGGCCGCCGCATGCACATCTGCGCTGGCTTGGGCCAAGTCCCCCAGCGTGAACAAGCGCTCGATGCCCTGGGCCTGCGCATATTGACCCACCTCGGCATGAAAGGCGGCGCCATTCACACCCACCTCGCCCATGTCGCCCAGCACCAGCAAACGAGGCGCGGGCAAATCGGCCAGCACATCGATGGCCGCCAAGACCGAGTCGGGGTTGGCGTTGTAGCTGTCGTCGATGACGGTGCAGGTGTGGCCATTCCAGCGCAGCGCATGGGTGCGTGATCGTCCCGCCACCGGCCTGAACTCGCGCAAGCCTTGGGCCACAGCCGCCAAAGGGGCCCCCGCGGCCAAGGCGGTGGCGGTGGCGGCCATGGCGTTGCGCAGGTTGTGGCGCCCAGCGATGTGCAATTCGGTGCTCAACAGGCCGTGTGGCGTGTGCAACTGAACATCCCAATGGTCGGCCTGCCAGCGGCTGTGCTGCGGCCACACCTCGGCGCTGGCATCCCAGCCAAAGCACCAACTGCGTCGCGCACCCGCCAAGCGACGCCACACCGGGGTGTGCGGGTCATCGGCCGGAAACACCGCCACACCATCGGGCCCCAAAGCTGACAGCACGCCGCCGTTTTCTGCGGCCACGGCGGCCACACTGTGCATGAACTCTTGGTGTTCGCGCTGGGCGTTGTTGACCAAAGCCACCGTGGGCCGGGCGATGGCGGCCAAGTGGGCGATTTCGCCGGGGTGGTTCATGCCCATCTCGACCACAGCGCTCAGGTGCGACGGGCGCAAGCGCAGCAAGGTCAGCGGCAAGCCGATGTCGTTGTTGAAGTTGCCTTGGGTGGCCAAGGACTGGTCGGGGCCTGGGTGCCAGGCGCGCAAGATGCTGGCGATCATTTGCGTCACCGTGGTCTTGCCGTTGCTGCCTGTCACCGCCAGCAAGGGCAGCGAAAACTGCTGACGCCAAGCCGCGGCCAACTCGCCCAAGGCGCGCAAACTGTTGGGCACTTCCAAGCCCACCATGCCCGCTGCGGCCAAGCCTTTTTCAGCCAATGCAGCGCGGGCACCGGCGGCCTGGGCTTGGGGCAAAAAGTCGTGCGCATCAAAGCGCTCGCCGCGCAAGGCCACAAACAAGTCGCCGGCTTGCAGCGTGCGCGTGTCGGTGTGCACCCGGCCGCAGCGCACATCGGGCCCGCCCACCCAACGCGCGCCGCTGATCCATTGCTGGGCCTGGGCCAAGCTCAGTTGCATATCACTCATGTCCATGCCCCCGCGTCCAAGCAGGCCTGGGCCAGTTGCGCATCGGAAAACGGCAAGCGCTGGCCTTGGATGTCTTGGTACATCTCGTGGCCCTTGCCGGCGATCAACACCACGTCCCGGGCATGGGCTTGGGCCAAGGCATCGGTGATGGCCTGGCGCCGGTCGGCTTGCACTTGCGCCCGATCCGGTTGGTGCAAGCCTGCGCGCATCTGGGCCAAGATGGCCAATGGGTCTTCGCTGCGCGGGTTGTCGCTGGTGAGCACCACACACTGGGCTTGCGCTTCGGCCACCCGCGCCATCAACGGGCGTTTGCCGACATCACGCTCGCCGCCGCAACCCACTAGGCACCACAGACGGCCCCCACGCTGTTGGGCCACGCTGTGCAAGGCTTGCAAGGCTTTTTCCAAGGCGTCTGGGGTGTGGGCATAGTCCACCACCACCAAAGGCTGGTCGATGCCGCCCATGCTGTTCATGCGCCCGGGCACACTGGGCAAATGGGCACAGGCCCGCACTGCATCGGCCAGGGGGTGGCCCAAGGCGCGCAAGGCGGCGATCACCGCCAACACATTGCTGACATTGAAAGCCCCCACCATGCGGGTTTGCAAGGGCATCACCGCATCACCTTCGCAGACGTCAAAGGCCAATCCCGCACCACCTTCGCTCGAATCGTGCCATCGAACGTGTTTTGCTTGCAAACGCGCAGGCCCTGCACAGGAAAACGTCCACACCTGGGCGGGGCGCTTTCTGGCCAACAGGGTTTGGGCCAAGCGGCTGCCTTGGGCGTCATCGACGTTGACCACTGCCGCAGGCAATTCGGGCCACTCAAACAAAGCTGCCTTGGCCTGCCAATAGTCGTCCATGCTGCCGTGGTAATCGAGGTGGTCTTGGCTGAAGTTGGTGAAAACTGCCAAACGCAGCACCGTGCCATCCAGGCGGTGTTCACGCAAGCCAATGGACGAGGCCTCGATCGCACAAGCCGCCAATCCCTGATCAACAAATTGGCGCAAACCCGCTTGCAGCAACACCGCATCGGGCGTGGTCAAACCACCACCGTGCGACCACTGCGCGGCCTGCGCCACATCGCCCATGCCCAAAGTGCCCACGACCGCGCAACCGCGACCCATGGCCTGCAGCGCATGGGCCAACCACCAGGCGGTGGAGGTTTTGCCATTGGTGCCGGTGATGGCCAGCACATCCAAGGCCTTGCTGGGGTGACCGTGGAAGGCCGATGCAATGGCACCGCTGTCGCGGCGCAAGCCCGCATAGGCGCCCAATCCTTCAACGCTGTGCAGCGTGCCCATGGTTGGCGCGGAGCTGAACAAGGCCTCTTCGGCCCAGCCGTCGCGCTCGACCAAACAAGCACGCGCACCGCGCGCCAGAACCTCTGGTACATGACTGCGGCCATCGCTGCGCGCACCCGGCCAAGCCAAAAAGCCGTCACCCGCACGCACCTGCCGGCTGTCGCTGTGCAGTTGTGCGCAGCCACGCTGGTGCAACCACTGCGCAGCTTGTTGGGGGGTGTGCAAAGCGGGCATCAAAACGACTCAGGCTCCGCTTTGGCCATGACCTGGGGGCGCACCGCCACATCGGGCTGTATGCCCATCATGCGCAGGGTTTGCTGCACGGTTTGGCTGAACACGGGAGCGGCCACGTCACCGCCGTAATAAGCCCCGTTGGTGGGCTCGTCGATCATCACCGCCACCACAATGCGCGGGTTTTCAATGGGTGCCAATCCAACAAAGAATCCACGGTATTTTTTGCTGGCGTAGCCCTTGCCTTCTTGTTTGTGCGCAGTGCCCGTTTTGCCACCCACCGAATAACCCATGGTTTGGGCTTTGGGCGCGGTGCCTCCTGGGCCTGCGGCCATATTGAGCATGTGCCGCACCGCCACCGCATGGCGCGCTTCCATCACCCGCACACCTTGCACCGGCTCGGTGCGCTTGATCAAGCTCACGGGCATGCGCTCGCCGTCGCGGGCAAACACCGTATAGGCCTGGGCCAGCTGAAACAAGCTGCTGGACAAACCGTAGCCATAGCTCATGGTGGCTTGCTCAATGGGGCGCCAGGTTTTGTAAGCGCGCAAGCGCCCCGACACAACGCCAGGAAACGGCAAGTCGGGCTTGAGCCCAAAGCCGAGCTGGGTGTACATCTCCCACATCTCACGCGGGGGCATTTGCATGGCGATTTTCACGGTGCCCACGTTGCTGGATTTTTGAATCACTTCATTGACGCTGAGCATGCCGTGGGGGTGCGCGTCAGAAATGGTGGCACCTGCCATGGTGATGCGCCCGGGCGCGGTTTGGATCATGGTCTCGGGTTTGATCAAACCCTTCTCCAAGGCCAAACTGATGGCGAACGGCTTCATGGTCGAGCCGGGCTCAAAGGTGTCGGTGAGCGCGCGGTTGCGCAACTGGGCGCCGCTCAAGTTGACACGCCGCTCGGGGGAGTAGCTGGGGTAATTGGCCAAGGCCAGGACCTCGCCCGACTGGGCATCGAGCACCACCACGCTGCCGGCTTGCGCTTTGTGCTGCAACACCGCTTCGCGCAGCTTTTGGTAGGCGAAAAATTGCACCTTGCTGTCTATGCTCAGTTGCAAATCGCGCCCATCGACTGGGGGCACTTCCTCGCCAATGTGCTCGACCACTTGTTTGAGCCGGTTTTTGATCACGCGGCGTGAACCCGACTTGCCCCCGAGTTGCTTCTCAAAAGCCAGCTCCACACCCTCTTGGCCGTTGTTTTCCACATTGGTAAAACCCACCACATGGGCCAGGGCCTCGCCCTCGGGGTATTTGCGCTTGTACTCCATGCGCGCATACACCCCTTTGATTTTCAGCGCGTCAATTTCACGCCATACGGTTTCGTCCACTTGTCGACGCAGCCAGACAAAGTTTTTGTCCTCGTCTTCCAGTTTGCGCTCAAGTTCTTGCGGGGTCATGTTGAGCAAGCGGGCCAGGCTTTTGAGTTTGGCCGGCGTGCGGTCAATGTCTTCAGGGTTGGCCCACACACTGGGGGTCGGCACACTTGACGCCAAGATCAAGCCATTGCGGTCCAAAATGCGGCCCCGGTTGGCTGGCAACTCCAGCACCCGGATGAAGCGCAAAGCGCCCTGCTTTTTGAAAAAAGCGTTGTCAATCACCTGCACATAGGCAGCGCGCCCCACCAAGCCCAAAAACCCCACGGCAATGCACGCCACGATGAACTGGCTGCGCCAGACCGGCGTTTTGCTCGCCAGCAAAGGGCTGGAGGTGTATTGGACGCTGCGCGTGCTCATGGCTGCGTGCCCTGCTTGTCGCTGGCAGGCGCGTTGGCACTGGCCGATGCGTCACCCATGCGGGCATATTGGGTGATGGCGGGCGTGACGGTGCGCATTTGCAGCTGTTCGCGGGCCAGTTTTTCCACCCGCAAAGGCGTGCCCAAGGCGCGCCGCTCCAAATCCAGGCGGTCGTGTTCGGTTTGCAACTCCTGGGCCCGACCTTTGGCCCGATCGAGCTCGGTGGTCAAGCGGCGCGACTCATATTGCACCCGCACCAAATACAAAGCACTGGCCAGCACCGCGAGCAACAACATCAGGTTGACCCGGGTCATGGCGCGGCCACCGCTGTGCGTTCGGCCACGCGCATGATGGCGCTGCGCGCGCGCGGGTTGGCCGAGACTTCCGCCGCACTGGGCCGCACCCGACCCAAAGCTTTCAAGTGCAAATCCGGGGCCGGGGCAAAGGGCTGGCGGCGATCGAACACCTCGCGGCTGTGGCGCGCGATGAATTGCTTGACGATGCGGTCTTCCAGCGAGTGAAAACTGATCACGACCAAACGCCCCCCGGGTTGCAATGCATGGATACTGGCCTCTAGCGCTTGTTGCAGCTCTTCAAGCTCGGCATTGATGTGAATCCGAAAAGCTTGAAATGTGCGCGTTGCAGGGTCCTGGCCCGGCTCGCGGGTTTTGACCGTGCCAGCCACGAGTTGGGCCAACTCAGCGGTGCTTGCAGGCGCGCCCCGCTCTTCTCGGCGAGCCACAATCGCCTTTGCAATCTGAACAGCAAACCGTTCTTCGCCATGGTCACGAATCACCCCCGCAATTTCTTCTTGTGAAGCCGTGACCAACCACTGGTGCACGCTGCGCCCGCGGGTCGGGTCCATGCGCATGTCCAGTGGCCCATCGTGGCGAAAGGAAAAGCCGCGCTCGGCTTGGTCGATTTGGGGTGAGCTCACCCCGATGTCGAGCAACACGCCGCTCAAGCTGGCAGCAGGCCAATCGCGCAAGCTGGAAAACGGCACATGCCGAATCGAAAAGCGCGGGTCTGGCAACAAATCCTGCGCCGACTGCACCGCTTGTGGGTCTTGGTCGAAAGCACACAAGCGCGCGTTTGGGCCCAAGCGCGCCAATATCGCGCGCGAATGGCCGCCTCGACCAAAGGTGGCATCGAGATAAGACCCTTGCGGGTCGTGCACCAAGGCATCGACCGCTTCCTGCAACAAAACCGTGGTGTGGGTACATGTCAGGGACACCGTGGGCATTCAGAAAGAAAAATCCTTGAACACATCGGGCATCTCACCTTGCAAGGCCTGTGCTTGCTGGGTTTCGTAGGTGGCTTTGTCCCACAACTCAAAGTGGTTGCCCATGCCCAACAGCAAGGTGTCGCGTTGTATCCCTGCGGCCTCGCGCAACTCGGGCGAAACCAACACGCGGCCGGTGCCATCCATCTCCACATCCATGGCATTGCCCAAGAAGTGGCGCTTCCACCACTGGGCGCTCATGGGCAAGGCAGCCAAACGCTCGCGAAATCGCTCCCACTCTGGGCGCGGGAACATCATCAAGCAACCATGCGGGTGGCGTGTCAAAGTGAGTTGACCCTGGGCCATGGCCGCCAACACCTCACGGTGGCGCGTGGGCACCGACAAGCGGCCCTTGGCATCCAGACTCAGCGATGAAGCACCTTGAAACACAGCAAAACATCCTTGGAAACAGGCAAAAAAGGGAATGCAAATGCATTTTTCACCACTTTATTGCACTTATTTGCACTGTAGCAGGATTCAACCCAATCGCCAACACATTTGTGTTTTTTTCAATGAAATCAATGACTTAGAGCGCACTTCGCAGACATCATCAAAGGAAAAAAGTTGTTTTAAATTAGGAACTTAGAAACGCCTTCAAATGTCGATTGTTAAGATTTTTTCGGCGCAAAAAAAACAGGCCCGCAGGCCTGTTGTGGTGTGGGCGCCGCAGGGGCCAACCGCTGGGGGACTCAATCGCCAAACATTTTTTGCTTGAGTTCGCGCCGCTGCTGGGCTTCCAGCGACAAGGTGGCGGTGGGGCGCGCCAACAAACGGCCCACGCCGATGGGTTCGCCGGTTTCGTCGCAGTAGCCGTAATCATCGCTGTCGATGCGGCCAATCGATTGCTCGATTTTCTTGAGCAATTTGCGCTCGCGGTCACGGGTGCGCAGCTCGAGGGCATGCTCCTCCTCGATGGTGGCGCGATCGGCAGGGTCCGGCACCACAGTGGTGTCTTCGCGCAGGTGCTCGGTGGTTTCGCCAGCGTTGTTGAGGATGTCTTGCTTGAGCTGAACCAGCTTGCGGCGAAAGAAAGCCAGCTGCACGCTGTTCATGTATTCGTCATCGGGCATGGCCATGACATCGGCATCGGTCAGGCTCTCCAGCGGCTGGGTCTTCCAGTGGTTGGCCAACTTGGGGTCTTTGTGTGTGTTCACGGGTGCAGCAGGAATATGGGTGGGGGTGACGATGGGCGAATAACTGGATTTGGCTGCGGTCGAAGGCACAACCGCAGCGGGAGGGGGTGGCACCATGGAGGCGGCTTTGGCCGCACGTGGCGACTGCTTGCCCACAGCGGGGAGTGGTTTGGCGGGCGCTGGCACAGGAGCGGGACGGGTCGGGGCGGCTGCTTTGCTGGCGGGCG
>JBEDFU010000179.1:0-3288 GCA_041174965.1 Pseudomonadota bacterium | reverse complement strand
GCGGCCAGGCCAAAGGGGATTTGCAACACCGCTTGCACCAGGCCATACACGCCCAGGGCCAGCCCCATGGCGGCAGCGTCCTCACCGCCCGGGTAGCGCCGCGCCTCCAGGGCAAATACCGGCAACACCATGAACAGGCCCAGCATGCGCATGGCATAAACCGTGGCCAGGGAAAAACTGGCCCGCCGCTCCAGCGCTGTCATGCGGGACGCGGTGTCGGGTGTGGGGATGGAATCGGTCACGGTGGGGGCATGGGAACCAGGGTGCTTATTGTGTCCCATGCCCGCCCCCAGATGGGCTTGACTATGATCGAGGGTTGTCCTTTTGAGAGCCCCCCAGTGAACGCACCTTCCGATGGTCCGAATTTAGCCCAGGTTTTGAGCGCGCAGCGGCTGAGCATCCGAGGGGCACGCACGCACAACCTGAAAAACATCGACCTCGATATCCCGCGCAATCAATTGGTGGTGATCACCGGCTTGTCGGGCTCGGGCAAGTCCAGCCTGGCCTTTGACACCTTGTATGCCGAGGGCCAGCGCCGTTATGTGGAAAGCCTGTCGGCCTATGCGCGGCAGTTTTTGCAACTCATGGACAAACCCGACGTGGACGTGATCGAGGGCTTATCGCCCGCCATAGCCATTGAGCAAAAAGCCACCAGCCACAACCCACGCTCCACCGTGGGCACGGTGACCGAAATCCACGACTACCTGCGCCTGCTGTTCGCCCGCGCGGGCACCCCGCACTGCCCTGACCACGGCCAACCGCTGCAAGCCCAAAGCGTGGCCCAAATGGTCGACACGGTGATGGGCCTGCCCGCCGAAACCCGGGTGATGATCCTGGCCCCGGTGGCGCGCGAGCGCAAAGGTGAATTCACCGAGCTGTTTGCCGACATGCAAGCGCGCGGCTATGTGCGCTTTCGCATCGGTGCCACGGTGTACGAGTACAACGACTTGCCCACCCTGGTGAAAAACGAAAAGCACGACATCGACGTGGTGATCGACCGCCTGCGGGTGCGCGAAGACGCGCGCCAACGCTTGGCCGAGAGCTTTGAAGCCGCCCTGCGCTTGGCCCAAGGGCGCGCCATCGCGCTGGAGATGGACAGCGCGCAGCTGCACCACTTCAACGCCAGCTTTGCCTGCCCCCAGTGCGAATTTGCCCTGGGTGAGTTGGAGCCGCGTTTGTTCTCGTTCAACTCCCCCCAAGGCGCCTGCCCCAGCTGCGACGGCCTGGGCACGCAAGAACACTTCGACCCGAACCGGGTGGTGGCCTTCCCCACGCTCAGCCTGGCCAGTGGTGCCATCAAAGGCTGGGACCGGCGCAACAACCACTGCTTTTCCCTGCTGCAAAGCCTGGCCAAGCACTATGGCTTTGATGTCGAGGCGCCCTTTGAGTCGCTGCCCGAGGCGGTGCGCCAAGCGCTGTTGTGGGGCTCTGGCGAAGAGGTCATCAAGTTCACCCACACGGTGGACAGCGCCAGCGGCGCGGCGCGCAAGGTCAGCAAGCGCCATCCGTTTGAGGGCATCATCCCGAACATGGTGCGGCGTTACCGCGAAACCGACTCGGTGGTGGTGCGCGAAGAGTTGGCGCGCTTTCGCGCCACCCAGCCCTGTACCGACTGCGCTGGCACGCGCTTGCGCCGCGAAGCGCGCCATGTGTTGATGGGCACGGGCCCGGGCGCGCAAAGCATCCACGCCTTGGGGCACATGACCTTGCGCGAAAGCTTGCGCTACTTTGAAGGCCTGCACCTGCAAGGCAACAAAGCCGACATCGCCGCCAAGGTGGTCAACGAAATCAGCTCGCGCTTGCGCTTTCTCAACGACGTGGGCCTGACCTACCTGAGCCTGTCGCGCAGCGCCGACACCTTGTCGGGTGGCGAATCGCAACGCATCCGCTTGGCCTCGCAAATCGGCTCGGGCCTGACTGGCGTGATGTATGTGCTCGACGAGCCCAGCATCGGCTTGCACCAGCGCGACAACGACCGCCTGATCGCCACCTTGAAACACCTGCGCGACCTGGGCAACAGCGTGCTGGTGGTCGAGCACGACGAGGACATGATCCGCGCCGCCGACCATTGCATCGACATGGGGCCCGGCGCCGGCGTGCACGGCGGGCGCGTCACCGCCCAGGGCACACCCGCGCAAATCGAGGCCAACCCGCACTCGCTGACCGGGCGCTACCTGTCACGCAGCCTGCGCATCGAAGTCCCCCGCCAACGCCGAGCGTTTGTGCGCGAACAGCGCGCCCCCAACGCCTTCAGTGGCCGCATCGACGCACCCGCCCCCGAGCCCACACCTGTGCTGGGCGTGCACGGGGCGCGCGCCAACAATTTGCAACAGGTGTCGGTGGACATCCCGGTGGGCTTGCTCACTTGCGTCACCGGTGTGTCGGGTTCGGGCAAGTCCACCCTGATCAACGACACCTTGTACACCGCTGCGGCACGCAGCATCCACCGCGCCCACGCCGAAGCCGCAGCGCACGACGACATCACGGGCTTGGATTTTTTCGACAAGGTCATCAATGTAGACCAGTCCCCGATTGGCCTCACTCCGCGCTCCTACCCCGCCAGCTACACCGGCTTGTTCACCACCATTCGCGTTCTGATGGCCGAGGTGCCGATGGCGCGCGAGCGCGGTTACGGGCCTGGGCGGTTTTCTTTCAACGTCGCCGCCGCCCAAGGCGGTGGCCGCTGCGAAGCCTGCCAAGGCGACGGCGTGGTCAAGGTGGAAATGCACTTTTTGCCCGATGTGTATGTGCCCTGCGATGTGTGCCACGGTGAGCGCTACAACCGCGAAACCCTGCAAGTGCAGTACAAGGGCAAAAACATCGCCCACATCCTGGGCCTCACCGTGGAAGACGCCTTGGCGTTCTTCAGTGCGGTGCCCAACCTCACCCGCAAACTGCAAACCCTGATGGACGTGGGCTTGTCCTACCTGAAGCTGGGCCAATCGGCCACCACCCTCTCCGGCGGCGAGGCGCAGCGGGTCAAACTTGCGCTCGAGTTGTCACGCCGCGACACCGGGCGCACGCTGTACATCTTGGACGAGCCCACCACCGGCCTGCACTTTGCCGACATCGCCCTGCTGCTCAAGGTGCTGCACCAACTGCGCGATGCGGGCAACACCATCATCATCATCGAGCACAACCTGGATGTGATCAAAACCGCCGACTGGCTCATCGACATGGGCCCCGAAGGCGGCGATGGCGGTGGACAAGTGGTGGCCCAAGGCACGCCCGAAGACGTGGCGGCCAACCCGAACAGCCACACAGGGCGCTATTTGGCGCGGTGCTTGG
>JBEDFU010000178.1:0-4595 GCA_041174965.1 Pseudomonadota bacterium | reverse complement strand
GCTTGGAATGCGCGTGACTTGCCCGCCATCTTGGCGCACTATGCCGATGATTGTGTGTTGCATACCCCCCTGGCGCAGTGGTTGGACCCCAGCACCCAAGGGGTGTTGTTGGGCAAGCCGGCGATGGCGGCTTATTGGCACAAGGCCTTGCAACGCCCGGGCGAATGGCAGTTTGCGCTGACCCATGTGCACACCGGTGTGAACAGCCTGGTCCTGGCGTACGAGGGGCCGTTGGGGCCCGTGACCGAGTTTTGCGTCTTCAATGCCCAGCACTTGGTGTGCCAGTCTCATGTGCTGTACGCACCAGCGCGTTTGCAGGCGCTGTTCCATCGCTCCGTTTGAGTTGCTGGCTGGCACCCTCTAGGCACACAGGCATACTGGGGGTATCTTTCATTGACTGCCCTCCCGCAGAAATGCGGTGGTCGGTTCTTTCAGGGGTTCAACATGATGCGTCGTTTGTTTTGGTTGTGTGTGGGTTTGTGGTGTATTCAAGCGCCGGTGTGGGCCCAAGAGTGGCCGAGCAAGCCGATTCGGTTGATCGTGCCGTTTCCGGCCGGCGGCCCGACCGATTTGGTCGGGCGCGAGGCGGCCAACATCTTGCGCGACGAACTCAAGCAAAGCGTGGTGGTGGAAAACCGCCCCGGTGGCAACGGCGTCACGGGTTTGGTCGCCTTGGCCAAAGCGCCGCCTGACGGCTACACCATTGGCTTGTTGGCCATCACGGCGGCCATCGCGCCGCATGTGGGCGAGCCGGGTTTTGATGCCTTCAAAGACTTTGCGCCCATCACCAACTTTGTGTCGATGACGCCGGTGCTCATCGCCAACAAAGATGCCCCGTTCAACAGCTTGGCCGAGATGATCAAGGCCGCCAAGGCCGGGGCCAAGTTGGCGTATGGCACGCCGGGCGTGGCCACGGTGCCGCACCTGGCTGCCGAGTTGCTGCAAGCCCAAGCCGGCATCCCTTTGCTGCATGTGCCCTACAAAGGCGCGACCCAGCAAATCCAAGACCTGATCGGGGGCTCCACCCAATTGGACTTTCAAAGCTCGTTGGTGGTGGCCTTGCCACAAATCAAGGCCGGCAAGGTCAAGGCCATGGCGGTGTTTTCGGCCAAGCGCTCGCCGCAATTGCCCGACGTGCCCTCTGCGGCCGAGGCGGGTTACCCGGCTTTGGTGGTGCAACCGTGGTTTGGCTTTGGCGCACCGGCGGGCACTCCGCCTGCATTGGTGCAAAGAATGCACGCTGCATTGGTCAAGGGCTTGCAAAACCCCGAGGTGATCGAGCGCTTCACGAACATTGGCGCCACCTTGCACCCGAGCGCCTCACCGGCCGAATTTGCCAGCTACATCCGGCGCGAACACGAGCGCTGGGGCAAAGTCATCAAAGACGCCAACATCAAGCCCGAGTAAGCCGCCACTTGGGTGTGGGCGCGCCCCGCTCACCCGCAAAGGGGTTCAGCCGTGAAAGGCCAATAACTCAGCGGCGGTCTCGGTGGGCAAGGCCTCGGGGATGAAGTGACCGCAGGCCATGGCACGGCCACTCAAGGGGCCGCTGCACTGGGCTTGCCACAAGGCCATGGGGTCAAACAGGCGCTGCACCACGCCTTGCGCGCCCCACAGCACATGCAAGGGGCACACCACTTTGTCCCCTTGCGCTCGGTTGGCGCGCTCGTGTTCCAAGTCGATGCTGGCACCGGCCCGGTAGTCTTCGCAGGCGGTGTGGATCGCGGCGGGCAAGCCATTGGCCGCGAGTGTGGGGTCGGTGAAGCAGCGTTCATATTCGGCCAGCGCCTCAGGCTCGATGTGGCCCAGGCCCGCGCTGCCCCAGCCGCCCAGCTTGGCGTGCAGATAGGCGAGCGGGTTGCCCGCGATCATGGTCTCGGGCAAGGGCGCGGCTTGGGTCAAATGAAACCAGTGGTAATAGGCCTGTGCAAAGGCCATGTCGGTGGCGTTGTACATGTCCAGGGTGGGCGCGATGTCGAGCACGCTCAGGCGCAGCACCCGATCGGGGTGGTCCAGCGCCAAGCGGTAAGCGACCCGGCCACCCCGGTCGTGGCCGCTGAGGTGAAAGGCGTTCACGCCCAGCGCATCCAGCAAGCCCACCACATCGCTGGCCATGGCCCGCTTGCTGTGGTGGCTGTGGTCAGGCCCGCCCAGGTGGTGTGAAGAGTCGCCATAGCCGCGCAAGTCGGGCATCACCATGAAGAAGTGGTGCTTCAGTGCTTGCGCCACCCGGTGCCACATCACATGGGTTTGTGGAAAGCCGTGCAACAGCACCAACACGGGTGCGCCCAACTTCCCGCCCGAGCGGTAGCACACCGTTTGCCCGTTGACCTCGGTGGTGTGGCGGGTGAAGCCTTCAAACCAAGTCATGTTCAGTCCCTTGTTTGTTGGCAGCGCTTTATTTGGCTTTGAAGACGAGCCATGATCACGCTGCAGCGCAAAGTGTATTCACAGTGATTGGCGGTAACGCGCCATCATGTTCTCTTGGGTTTCGGCTTCAACGGCATGGCCTTGCGTGGCTTGTATTTGATCGCGCAGCATCTCACCCATGCTGGGCATGAGGTGACGTGGGGCGTGATTGGAGGGGTTCCACAGCTGGGCCCGCATGAAGGCCTTGGCGCAATGCAAATACACAGCCTGCACCTTGACCCGAATGACCAGCGCGGGTGTGCGTCGCGCATCGGTGCAAAGTTGGCGCTCAGTTGGGTCGGTCGACAGGGATGCTTGGCCATTGATGCGCAGGGTTTCGTCAAAGCCTGGCAGCATGAAGAGCAAGCCCAGTTGGCTTGTGTCGATGATGTTCTCCAGCGTGTCCAGACGGTTGTTGCCCGGTGCATCTGGGATCAACAAGGTCTGGTTATCGATGACCTTCACAAAACCTGGGTCGCCCCCGCGAGGGGATGCGTCCATTTGGCCCGACGCGTTTGAGCTGGCCAGCACCACAAAGGGGGACAGGGCGATGAACTGCTGGGCATGTCGATCCAATGACCGCATCTCTTTCAGCGTGGCACGTTCGCTGGCGGCTCCATACAGTTGGCGCAGCTGGTCACGGTTGGTGAGGTTCATGTTTACCCCTTTTGCAAATGAATGGGTCTGTGATAGGCCTGTCGTTTGTCAAATCGTCCGATGACTGATGGAAAAACGTTCAAGCCTTGGCGGGTGGTTTTTGTCCCAACCAAAGCAACAAATTGCGCAAAGCGTGTTGCACGGTGGCGCGGCGCACTTGGGCGCGGTCGCCGTCAAAGTGTTGGCGCTCGGTTTTGACCCACGCGGTGTCGGCCCCCAGGGTGGGGCCGCTGTCGCTGGGCAAGGCCCAGGCAAAGCACACCGTGCCCACGGGGCGTGAGGCGCTGCCCCCGGTGGGGCCAGCCACACCGGTCACCGCCAGGCTGACCTGCGCTTTGGAATGGCGCAAGGCACCCAAGGTCATGGCCTGGGCCACCGGCTCGCTGACCGCGCCGACACGGGCAATCAGGGCCGCGTCCACGCCGAGCGATTCATGCTTGGCGTCGTTGGAGTAAGTGACAAACCCCCGCTCGAACCATTGGCTAGACCCAGCCAATTCGGTGCAGGCCGCAGAGATCAGGCCGCCGGTGCAACTCTCGGCGGTGGCCAGGCTCCAACCGCGTTGCAACAGGGCCTGGGCCAGTTGCTCGACCAAGGCCGGGGTGTCATCGGTGGGGTGTGAACTCATGTGACGGTCCTCCATAAAGCGATCACCAACAGGGTGCAAAAAGCGGCCACCAAGTCGTCAAACATGATGCCAAAGCCGCCACGCCAACCAAAGCCTTTGAACGACTTGTCGGCCCAGCCCACCGGCCCAGGTTTGGCCGCATCAAAAAAACGAAACAGCACAAAGGCCCAAAACTGGGCCCAAAAACCCGCTGGCAGCAGCAACCACAGCACCAACCAAAAGGCGACGATTTCGTCCCACACGATGTGGCCCGGGTCGCTCACGCCCAAGTTGCGCGCGGTGACGGTGCAGGCCCACCAACCCAGGGGCAGGCTCAGGCCAATCAACCAGGCCAACTGGACGGCATCAAAGTACAAATGCAAAACGGAAAAGCTGGCCCATGCCCACAGGGTGCCCACCGTGCCAGGGGCCCACAGGCTGAGCCCGGCGCCAAACCCCAGGGCAATGACATGCGCGGGGTGGCGCTTCATGAATTGGCGGTCGATGGCGATGTTCATTCAGGCAAAGTGGTCAAAACTGGTGAGGCGGCTCACATCGATGGCTTGGCCATGGGGGTCGAGCACGCGCAACCCAGCGGGGGTGACGCGGCCCACGCGGCTGACGGGTGTGGCGCTGGCTTGGGCGGCGGCCCACACGGCCGCGCGATGTTCGGGCGCGGCGGTGAACAGCAATTCGTAGTCATCGCCACCGGTCAAGCCACAGGCCAGGGCTTGCACCCAGGGCAGGGCGGCCAGGTCGGGGCAATGGGCGGGCCAAGCGGTGTCGCCATCGCTGGCATGGCGCAGCCATCGGGTGTCGATGTCCGCGCCCACACCCGATGCATTCAAAATGTGGTCCAAGTCGCCGAGCAAACCGTCGCTCAGGTCGATGGCCGCATGGGCCACACCCCGCAAGGCCTGGC
>JBEDFU010000177.1:0-8897 GCA_041174965.1 Pseudomonadota bacterium | reverse complement strand
GCTTCATCAACACCCAGCCCACCAGCGACTTCAACGCGACCCAGCGCGATGTGTACTTCAACGCCCCCATCACCCGCGCTTTGGGCCAAGACCGCTTTGTGCACCTCAACCTGGGGTGGGTGGCGCACAGCCGCGACGGCAGTTCACGCCCCACCTGGGGCGTGGGGGGTGAGTGGCCTTTGAGCCCAAGCTTGGTCGCCATCTCCGAGGTGTATGCCGAGTCCACCACACCCAGCCAATACCAAGTGGGTTTGCGCTTTTGGGTCAAACCCCAACGGGTGCAAATTGACACCACTTACGGCAATGTGGTCGGCAGCGCCAGCGATCAGCAATGGATCAGCATGGGCCTGCGCTGGTTGACACCGGCGTTTCTGCCCTGAGCCCCCTTCCTGGGTGATAAGCTCCAGTCCCTGTCGCGCCACTGTGGTGAATCATGTTTTTTTGAGGAGTGAACGATGGCCATGCCCTGGGAAGGGATAGTTTCTGCCGATGAAATCGCCGCCTACGAAGCCGCTGGTTTTGGTCGCCCTCAAGCCCAAGGCAAACGCCCGGCCTTGCTCATCATCGATGTGCAATACCGCACCGTGGGCACCCAGCGCCAGCCGTTTTGGGAGTCGATCAAAGAGTTCAAAACCTCTTGCGGCGAGGTGGGTTGGAATGCGGTGGACCACATCGCCCCGCTGCTGGCCCTGTTCCGTGAAAAAAACCTGCCGGTGCTCTACCCCTATGTGGCACCGAAAGAAAATTTCGACGTGGGCCGATTGGCCGAAAAAGTGCCCGCCTTGATGGGCGTGGCCGCACATGGCTACCAGTTTGTGCCCGAGGTCGCACCGCTGCCGCATGATGTGCTGCTGCCCAAGAAACACCCGAGTGCTTTTTTTGGCACGCCCTTGGCCAGCTATTTGATCGATCTGCAAGTCGACAGCTTGGTGGTCACCGGTTGCACCACCAGCGGCTGCGTGCGCGGCAGCGTGGTCGATGCCTTTGCCTACAACTTCAAATGCACCGTGCCCATCGAGTGCGTTTACGATCGCAGTGCCACCAGCCATGCCGTCAACTTGTTTGACATGGCGGCCAAATATGCCGAGGTCAAACCCGTGGCCGAGGTGATGCAATACATCCGTTCTTTGCCCAAGGCTTCATCATGAAAAAATTTGACAACAAGTTCGACCGCTATCCGTTTTCACAACTGCCCAAGCGCCCCACCTACAGCTGGCCCAATGGCGCCAAGCTGGCGGTTTACTTTGCGCTGAACGTTGAGGCTTTTGAATTTGGCCGCAACCCGGGCCCCGACTTCACCTCGCTGCCGGCAGCACCCTTTCACCGGGGCTTTGCCTACCGCGACTACGGCAATCGCGTGGGCATTTGGCGCATTTTGGAGCTGTTCAACCGCTACCAAATTCCGCTGGCCATCCTGACCAACACCAGCGTGTACGACATTTGCCCCGAGGTGTTGGTGCCGTTTCGCGAGCGCGGCGACGAGTTTGTCGGCCATGGGCGCACCAACTCTGAGCGCCAAATCGACATGGACGAAGCCACTGAGCGCGCCATGTTGCAAGAGGTGCGCGATCGCTTCATCCAAGAAGAAGGCAAGGCCCCCAAGGGCTGGTTGGGCCCGTTCATTTCGCAAAGCGCCAAAACGCCCGAGCTGTTGCTCGAGACCGGCTACACCTACCAAATGGACTGGTTCTTTGACGAACAGCCCCAGTGGTTCCGCACCGATCGGGGGCCCATCATGAGCGTGCCCTACCCGTCCATGGAGCTCAACGACATCCCGGCCTTCATCAACCGGGGCGCCAGCGATGGTGAGTTCACCACCATGATCACCGATGGCTTCAACCAACAACTCGCTGACGGCGAGCGCAACGGCTGGCCGCTGGTGTGTGGCGTGTCGCTGCACACCTTCTTGATGGGTCAACCGCACCGCGCCCACCAGCTGAAACTGATTTTGGAGCACATGGCGGCTCAGCGCTCACGCGTGTGGTTCACCACCCCGGGCGAAATTGCCGACCATGTGTCTGCCCTGCCTGCGGGCACGGTGGCCATTCCCTGAAGCGACGCCATGAACGCCACCCTGCCCAGCAAAACCGCCAAGCGCGACGAGCCCGAGTTACAGCTGTTCGAGGACCCCAGCACCGACCGCTTGGCACAAATGCTGATGGTGATGGCCTCTGAACTGCATGTGTTGCGCGACCGGGTGAAGTGCATGGAGTTTGTGCTGGCCGAGCGTGGCATTGTGGGCGCCGACCAACTGGACCAATTCACGCCCACGCCCGATCAAGCCAAAGTGCTGCAGCATGAGCGCGATGCGTTTGTGGCGCATTTGTTTGAAGTGATGGACGGGCGGGCCAAGTCCACCTCGGGGCGTGGCCACCCGCTGGTGCCACCCACACCGGGGCATGGCGCATGAGCCGCTTTGACCGCCCCACCACTGCCTTTCAAGAGTTCATTGGCAGCTTGCGCCAGCAATGGGCCAATCAGCTCTACCCGGCCTTGCATGGTCACTACCAAACGGCGGCCCAAGGGCAGGACATCCGCACCCCTGAAGAAGCTGGGGCTCAGGTGTCAGCGCTGCCGCTCTACCACTGGTTTTGCTTCATCGAGCGCCATTACCAACGCATGAAGTACTCCGACCCGCGCTGGGGCTTGGCCACCGCGCTGGCACAACGCCCAGACTGGGTGGCGGCACAACTGCACCCGGCCAGCGACAGCGAATCTTTGAAGCTCCACCCCGAGCTGCCCGTGCCCGATTACTACAGCGCCATTGACATCCACCAACACCCGGGCAACTTGGTGGGTGCAGACTTTGATGGCCTGATGTACCAAGCCAGCGCCACCTCCATCCACCCCAATACCCGCCGCTTTGAAGCCCACGAGCGCTTTGCGGCTTGGCTGAAAAACCATGGCGACTTTCAGCATGTGTTGAACATGGGTTGCGGCTTTGGCAAATGCGGCTTTCCCTTGGCGCGGCACTTTGCATCAGCAACGGTGATGGGCATCGATGTCTCCGCGCCTTGCTTGCGCTTGGCCGCCCGCACCGCCCAAGAAGAAGGCTTGAACAACATCCGCTTTGAGCAAGCCGACGCCGCCCACACGCCCTATGCCGATGCCGCTTTTGATTTGGTCACCTCCACACAATTGCTGCACGAGCTGCCGGTGGACGAGATCCAACAGGTGTTGAACGAGTCTTACCGCTTGCTCAAACCCGGCGGCCTGGTGGTGCACCTGGACTTTCGCGCCCACGAGCCTTGGTTGCGGTTTTTGCTCGAAGGTCACTCGGTGCGCAACAACGAAGGCTTTTTGCCGGCCTTCAACCGCATGGACATGGGCGCAGCATTTGCGCAAGCCGGCTTTGCGGGCTGCACCATCGAGCCGTTTGCAGAAACCGAAGGCTGCACCGGCCCCAACTGGCCTTATTGGCGCTTTCCCTGGACCTTGTTCTGGGCCCGCAAACCCGGTTGAGGGCTTAAGGCCTCAGCGGCTCAAGCGCCGTGGCTTGGGCCTCCTGAGCTGATCCATGCGTTTACGCGCACCGATCAGCGCGCACCGTGCCGAGACAGTGCGGTCAACACCACCCTCAACGGCATTCTCCAGGCAGTTGTTTGGCCGGCAACAAAGTGCCCGCAGGAACGCTCAAGGTGGCGGGCAAGGCCACGCCTTCACCCACACAGCGCCATGCCACCACGCCCTGGCTGGGTGGTGTGAATGCCGTGGTGCCATCGGGCAAGGCGGTGGGCGCG
Source organism: Pseudomonadota bacterium (assembly GCA_041174965.1). Taxonomy (GTDB): domain Bacteria; phylum Pseudomonadota; class Gammaproteobacteria; order Burkholderiales; family Burkholderiaceae_C; genus Limnohabitans. The sequence continues at coordinate 5,157 of JBEDFU010000177.1, read as the reverse complement.
GCCCAGGTGCCCAAATAGGGCAGCAAATGAAATGAGCCATTGCCCGCTGCGGCGGTGGTTTTGACCGTGATCACCCCGGTTTTGGCGTCCACAGAGAGACTGGCCACATTGGCCGTGGCAGCCGGTGCGCTGAAGCCGCTGGCATAGCCCGTGGCACTGGCGTTGGGGTTGCCGCTGTTGAGGTGCTCGACCACGTTGTTTTTGACCGACGCTGCCAGGGACAAGCCCTCGCCAACACGGGCGCGCACGGCATAGTCCAGATAAGCGGGCAGGGCAAATGCCGCCAAGATGCCGATGATGGCAATCACCACCATCAGCTCGATCAAGGTGAAGCCCTTTTGGGCTTGTGATGCTTGCATGACGTCTCCCTGATATCGTTTTGAGAAAAACGATTCTAGGCAGGCATCTCAAAAAGGCAAGCGCCGTGCGGCGCTGCCTTTATTCGGGGTCTGGGTTGTGCGCGGCGGCAGATTTTTTCTGCATGTACTTGCCAATCAAGTACACCGCCAGGGCACCGACCACCGCGCCGGCGTAATGCAGCCACGGGGCGGCTTGCACGGTGTCGCGCAGCAGCACATCGCTGACGATGGTTTCACCACCGACCCAGCCGATCAAACATGCGCCAAACACCACAATAATCGGAAAGCGCTCCATCATCTTGATCATCAAGGTGCTGCCAAAAATCACCATGGGGATGCTGATCGCCAAGCCCAAAATCAACAAGGTTGTGGAGCCCTTGGCAGCGGCGGCCACGGCGATCACGTTGTCCAAGCTCATCACCAAGTCGGCGATCAAAATGGTGCGCACAGCCGCCATGAGGCTGCCGTACTCTTTGGCCTCACCCTCGTCTTCTTCTTGCTCACCCAACAGTTGCGCACCAATCCACAGCAGCAACAAGCCGCCAATGATTTGCAGGCCTTTGAGCTCCAGCAACCATGCCGCCACCACCGTCAAAATGATGCGCAGCACCACGGCGGCACCTGAGCCAAACATGATGGCTTGCTTTTGCTGGTGGGGGGGAAGACTTCGGGCGGCCAGGGCAATGACCACGGCGTTGTCGCCCGACAAGATGATGTTGATCCAAATGATCTTGAGAAGGCCGATCCAAAACTCGGCCGTTTGCAGCATTTCCATGGCAATTCCTGTGTAGTGTGTTTTTTATGGGGCCGCCAGTGGCAACCCATCAGGTGCGCAAAGTGTAACGGCCTTGCAGGTGCAAGGCCGTTGGTGCTTTTTCGAATGCTTGAAGGCTTAAATCATGGCCTTGAGCAATTTACCCATCTCAGAAGGGTTGCGGGTGATTTTGAATCCGCACTCTTCCATCACCGCCAACTTGGCTTCGGCCGTGTCAGCGCCGCCGCTGATCAAGGCACCGGCGTGGCCCATGCGCTTGCCCGCAGGGGCGGTCACACCAGCGATGAAGCCAACGATGGGTTTTTTCATGTTGGCTTTGCACCAGCGAGCCGCTTCGGCTTCGTCGGGTCCGCCGATTTCGCCAATCATGATGACCGCGTCGGTATCGGGGTCGTCGTTGAAGGCACGCATCACGTCGATGTGCTTCAAGCCGTTGATCGGGTCGCCACCAATGCCCACCGCGCTGGACTGGCCCAAACCGATTTCGGTGAGCTGCGCCACCGCTTCATAGGTGAGCGTGCCAGAGCGTGAGACCACACCAATGCGGCCTTTGCGGTGGATGTGGCCGGGCATGATGCCGATCTTGATTTCGTCCGGGGTGATGAGGCCCGGGCAGTTGGGGCCGAGCAGCAAGGTGCGTTTGCCACCCGCCGCTTCTTTGGCCTTCATTTTGTTGCGCACCATCAGCATGTCGCGCACAGGAATGCCTTCGGTGATGCAAATCGCCAAATCCAGATCGGCTTCCACCGCTTCCCAAATCGCTTCGGCGGCACCGGCAGGCGGCACATAAATCACGGAGACCGTCGCGCCGGTTTGCTTGGCCGCCTCTTTGACTGAGGCGTAGATGGGGATGTTGAAGATGGACTCGCCGGCCTTCTTGGGGTTCACACCCGCGACGAAACAGTTTTTGCCGTTGGCGTATTCCTGGCACTTTTCGGTGTGGAACTGACCGGTTTTGCCGGTGATGCCTTGGGTGATGACCTTGGTGTCTTTATTGATGTAGATGGACATGATTCAAGCTTTCAATGCGGCAACGACTTTTTGTGCGGCCTCGGCCATGGTGTCGGCGCTGATGATGGGAAGGCCCGACTCGGCCAGCATCTTCTTGCCCAGGTCTTCGTTGGTGCCCTTCATGCGCACCACCAGTGGCACGGACAGGTTGACCGCTTTGCACGCGGTGATCACGCCGTGGGCGATGGTGTCGCACTTCATGATGCCGCCAAAGATGTTGACCAAAATGGCCTTGACCTTGGGGTTTTTCAGCATGATCTTGAAGGCTTCGGTGACCTTCTCGGGGGTGGCGCCGCCGCCCACATCCAAAAAGTTGGCGGGTTCAGCGCCAAACAGCTTGATGGTGTCCATCGTCGCCATGGCCAAACCGGCACCGTTGACCAAGCATCCGATATTGCCGTCCAAGGAGATGTAGGCCAAGTCAAACTTGGAGGCTTCCACTTCAGCGGGGTCTTCTTCGTCCAAGTCGCGGTAAGCAACGATTTCGGGGTGGCGGAACAAGGCGTTGGCGTCAAAGTTGAACTTGGCGTCCAAAGCGATGATGCCGCCTTTGCTGTCGCGGTTCAGGGGGTTGATTTCCACCAGCGAAGCGTCGGTGTCCATGTAGCACTGGTAGAGCTTTTGGAACACATCCACGGCTTGGGCGGTGGAGTCGGCGGGCAGGCCAATCGCGTTGGCGATTTTTGTGGCTTGTGCGTCAGATAGGCCGGTAAGTGGGTCGATGAACTCGGTGATGATTTTCTCGGGCGTGCTGTGTGCCACTTCCTCGATGTCCATGCCGCCTTCGCTGGACGCGATGAACGCGATCTTTTGCGTGGCGCGGTCGGTGACCACCGACACGTAATATTCTTTTTGAATGTCTGCGCCGTCTTCAATATAGAGGCGGCGCACTTTTTGGCCTTCAGGGCCGGTTTGGTGGGTTTTGAGCTGCATGCCCAAAATCTCGCTGGCCAAGCGCTTGACGTCGTCAATGCTTTTCGCCACTTTCACGCCGCCGCCCTTGCCGCGACCACCGGCGTGGATTTGGGCTTTCACCACCCACACGGGGCCGCCGAGTTTTTGCGCGGCTTCGACCGCTTCTTGGACCGTGAAAGCCGCATGCCCGCGGGGCACGGGCACGCCAAACTGGCGCAGAATTTCTTTGCCTTGGTATTCGTGAATCTTCATGGGATCTCTCTGGGGACTTACAAGGTATGAGGGCAGCGCAAAAGACAGGGCTCCTGGGCGCAGCGCACGGATCTTTCAACGCCCAGAAATGTATCATGCACCTCCACCTCAAGCTTTTGGCTGGCTTACACAATGGGCCCAAAGGCTTTTGAACACAGCTCTCACCCTCTCATTGATATAAGCGGCCTTGACCCTGACCATTCATGAAGACAGTATTCATTGACGGCGAAGCCGGAACCACCGGGCTGCTCATCCGCGAGCGCTTGGCATCGCTGTCCAATGTCAAATTGGTCAGCATTGACCCGGCCCAGCGCAAAGACCCCGCGGCCAAACGCGCCCTGATGGCGGGGGTGGATGCGGTCATTCTGTGTTTGCACGATGACGCGGCGCGTGAATCGGTGGCCATGATCGACGCCATGTCCGGCCATCAACCGCGCATCATCGACGCCTCGACCGCGCACCGCACCCAGCCAGACTGGGTGTATGGCTTTTCCGAGCTGACACCGGGCCAGGTCGATCGGGTGCGCCAAGCCAGCCGCGTGGCCAACCCGGGCTGCTACGCCACCGGCGCGATTGCGCTGATTCGGCCTCTCATTGACGCTGGCTTGTTGCCACGCGACATGCCGCTTTGCTTGCCCAGCGTCAGCGGCTATTCGGGCGGCGGGCGCAGCATGATCGAGGCCTTCGAAGCCGGCCAAGCCCCCCTGTTTGAGGCCTATGCCCTGGGCTTGTCGCACAAACACGTGCCCGAAATCATGCATTGCACGGGCCTGAGCTGCCGCCCGCTGTTTGTGCCCAGTGTGGGCAACTTTCGCCAAGGCATGATCGTGCAACTGCCCTTGCATTTGGCCAGCTTGCCCCAGCGGGTGAGCGCCGCCGATTTGCACGACGCACTGGCCGCCCATTACGCGCAAACCAACGACCCCGCCGACCCGAGCGTGGCCGTGCTCCCCCCCACTGACGATTTGAAGTTGGACGCCACCGCTTTGAACGACACCAACCGCATGGAATTGCGGGTGTTTGCCAATGAAGCCCACGGCCATGTGGTGCTGATGGCGCGCCTGGATAACCTGGGCAAAGGCGCCAGCGGCGCTGCGGTGCAAAACCTGCGCTTGATGTTGGGCGTTTAGTCGTCCAACAAACCCGCCACCACCTGGCGCACCACATCACCCGAAAAACCCCGACTGGCCAAAAACCTCGCCTGCTTGTTGCGCTCGGCACTGGTCGCGGCGAGTTGGCCAAACTTCTTTTGCCACACCGCCTGGGCGCGCGCCAGCTCGGTGCCCTTCAGGCCGGCCATGGTTTCGGCCACCAACTCTGCGCTGACGCCTTTGGCTTGCAACTCTTGGCGCAGACGGCTGGCACCCAGCTTGCCCGAGCGCCGGTTGACCAAGGTTTCGACCACCCTGGCATCGTTGACCAAGCCCTTGGCGGCCAGTTGCGCCAAGGCTTGCTCAACTTCTTCGGGGCTGGCCTGCGCTGCCGTGAGTTTGTCGGTCAACTCTTGGCGCGAGTACTCGCGCTGCGCCAGCAAGCTGACCGCGCGGGCCTTGACCGATGGGGCTTTGTCTGGCGCCCCACCTTGGATGAGCTGAAAGGGCGCGCTCACTTGACCGCTTGCAATTTGGCCGGCTCGACCTCACCCGCCAACAAGGGAATGCCCAGCGACTCGCGCACTTTGTTTTCGATTTCGTAGGACAGGTCGGGGTTTTCGCGCAAAAACTCACGGGCGTTGTCGCGGCCTTGGCCGATCTTTTCACCCTGGTAGGCATACCAAGCGCCCGATTTTTCGATGATGCGCGCTTCCACGCCCATGTCGATGATCTCGCCATGGCGGCTGATGCC
>JBEDFU010000176.1:0-2708 GCA_041174965.1 Pseudomonadota bacterium | reverse complement strand
AAACTGTCTGTGCGCCGCTCTGAAGCCGTCAAGGCCTATTTGGTGACCAAAGGCATCGAGAAAAACCGCGTCTACACCGAAGGCAAAGGCGAGAAGCAGCCTGTGGCTGACAACAAGACCCCTGAAGGTCGCGCCAAGAACCGCCGCGTTGAGATCGAAGTGGTCGGTACTCGCGCCAACCGTTAAACCCTCGGGTTTGGCAACCAACCCCGCCTCGGCGGGGTTTTTTTTCGCCCATGGTGGGCTGGCCCATCACTTCTAAGACAATCATCGAATGACAACCATCAATGCCGACCCCGCCGAACTGGCGAAATTTTCAGATTTGGCCCACCGCTGGTGGGACCCCGAGAGCGAATTTCGGCCCCTGCACCAAATCAACCCTTTGCGCTTGGACTGGATCGCCAAGCTGGCCCCTTTGGCTGGTGCGAAGGCGCTGGATGTGGGCTGTGGCGGCGGCATTTTGTCGGACGCCATGGCGCGCCTAGGTGCACAAGTCACCGGCATCGACTTGTCCACCAAGGCCTTGAAAGTGGCGCAACTCCATGCCTTGGAGGCCCAGACCCCAGGGGTGCAATACCGTGAAATCAGCGCCGAAGACATGGCGGCTGAGCAACCGGGCGCATTTGATGTTGTCACTTGCATGGAAATGCTCGAGCACGTCCCCGACCCAGGGTCGGTGGTGCGGGCCTGCGCCAGCTTGGTCAAGCCGGGAGGCTGGGTGTTTTTCTCCACCTTGAACCGCAACCCCAAGTCGTTTTTGTTTGCCATTGTGGGGGCCGAGTACATCCTCAACCTGCTGCCCAAAGGCACCCACGAATTTGCCAAATTCATTCGCCCCAGTGAATTGGCCCAGGCCTGCCGCCAAGCGGGTTTGGACTGGCACAGCCAACGCGGGCTGCAATACAACCCGCTGACCCGTCGCTACTGGTTGAACGCAGACACCAGCGTCAACTACATGGTGGCCTGCCGCAAGCCACCGGTCAGCGCATGAAGCCGCCGCGCCCCATTCAAGCGGTGCTGTTCGACCTGGACGGCACCTTGATCGACAGCGCCCCCGACTTGGGTGCCGCTGCCGACAAAATGCGCACCGACCGTGGGTTGTCATCGTTGCCCTTGGTGCATTACCGGCCCATGGCTGGTGCCGGTGCGCGCGGCATGTTGCAACTGGCCTTTGGCATCACCCCCGAGGACCCTGGCTACAACGATTTGCGCGATGAGTTTTTTGCCAACTACGAAGCGGCCCTCACCGTGCTGACCCATCCCTTTGAAGGCGTGCCCGAGTTGGTTCAAGCCTTGTTGCGCCACCAGCGCGGCTGGGGCGTGGTGACCAACAAAATGGAGCGCTTCACCCACCCCATCGTGCAAGGCATGCCCTTGTTTGAAACGGCGGGTGCCGTGGTCTGTGGCGACACCACGCCGCACCCCAAGCCGCACCCCGCGCCCTTGCTCGAGGCGGCCCAGCGCATGGGTGTTGATCCGGTGCATTGCGTGTATGTGGGTGATGACGAGCGCGACATCGTGGCCGGTCACGCGGCAGGCATGTGGACGGTCGCTGCCCACTATGGTTACCTGGGGCAGGGCACCCCGGCCAACGACTGGGGCGCCCATGCGGATATTCATTCGCCGTTGGCGCTATTGAAAATCCTGGAACTGGACTAAACTACTTAGCTCAGGGGCTGCACTGGTTTCGACATGGGTTCGGACGCGCGGCAGGGCATGTCGAGGTTCTGTCACCTCGTTAATCCGCAGAAAAAAACTAACTGCAAACGACGAACGTTTCGCACTCGCTGCTTAATCCAGCGGGCCTTGCAACAGTTGGCCGATAGGCTGGGCAAGGGGGTCTGGGGTGGCAACACCTCAGACGTCCAGGCTGCAAGGTAATCCATATTGGCTGGTCGCACACCGGGTACCTTGGTGCGTGACGAGACTCAAGGGTACTGGCCAAGTGCACAGCGTGTCGCTGCGCGGTGCACCGGGTAAGACTCAAATCAGACGACTACACATGTAGAACTGCTCGAAGAAGGCTTGTGGACGGGGGTTCAAATCCCCCCAGCTCCACCATACTCAAAACCCCAACTCGTCTGAGTTGGGGTTTTTTCTTGTCCGATCGTGCGTGTTCCCCGGTGTTTGTTGCGTGTTAATGCGGAATCTTGCGGACTTCGCCCTCAAGGTCATCGGGCCGGTTCCGCGTCCGGTTCTCTCAGATAGCCCGATTTCTCTCAGTGGGGCTGCCCCCCGGCAACACGCCGAAGTCCGCAAGGACCGCGCAATGGGGCCAATGAAATCAACGACTTACGGGTGGACGAATCGAGTTGTTTGATTTCAGCATTGGCAGGGGCGGGCAAATCACAACCTCGCCAATCGCACTCTCAGAGAGAAGAAAAAATATGAAAACTCTCTGCGTCACTCGGTGGCTGGGCCGCTTTGATCCTTGCCAAGCTCTGCCAGATAGCGCTCGTCCAGAAGCTCAAGCATGAGATCAAAAATGCCCTTGGCGCTGACGCGCACGGCAACATCGGTCTTGCCCACCACGACTTGCTCGATCAGTTGGCGAAACACGCGGGTCTGATGCGCAGGGAAGACTTGGTCGAGCATGGCCTCAAAGGCTCGCAGCCGTTGCGCCATTAACTGGCGGTCAAAGGTGGGGTGTTCAGTCAGCGCTGGCGGCAGCGCCTCAAACCACGGCTCGGGATCACGCAGGCAAGATC
>JBEDFU010000175.1:0-8982 GCA_041174965.1 Pseudomonadota bacterium | reverse complement strand
ATTGTATGGGCATTAAATGGTTTGATCAAACGCCATTGACGAGTCACATTCCCGACTTGTCATGGATGTCAAGCACCATAACGGTCGGTACATAAACCCACTGCAATGAACTTGCGAAAATCGGTACTTGTTCATCCGCATATTCAATGAGGAAAGAAGCCGTTCATGAAGTCCATCTTTTGCGGGGCAGTGTTCGTTTGCTTGGCTGCCTGTGGCGTCATCACCCCTGCGTCGGTCTACGAGGGCATCAGAAGCCAGCAAAAGATCAACGCCGACCCGAACATCCCCAATCTGCCCATACTGCCGCCGTACGACCAATACCAAAACGAACGGGAAAAGTCCAAACCGACGCCGCCACAAAGCGCTCAGCCATGAAAAAAGCCCACCGAGATGGGCTTTGCTTGATCAGATGGGGTGATCAGAACTTGAAGCCAATGCTCAAGCCCATTTCACTTTTTTTATGCAGATAGACTCGGGTCAAGCAACGATAAAGCAAAGTTCATCGAACCATGGCCAGCCCTGTCAATCATCACCTTGAAGCCCGTCGCATGGCGCAAAAACGTCTGCCGCGAATGGTGTTTGATTACATCGATGGCGCTGCCGGGCAAGAAACGGCGGCTTCGACGAATGCCGCTGACTTGGCCTCGGTCAAGTTAGCCCCCCGGGTGTTGGCAGATTTGCAACTGCCCGATTTGGGCACGGCCTTTTTGGGCAAGCCCTGCGCCATGCCCTTTGGCATCGCGCCCATGGGCATGTGCAATTTGGCTTGGCCGGGTGCCGACCAGGTGCTGGCGTCTTTGGCGCGCCAGATGGGGCTGCCGCTGGGGGTGTCCACCGCTGCATCCACCAACTTGGAGCGCATGTTCAAAGACAGTGGCGGTCAAGCCTGGTTTCAGCTGTATGTGAGCGGGTCTGCCGACGCTGGTTTGGCGCTGGCCCAGCGGGCGGCCCAAGCCGGTTATGACACTTTGGTGCTGACGGTGGATGTGCCCAAAGTGGCCCCACGCCCGCGTGATGTGCGCAATGGTTTTCAGATGCCGTTTCGCATGGGGCCGCGTCAATTCGTCGACTTTGCATGGCATCCCCGTTGGTCCATGGCCACCTTGTGGGCGGGGGCGCCTGCGCTGGCCAACTTTGATGGCGGCACAGCAGGGTTTGATCGCCATGCTTCCCGTGCGGGGGCGAATTGGGCTTTTTTGGAGCGCTTGCGTGGACAGTGGCGGGGGCGGCTGATCGTCAAAGGGGTGATGCACCCCGACGATGCCGAGCGCATTGCCCGCATGGGTGCAGACGCGATTTATGTCTCCAACCACGGTGGCCGACAACTCGATGCCGCGCCATCGGCCATCAGTGCCTTGCACCAAATTCGACAACGCCTGGGGCCGAACTTTCCACTGGTTTTTGACAGTGGTGTGCGCACCGGTGAGGACATTGTGAAAGCCTTGGCTTGCGGCGCCCATCTGGTGATGTTGGGTCGACCTGTTTTGTATGCCCTGGCCGCAGGGGGCGAGGCCGGTTTACAGCAATGGCTGGATGGCTTGCGCGAAGAGCTGTGGGTGACTTTGTCCCAATTGGGCCTGTCCCGCATCCAGGATGTGGGCCCACAAAACCTGGCATCAACCCCGTTCCCGCAGGGTTGATGGCCTTTTAGCCTTGCTCTAAAAATTCTTTCAAGGCCTGCTCGGGCGGATGGGCGTAGTTGCTGCGCCGACTCACCGCGATGTCATCCAGCTGACGCATGCGCACGGCCATCTCGGCCGCCTTGATCATCACGGTGATGCCATTGATGATGGGTGCGCCTTCAGTTTGGATGCGAATTTTGCGGTGGTCTTGTTGGCCACCAAACATCATCATCGGAAGACCACCGGCCGGGACGATCACATCGGCACCAGCGGCCAACAAATGGTCCACCTCTTTTTGGAATTTGGGGGCTAGCTCGGCATAGCCTTCTTCGGTGGCAAAGGCGTGCATGAAATCACTCACCTTGCAATTGACCGCCCGCACGCCCACGCAGCGCTGGGTCAAGCCATAGCGAATCACCTGGTCTTCATGCCAAGGAATAAAGACGGGGTTGATGGTGATGAGGCCAAATTTTCGGCCCAAGGTGCAAGCGTGCATCATCGTGGTTTCGCCCAAACCAATGACGGGGATGTCCACCAAAGACTTGACCTCGGCCAAACCGGCATCTTGAAAGTGCGAGATGGCGATGGCGCTGTAGCCTTGTTGTTGGGCGATGACCGCGTTCTTCATGAAGTTGCGCGCCATGCGAAATTCGGTGACCGCATGTGTCGTGGTGGCCGGCGGCGTGGTGGTGTTGAAGCTGTGGCTGAACGCGGGGTCGATGATGCGTTTGACATGGGCTTCGAGTTGGGTGATGTAGGGCGAATGGGCCACACGATCGGTGGCTCCTTGGATCCAAATTTGGTGGGTGGTGCTCATGGTGTTTTCTGGTTCAAGGCAAACAAAGGGAAGGTGTTCAAGCTGGTGAGGGCAGGTCGAAAATTTTTCCGGGATTGAGCAAATGGTGGGGGTCCAAGGCTTGTTTGATGACTTTCATCAAGGCGATTTCCGCGGATTGACGCGAGCAGGACAAAAAAGGTTTTTTGATCAAGCCCACCCCGTGTTCAGCCGATACGGAGCCTTGGACTTTTTCGACCCAGGCATATACCAAGGACTCCACGGCATGGTGTGGTTGTGCTTCTCCCATGCCAGGCACATGCACCACGACGTGCAGGTTGCAGTCGCCCACATGGCCAAAAAACAGCACCACGGCCTTGGGCCATTGTTCATGGATAGCGGCCAGCATGGCTTGGGTGGAGGCCTGCATGGCGGGGGTGGGCAAACCAATGTCAAAACCAATGATGGGCCCCAAGACTTTGCCGTACTCGGCCACGCTGTCCCGAATGGCCCACAAATCTTGGTTGTCTTGTTCGCTTTGGGCCATCACCACATCGCACAGCACCGCAGATTCCAGCAGCTCGGCCAGGCAATTTTGCAAACCGCCGCCTTGGGGGTGGGCTGCAAAATGACCCTCTTCGATCAAGATGTGAAAGCCCTCTTTTTGGGCAAAGGGGTAGCGCAAATCGGGCAGGCCCGTGGTCATGCACTGAATGAACTCGGGCCACATCACCTCAAATGCGGACAGCCCCGGGCCCAAACATTTGCGCGCGTTTTGCAGGGTGTGCAACACCTGATCAAAACTGTCGCACCGGCACATCGCGCTTTGTTGGTGCAAGGGCTTGGCTTGCAAGCGCAACACCACTTGGGTGATGACACCCAGGGTGCCTTCTGAGCCAATGAGCAGTTGCTTCAAGTCATAACCGGTGTTGTTCTTGAGCAAATGATTCATCGACGACAGCACGCTGCCGTCCGGCAGCACGCATTCCAGGCCCAGCACATGTTCACGTGTCATGCCGTAGCGAATGACCTTGTTGCCGCCTGCATTGGTGGCCAAATTGCCCCCAATCGTGCACGAGCCTCGCGAGCCCAAATCAATGGGGAAGTACAAGCCTGCAGCTTCGGCGGCATTTTGAATCTCTTGCAACGGGGTGCCCGCCCAAGCGGTCAGGGTGCCCATCAGCGGGTCAACGTTGGAGACACCGCTCATTTTTTCGGTGGACAAGACCAAGCCATTTTCAATGGGGTGGGCGCCGCCAGCCAAGCCGGTCAAGCCACCCTGGGTGACCACCGGGATGTGGTGTCGCTGGCAGTGCTCAATCACCTGAGCCACCTCTTGGGTGTTGCGCGGATACACAACGCCCAGCGGAACGGTGCGGGGAAGGCCGCTCCAATCTTGCTGGTGCTTGATGTTGGCTTCAGCCCCTGTGACAAACCCGTAAGGCCCCAGGCTTTTGAGGAGTTCTGCGGCGAGGGTGCTGGACATGGTGGCTTTGACAATGAATGCGGTGCGTTCGTCCCATTATGCCGATGCATTGGCGCACAACAGGGCAAGGGAAAACCTCCTCAAACTTTTCTTGCAAAGCGCCCTGTTCATCATTAGGATGTGCGACTTGTTCATTTTTCATCTTGAACCTCATCAACTTCATCATATGAATACCAAAAAGCTACTTCCCGCCTTGCTTCTTTCTGTGGCCGCCTGGGCCATGCCCGCCAAGGCCATGGACACCTTGTCTGCGGTCCATGCGTTTCCGACCACCTGGGTCTACTCCAAAAGCTTTTTGGAATATGTGCGCAAAGTCAATGCCGCAGGCAAAGGCATTGTGGAAATCAAAGTGCGTGGTGGCCCTGAGGCCATTGGCCAGTTCGAGCAGCCCAATGCGGTGCGTGATGGTGTGGTTGACATGGTCTATACCCCTTGTGCGTTTTATGCCGGTAGCGTGCCCGAGTGCGACGCGGTCAGCTCCAGCACCCTGGATGGCCCCACGGCACGCAAATCTGGCGCTTTGGCCGCCCTCAATGAAGCCCACATTCGCCGCATGGGTGTGACGTATTTGGGCTGGATGGACAGTGGCATTCGTTTCCACATGTGGTTCAAGTCTCAACCCAAAATTGATGCCAATGGCAATTTGGACATCGCTGGTGTGAAGTTGCGTGGCAACCCCATCTACAACGCGTTTTTCACCAACTACCTCAAAGCCCAAATCATCAACTTGCCTTCGACCGAGGCCTACACCGCACTCGAGCGCGGCACGGTGGATGCCACGGGTTGGACCGAAATTGGTTTGATGGATGCCAACTGGGACAAGTTTCTGAAGTTCCGTTTGGACCCACCCTTTTTCACCACCGACTTAGGCGTCATCATCAACGTGCGCAAGTGGAATTCCTTGTCAGACAAGTCCAAAGAAATTCTGCAAAAAGTCATGATCGAGCACGAGGTCTCTTCCATGAAAGATTTGCGTGAACTGCGCAACCGCGAATTTGCTGAGTTGGAAAAGCGCGGTGTGAAAGGAGTTTCACTCGGGGCAGCCGCTGCCGCCAAATTTGCGGACGAGGCCCGCAACGCCAGCTACGAGCGCATGCGCGAGCGTTTGGCCAAAATTGGCGCCTCTGATGATGTGAGCAAGTTCAAGAATTTGTTTGCACCCGCCAAGTAACTCCCTGACTGCGCCCTTATTCACTGCAAGGGCGCATTTTTCATTTTCTTGATCGGACTTTTATGAACCGCGCCTACACATGGCTGGTGAATGCCATGGCATGGCTGGCTGGCCTGTTGATGGCGGCGATGATGCTCAGCATTTGCATCGATGTCATCGTGCGCAACCTCGGGTTTCAAAGCTCGGCGCATTTGTTCACCTTCACCGAATACGCCTTGCTCATCGTGCCGTGTTTGGGCGCGCCCTGGTTGGTGCGCGAAAAGGGCCACGTTTATGTGGAAATTCTTCTCATGTCTGTGAATGAAAGTTTGCGCCGTTGGATGACTTTTGCCGTGGGCGTGGGCTGTGTGATGGTGTGTGGCTTGATCGCTTGGTATGGTTTTGAGGTGACTTGGACCAATTACGTGCGGGCCGATGTGGATGTGCGGTCCATGGACATGCCGCGCTGGATGGTGGTGATCTTCATTCCCATTGGTTTTTTAATGATGGGTGTTGAATTCACCCGCCTGCTGCTGAAAGGCGAAAGTGTCCTTGGTGACTTGAGTTCTGCCTTGTCGACGCAAAAAACCGAGAGCAAGCCATGAACTTGGAGTGGTATTGGGCGGCCACCGCCTTGTTTGGCATGTCCTTGATTTTCATGCTGGTGGGTGTGCCGGTGGCATTGGCGTTTTGTGCCGGCAACTTGGTGGCGGCTTTTTTGTTCATGGGTGGTGCGAACGGCATCATCCAAACCGTGAACAACGGCTTTGGGTCCATGACCTCTTTTGCCTTGGTGCCCATCCCCATGTTTTTGCTCATGGGTGAGCTTTTCTATCACACCAATTTGGCCACCCGCTGCTTCAATGCGGCCGATAAATTGCTGGGCAATTTGCCCGGGCGTTTATCGTATGTGACCTTGATCGGTGGCACCGCATTTGCGGGCCCTGCCGGGTCGAGCATGGGGGCTTGCGCATTGCTGGGCTCGCTGATGGTGCCCGAGATGACCAAGCGTGGCTACAACAAGTATTTGTCGATTGGGCCCATCATGGGGGTGGGTGGCTTGGCTGTGATCATCCCGCCCTCGGCATTGACGGTGCTGCTGGCCACTTTGGGTCAAACCGATGTGGGTGACTTGTTGATTGCGGGCATCATCCCTGGCTTTGTGTTGGCTTTGATGTACGGGGTGCTGATTTGGGCCTGGACACGTTTTGACCCGACGGCTGCGCCCCAGTACACCGCTGAACCGGTGTCACGGCAAGAAAAGTTGCGCTTGATCGTGGTCGATGTGCTGCCCATGGTGGCGGTGATTGCCTTTTCGGTGCTGATCATGCTCACCGGTTGGGCCACGCCGACGGAGGCTGCGGCCTTGGGTGCTTTGTCGGTGGTGGTGCTGGCGGCCTGTTATGGTGAGATGACCTGGTCGGCCTGGGTCAAGTCGCTGGAAGGGGCTTTGCGCATCACGGTGATGTCGTTCTTGATCATTTTTGGCTCGGCCACTTTTGCGCAAATTTTGGCGTTCACGGGGGCTTCCAGTGGTTTGATGAGTTGGGCATTGTCCTTTGAGCTCACGCCCATGGGCATGTTGATGATCATGCTGGCCATGATTTTGTTTCTGGGTTGCTTCATGGACCAACTCTCCATGATGTTGCTGACCGCGCCGATCTTTTTCCCCTTGGCCAAGACCTTGGGATTCGATCTGACTTGGTTTGGCCTGATCATGCTCTTGGCCCTGGAGATTGGCTACACCACACCGCCATTTGGCCTGCTGTTGTTTGTCATGAAGGGTGTCGCGCCCCCTGAAACGACGATGAAAGACATTTATTTGGCGGCGATGCCTTTCATCGGTTGCGTGCTGCTGCTGATCGCCATGATCATTGTTTTTCCACCCCTGGCCACTTGGTTGCCCAAGCTGTCGCATTAGCGGCGCTTGGGTGAACTGATCACAAAGCTTTGCGCGCTTGGACCACGGTCCAAGGAAAGCGCCAATAGGGATAAGCGGGCGCCAGGGCTTGGTCGTTTTCAGCAAATGGCGTGATGCTGATTTCGGTGAAGCCGAGGGACTGCAAATGGCCCAGCAAATCAAACGCCGCCAAACTTTGCATGAAAGGCTCGTTGTTGCGCACAGAGTGGCCTGCATGAATGAAGTGGGTGAACTCATCGGCGCCTGGTTGCACCTGGGGTAAAAAATCCAAATGCACGGTCCATCCACCGGGTTCGAGCAAACGGTGGGCTTGCACAAATAGTTCGGCCAGATGCGTGGTGGGTAATTCGTGCAACAGCATGGTGGATGTGACCAAGTCATATTCCGCATCCCTCAAACCTGTGGCGCAGGCATCGGCTTGCAGGTAGCGCACATGGGCAATGTTTTCTTGCGCGTCCAAATGCTGCGCCAGTTTCAAGCAGGGCATGGATAAATCGGTGGCCGTCACGTGGGCTTGGGCAAATTGCAGGGCAAAAGGACGGGTGCTTTTGCCAAAGCCACAACCCAAATCCAAGATGCGCTGAGGCTTCGTGAGAGCACCGACTTGTCGGGTGAACCGGTGGTGCAAATCGAAATGTTTGTCCAATGGCGTGGTGGAGCGCGCACCACGCTCATAAACAAAGCCGGCCAAGCTGTCGCCCATCAGGCCGCCTGGGTGCTGATGCACATCAAATGAGGGGTAGTAGGCGGGCACCTGGAATCCGGCCACCGTGGGTACATTCTGTTTGGCCAACGTTGCTTCCAGGGCCGGGCGCTGGGTTTCGTGCCAGGGGGCCAGGCCATAGCGGCCAGCGTATTTCATGCGCTGTAAGTGGCGCTCCATCCAGGCGTAAAAGGGGTACAAGTCGTTGTCCTGCATGCGGGCGTCCACAGGTGTCGCCGCATGGGCAACATGGGCGCGGTCTTGTTCACGCAACAGCGGGTACATCTGGGTGGTCCAAAATTTTTTGGCGCCCAACAGAAAGTCTTGGGCCGCAGAAAAGGCGCGCGCATCGACCGTGCTCATGGTTGGACCCCTCGACTGCTTTCTTGACCCAACAGCGGGGACAGCAGGTGCGCCACAAAGGCATCCCGATCGGCTTGGTGTTGGGCCAATACCTCGGGCGCGACTTCTTGGTTCAGGCTTTGTGCATCCACGGCGCCCTTGTCCATCAATTGGGTTTCCAGGGCGCGAAGCCGGTCGCGCAGGACATACACCTCGGTGGCCAAAGCCATGGTCACGCCCATGAGGCGATCAATGGCTGGGTCTTTGAAAAAAACCTGTTCAGCGGCATGGGGTGTGGGCATGTGGGGCTCCTATCGTGACATATGGGATGGCAATGACTCAAATCACCTTGATTTTGGCGGCCGCTGCACGGGCAGTGGCCAAGGCGTTGCTGCCGCAGGCTAAGGCCACGGCCATGCGCCGATAGGGGCGGGTGCTGGGCTTGCCAAAAATGCGCACATCCACGCCGGGCACGCTCAGCGCTTGTTCCACACCTTCAAAGCGCGGGTTGACCCCATCGTGGCTGGCCAACACCACGGCACTGGCGCCTTCGCGGGCTTCGATCAAAGGGATGGGCAGGCCCAAGATGGCGCGGGCATGCAAGTCGAACTCGCTCAAGTTTTGGCTCACCAAGGTGACCATGCCGGTATCGTGCGGCCGTGGACTGAGCTCGCTGAAGATCACCTCATCGCGGGTGACAAAAAACTCCACACCGAACAAACCCACGCCACCCAAATTGGCGGTGACTTTTTCCGACATGTCTTGCGCCGCTTTCAAATGCGCGGACGACATCGCCTGGGGTTGCCAGCTGTATTGGTAGTCGCCGCGCTCTTGCACATGGCCAATCGGCGGACAAAAGAGGGTGGGCCCATGGCGTTGGCGCACCGTGAGCAAAGTGATTTCATATTCAAAATGGATGAACTCTTCAACGATGACTTTTTTGCGGTCACCGCGCATGCCCGCACAGGCAACATCCCAGCTGT
>JBEDFU010000174.1:0-2598 GCA_041174965.1 Pseudomonadota bacterium | reverse complement strand
GTGGTGTAGATGGTGCCAAACGGCGTGTCCATGGCTCGGCCCCCCGCGTTGGGCACGCCGCCGGGCACGGTGTGGCACACCACGCAATTGCCTGCGGCGGCCAACAGGCGGCCGCGCTCCAGTGTTTCGGCGCTGTACAAGCTGCTGGGACTGTATTGAACGGGTGCGATGCTGGCGCGCCAACCCAGCAAGGCCAGGGTGGTGCCCACCACGCCGGCCAACACCACGCCCACGCGCGACCAGGTGGGCAATGCCTGCGGCCAGTGCACGCCTTGGGGCATGGTCGGCGGTTCGGTCTGGGGGGTTTGATGCGGCGCGGGGCCATCGGTAGCGCCCGCTTGGCTTTGCAAAGCCGCGCGCACCCGCTCGGGGGTGAAGGGCGGTTCGCGAAAGCGCACGCCAGTGGCGTCAAAAATGGCATTGGCAATGGCCGCCGTGCCCGGCACCGAAGACGACTCGCCCGCACCCAATGGCGGCTCGTGTTGGCGCGGCAGGGTGACCACCTCGATCACCGGCACATCGCGGAAATTCAATATCGGGTAAGCGCCCCACTCTTGCGCCACCACGGTGTTTTTGCGCGGCTCGGTTTGCACCTCTTCTTTGAGGGCGCGGCTGGTGGTTTGCAACACATTGCCGTGGATCTGGTGCTGCACACCTGCGGGGTTGATCATCATGCCCGCGTCGTGACCCACCACCACGCGGCTGACGTGCACTTCACCGGTACGCCGGTTCACCTCGACATCGGCCACCCAGGCCGACCAGGCCGCGCCAAAGCCCGGCCACTTGCTGTGCACATAGCGCGCATAGGCCACGCCCTGGCCGCGCAACACCTCGCCGCCCGTGCCCGGCACCGCTTGCTGGTGTGGCCCAGTGCGCGCCACCCAACCGGCACGCTGAGCGGTGGCGGCCAGCAGCTCGTTGGCGCGCGGGTCTTGCAGGTACTGCAAGCGGAATTCAACCGGGTCCACCCCGGCCGCTGTGGCCAGCTCGTCGATGTAGCTTTCATGCGCGAACGAACTCGGCAAGGCCGAGACCCCACGCAGCCAAGAGGCGCGCAAGATGGGCGCCATGTCGTTCACGCTCACCCGCAGGTTGGTGTAGGCATACGGCGGGCGCGCGGTGCGGTCGCCCATTTCATAGGCCTGGGCCAAGGGCTCGATGGTGCGGGTCAACAGCAGAGCCAAGGTGGGCGCACCGTTGGAGGGGTAGCTGGTTTCAAAGTCGTAAGCGGCGACGCTGCCATCGACATTCAGGCCGCCGCGCACATCCATGAGCTGGGCCGCGCCTTTGGGCTCCCAGGCGTGCTCTTGCTCGCGGGTGAGTTGCACCCGCACCGGCGCACCCACCGCGCGGGCCAGCAAGGCGGCATCGGCGGCGACGTCGTCGGCGCCATTGCGGCCATAGCAGCCGGCGGCCTCCATGCGCACCACGGCAATGTCGATCTCGTTCAAGCCCATCAGCTTGGCCAGGTCGGCGCGCAACACATGCGGGCTTTGGGTGCCGGCCCAAACGGTGAGCCGCGCTTCGCCCGCCACCGCCTCTTTCGGCCACAGGGCCAAAGCACAAGACGGCCCCACCGACGCGTGCATTTGATACGGCCACACATAGGTGCGCGACAGCCGTTGCGCGGCTTGGGCCATGGCGGCGTCCACATCGCCGTCATCGACCAAGCGGCGTTGGGTGGACGGGTTGGTGCGCAAAGCCTGTTGCAAGTCGCCCAAGGGGGGCAGGCCAGGCCAGTCTTTCCACTGCACGCGCAATTCGCGCATGGCTTGTTCGGCGTGTTCTTCGCGCTCAGCCACCACACCAACAAAGTCGCGAATCACCACCACCGCGCGCACGCCGGGAATGTGGGCGATCGACGACTCGTCCACCGACAACAAGGTGTTGCCAATGAAGTCGCCATGGTCAGCACCCACATAAGGCGGGCGCACCACACGGCCATGCAGCATGCCGGGCACGCGCATGTCGTGCACAAACAAGGCCTCGCCGGTGACTTTGGCCGGTATGTCCAAGCGCTGCATTGGTTGGCCAATGAGCCGGTGTTCGGCTGCGGGTTTGAGCGGTGTGTCCAGCGCCAAGCCGAGGGCCACATGCTCACCTGCCAACACATCGGCGTAGCGGCACTGGCGTCTGGGGTCGGCGCGCAGCATGACCACACCGGCTTGCACGTGCAAATTGGCCGGCGCAGCACCCAAGCGCTGGGCCGCACGCTCGAGCAGCCAAGCCCGGGCCTGTGCGGCACCCGCGCGCAAGGGGGCGGCGTGCATTTGCAGCGATGTGCTGGCGATGGTCGGCCCTTGGTTCGGCGCCAAGGTGGTGCTGCCCAACACCACATGCACATCGGACAGGGCCACATCCAATTCTTCGGCCACCACTTGGGCCAGCGCGGTGCCGATGCCCGTGCCCAAATCCACATGGCCATGCAAGGCGGTAACGCTGCCGTCGTCCCACACGGCGAGCAAAATTTCCACGCCTTCGGCCGGGTTGCTGGGCACCGCAGAGGGCTGGCCTTTGACCGGGGGCGGCGGCGGCGGTGGCTCGCGGGTGATGAGCAACACCCCCGTGGCCGCATGGAAGTCGGCGCGGCGCTGGGGT
>JBEDFU010000173.1:0-3277 GCA_041174965.1 Pseudomonadota bacterium | reverse complement strand
CTCGGTCGCTGTGTTCACACAGGTAGACCACGCTTTTGGCGAAGGATTCATCGGACAATCCGGGCATGGCGATCAAAAAATGATGCGTCAGGTTGATCGGTTCGGAATCCATGGACATGGGCGCATTTTAATGTTGAAGACAAACACCTCGGGCCAGCCCCGCTTTGACACCGGTTTGGTGTGGTTTCGCCGCGATCTGCGGGCCAGCGACAACGCCGCGCTGCACCATGCATTGAGCCAATGTACCCACGTGCATGCGGTATTTGTGCTCGATCGCGACATCTTGGATACCCTGCCCCGCTGCGACCGCCGGGTGGACTTTATTTTGGGCAGCCTGCAAACCTTGGATGAAGCGCTGCGCCAGCTCGCTGGCCTGCCCCACGCCGGCCTGATCGTGCGCCACGGCTGGGCGGCCCAAGATGTCAACGCCTTGGCCAGCGAACTTGGCGCTCAAGCGGTGTTTGCCAACCACGACGACGAACCCGCCGCCATCGAGCGCGACAACCAGGTGCGCACCCTGTTGGCCCAACAAGGGAAAGACTTTTTCACCTTCAAAGACCATGTGGTGTTTGAGCGCAAAGAGGTGCTGACCCAAAGCGGCACACCCTATGGGGTGTTCACCCCTTACAAGAATGCGTGGCTGAAAAAACTCCAACCCGCCGAGCATTTGGCCGCTTTGCGCTGTGACGGTTTGCCAGGGCGCTTGGCCGCTCGGCCCAGCAACATGCGCCAGCCACCCCCCACCCCAACAGACCTTGGTTTTGAGCCCAGCAACCTGAGCGCGTTACCGGTGGTGTGCGGTGCGCCCGGGGCGCAACTGGCCTTGGCAGACTTTGTGAACCGCATCGACCACTATGAAGACACGCGCAATTTCCCCGCGGTCAAAGGGCCCAGCTACCTGAGCGTGCACCTGCGCTTTGGCACGGCGTCGATCCGCGAACTGGCCCGCTTGGCGCATGCCCGCATGCAACAAGGCTCGGCGGGTGCCGCGGTGTGGCTCTCAGAGTTGATTTGGCGCGATTTTTACCACCAAATTTTGTACCACCACCCCCGCGTGGTGGCGCATGCTTTCAAGCCCGATTACGACCGCATCGAATGGGAAAGCGGCACCGCCGCGCAGACCTTGTTCCAAGCCTGGTGCGATGGCCAAACCGGCTATCCCCTGGTCGATGCGGCGATGGCGCAAATCAACCAAACCGGCTACATGCACAACCGTTTGCGCATGGTGGTGGCGAGTTTTTTGGTGAAAGATTTGGGGATTGATTGGCGCTGGGGCGAGCGCTACTTTGCCACCCATTTGATCGACTTTGATCTGGCGGCCAACAACGGCGGCTGGCAATGGGCCAGTTCCAGCGGCTGCGATGCACAGCCCTACTTTCGCATCTTCAACCCCATCAGCCAAAGCGAAAAGTTCGATCCCCAAGGCAAGTTCATCCGCCGCTACCAACCGCAACTGGCCGAGATGCCCGAGCGCTGGATCCATGCGCCGTGGCAAGCCCCACCCATGGTGCTGCAAGCCGCCGGCGTGCGCTTAGGGCAAAACCAAGCCCTGCCCATCGTCGACCATGCGCTGGCGCGTGACGCCACCTTGGCGCGTTATGCGGTGGTCAAAAAACCGGGGGCTTGAGCGCGCAGCTCAGACAGCGCTGGCGCGCAGAGCCGCCAGCAAGTTGGGGTCGGGTGCGCGCACAAAACCCGCCGCGTATTGGTGCAGCAAGCGCATCATCTCTTGCACAGCGGGTGCGGCTTGATCGGCGGCTGCCTGCAAGCTGTTGTGCGCCAAGGCAGTTTCAATGCAGTGCATCAGCGCGGCACACAAGTCGGCCATGCCATCGAGCTGCATGTCACTGAGCAACAGGTGCAATTGCGCGGTCGGGGCCAAGCAGGCCTGGGCGGCCAGCGCATCTTGCGGCGCATCCGACCAACGCTGCAAAACGGCTTGCCAGTCTTCCAACTGGGCGTGCACAAACTCCAAGAACATGGCGCTCAAGGCTTCGGCTTGTTGGTTGGGCGTGGGTGCCAGCGGGGCGAGCCCAGGCGCGGCATGCATGATGCGACCACACACCACGGCATGCCATTTTTGCCAAGGGGCTGCCGGGGCGGTCAGGGACAAATGGTCAAAAAAGTGGGCTGACAAAGCCCAAAACATGCGCACATGGGGGTCTGAAGGCTTGTGCTCGGCCACCGCTTGTTGACACAAGCCGTGCAGCGCCAAGGCGGGTGCTTGTGCCACGTGGGGCCGACCACGCAGCAAATCCAACATGCACTGATCAAAAGCACGGCGCCAATCGGTGGCGACCGCAGAGCCAGGCACGCTCATGGCAAACAAACCGTGTGACGCTTAAATTTCGACCATTTCAAAGTCTTCTTTGCGCGCACCGCATTCGGGGCAAGTCCAGTTCATGGGCACTTGATCCCAAGGGGTGCCGGGCGCAATGCCTTCTTCAGGGGCGCCAGCGGCTTCGTCGTAAATCCAGCCGCAAATCAAACACATCCAAGTTTTAGCCACAGTCAAGCCTTCAAGGTTCAAGGGGAAAAGGTGGGGGGTTGGCCACGGGGGCTCGCATAGAATGGGTCGCATTGTATAGATCACCATGGCGCAAGAATTCCGCTCTCAAGACCCCCCCACGCTGGAAGAAGAAGGCGGTGCACCCGCTTGCGTGATGTGCTTCAACGCCAACGATGCCAGCGGTGCGGGCGGGCTGGGTGCCGATCAACTCACCATCGCCTGTGTCGGTGCCCACCCCCTGGGTGTGGTGACCGGCGTTTACATCCGCGACAGCGCAGAAATCTTTGACTTCATATCCATGGATGAAGACACCGTGGCCGAACAAGCCCGGGTGGTGCTCGAGGACAGTTCGGTACAGGTGTTCAAAGTGGGCTTTTGCGGCAACCCCGAGACCTTGAGCGTGGTGGCCCAAACTTGTAGCGACTATGCCCAAGTGCCAGTGGTCGCCTACATGGCCAACCTGTCGTGGTGGGACGAAGAACAAGCCGACGCCTACCAAGACGCTTTTTTGGAATTGATGCTGCCCCAAACCACGGTGCTGGTGGGCAACCACAGCACCTTGTGGCGTTGGCTGCTGCCCGACTGGTCCAACAGCAAAAGCCCCGGCCCGCGCGACTTGGCCCGTGCGGCCAGTGAAAAAGGCGTGCCCTATGTGTTGGTCACCGGCATTGCCCAAGCTGATCAGCATATCGAAAACGCCTTGGCCACGCCCCTGACGGTGTTGGCCACCGAGCGCTTTGAGCACATCGATGCCGTTTTTTCGGGCGC
>JBEDFU010000172.1:0-2527 GCA_041174965.1 Pseudomonadota bacterium | reverse complement strand
CAACCGGCAAAAGGCAGATGCCACAGCCTTGCAAGACCACCGGGAGCCGGTGGCGGGCGAGGTGGCGACCCCCAACGTGCAGCATTTGCCCCCAACGGACAGCCCTTTGGCGCAGGCCGATATTGGCCATGCACAGCCCGAGGATGGCCCGGAAAATACCGAAAACAATGGCGAAATAGAAGCGTTGGCGCCCACTCACTTGGATGGTGAGGCTGAGCCTGCGATGGCCGAGGTGGGGCAAGAAAGCCCGCCAGCGCCTCAAGCCGTGACGCTTCAGGCCGATCTATGGCGTGAGGGGTTTCGTGGCCGGGTGGCCCAGATCAGGGAGCAAGTGGCCTTGATCCATGAAAACCTCGACAAGCTCGAAAAGTAAACAACGGAACAACACATGTCGGACGAGACCAAGGGCCAAGACACCGAGCCCACACTGCAAGACCCAGACGCTGCTGATGCCGCGTCCGAGCACGGTCACGCCAGTCATCTCGACGACGTGGCTGCTGAAGTCCAGGCCGCTTCCGAGGCCTTGGCCGAGTTGTCGGGCAAACCGCTGGACGCCGATGAGGTGGCGCGCCAACTCGAAGACATCACCAATGTGGTGTTGAACTCGGCTGAAGTCTCGACCCGCTCCGCCTCGGTGGCCGCCAGCATTGGGCATCAATTGCGTGCGGTCAGTGACACCATCACGGACAACAACAAGCGCAGCATCCTGCACTCGCGCGTCATCATGGTGGTGTTCATGGTGTTTGTGGCGATGGCGGTGGGAACTTTCTTTGCCATCTCCACCCGCATGCAGCAAAACATCCGTCAGCTCGACACCATCACCACGGCTGCAGCCAAACGGGTCATCGAACTCGATGCAGCCATCAGCTACTCTGTGGACTCGACCAAGCGGCAACAAGAGTTGCAAGACAAGCAAGCCGAGTTCACCGAAAGCCAGACCAAGATCACGGCGCGGCTCGACGAGATGAGCAAAGCGGTGTTGTCATTGCCCCAATCGGTGGCCGAACAAAACACCAAGGCCAGCGACGCCAAAACGGCGGCCTTGGAGAAAAAGCTGCAAAGCTTGGAGACCAAGCTGCAAACCCTGATGGACAAACCCGCGCCCAGCATGGGCCCGAGCCAGCAAGCGTTGATGGCAGACAAGCAAGCACTGACCACCGAAAAACAAAACTTGGCCGCTGAAAATCAAAGGCTGAAAAAAGAAATTGACAACCTGACCACCAAGTTGCGTGAAAAGCCGCCGGCACCCAAACCCGCTGTGGCCGAACCCAAGCCCGCGCCGCCCAAACCGCCGGCCCCCAAACCCGCGCCCAAGGTGGAGGCTGCGCCAGAGCCCAAGCCCGCGCCGGCGCCAGCACCAGCCCCCGTGGCCGTGACACCAGAACCGCGCCCTGTGGTCCCTGCGCTGCCGCAAACCCCACCCCGCGATCGGCCCATCCAGTACCCGCGACCGGCCGATTGATCGGTCTCAGGCAAAGCGCGATGCGCTGGCCAAGGGGTAGTTGTTAAAGGGCGCTGGCAAAGCGCCGGCATCTTCCAGCAAAGCATTGGCTGGTAATTGGGTGAACAAATCCGACAAAGGCTTTGACTCGGTATCGCTCACACGGCGCATGATGTGGCGCAGCGCCAAATCTTGCGGTTTGTGCAATCCAGCGGCCTCCAGCAATTCTTTGAGGGCCTCCAGCGTGTGGTGGTGAAAGTGCAGCACGCGTTGTGCTTTGTCGGGCACCACCAAGGCGATTTGTCGTTTGGGGTCTTGGGTGGTCACGCCAGTCGGGCAGTTGCCCGTGTGGCAGGTTTGCGCCTGAATGCAGCCCAGGGCAAACATGAAACCACGGGCGCTGTTGCACCAATCGGCACCCAATGCCAGGGTGCGCGCCACATCAAAAGCGCTGATGATTTTGCCGCTGGCCCCCAAGCGGATGTGCTCGCGCAAGCCCACCCCCACCAGCGTGTTGTGCACCAAGCGCAGGCCTTCTTGCATGGGTGTGCCCATGTGGTCCGAAAACTCCAAGGGGGCAGCACCGGTGCCACCTTCGGCGCCGTCGATGACGATGAAGTCGGGGCGGATACCGGTGTGCAGCATGGCGTGCACGATGCCAAACCATTCCCAGGGGTGGCCAATGCACAGCTTCATGCCCACCGGTTTGCCTTGCGACAAGGTGCGCAGCTCTTGCACAAAGGCCATCAACTCCAGTGGTGTTGAAAACCGGCTGTGGGCGGCGGGGGAGACACAGTCCACGCCCTCGGGCACGCCACGGGCTTGGGCGATTTCGGGGGTCACCTTGGGGCCGGGCAGCACGCCGCCATGGCCAGGCTTGGCCCCTTGGCTGAGTTTGATCTCTACCATCTTGACTTGCGGGTCGCGGGCTTGGGCGGCAAATTTTTCGGGGTCGAAGTGGCCTTGTGCATCGCGGCAACCAAAATAACCTGAGCCAATCTCCCAGATCAGGTCACCGCCATGCACCCGGTGGTGGCTGGAGATGGAGCCTTCGCCGGTGTCGTGGGCAAAGCCGCCCAGCTTGGC
>JBEDFU010000171.1:0-26352 GCA_041174965.1 Pseudomonadota bacterium | reverse complement strand
TTGCCGGACCCGTGATGACCCAGCCCTACCCACCAGCCCCGCCCACCCCAGCCCGCACCAGCAGCGACCTGGCGGCGGCATCCGACTTGGCCGGGCAGACCAAACAGGCCATGGGCTGGTTGCACACCACCCGCTTTTTGATCACTGCGGCGCAGCTGCACCACCTGCCCCAGTACCGCTTGCCCGAAATCGCCTTTGTCGGCCGCTCCAATGCGGGCAAATCCACCTGCATCAACACCTTGACGCAGCAAAACCAGCTGGCTTATGCGTCCAAAAAGCCCGGGCGCACCCAGCATATCAATTTGTTCGCCCTGGGCCGCCATGGCCAAACCGACGCGGTTTTGGCCGACCTGCCCGGCTATGGCTACGCCGCCGTGCCCAAGCAAGACAAGATCCGCTGGCAAAGGGTGATGGCCAATTACCTGATGACCCGCGACAACCTGTGTGGTGTGGTGTTGTTGTGCGACCCGCGCCATGGCATGACCGAGCTCGACGACATCCTGCTCGAGGTCATCCGCCCCCGGGTGGAGGCGGGCATGCAGTTTTTGGTCTTGCTGACCAAGGCCGACAAGCTCAACCGCAGCGAAGGCGCCAGAGCCTTGTCCATTGCTCGGCTGCAAGCCGGTGGCGGCCAAGTGCGCTTGTTCTCGGCGCTCAAGCGCCAAGGGGTGGAAGAAACCGCTTTGCTGCTGTCCCAATGGGTGGCCAACTGGACGCCCCCGGAAACAGTTGGCGTCGAGCTGGGCGCTGGCACGGGCCATGATGGCGACGCTGATCTAGAGAACCCCGATGGCGGACATCGCTGAAACCCGACACACCCTGCCACACGGCAGCCATTTGAATTGCCGCCACAGCGGCCAGCCCGGGCAGCCGGTGCTGCTGTTTTTGCATGGCTTCCCAGAAGGGGCATTTGCTTGGGACGCGATGCTGGCGCACTTTTCCAAGCCTGAAAACGGTGGCTATTTTTGTGTGGCGCCAAATTTACGCGGCTTTGAAACCTCCAGTACCCCCGCTGACCCAGCGGCCTACCGCGCCAAATTCCTGGTGCAAGACATCGTGGCCTTGATCGACATCGTCAGCCCCGGACAAGCCTTGGCCGCATTGGTGGCCCACGACTGGGGCGGCGCTGTGGCCTGGAACCTGGCCAACCAACACCGCGAGCGCTTGCAGCGATTGGTGATCATCAACTCGCCCCACCCAGGTACCTTTTTGCGCGACTTGCAAAGCAACCCGGCCCAACAAGCTGCCAGCGCGTACATGAATTTTTTGATCCGCCCCGATGCGGCGTCCTTGCTGGCGGACCATGATTACCAACGCTTGTGGGGGTTTTTCAACACCTTGGCCAATGGCCCTGCTGCCTGGCTGGATTCAGCCATGAAAGACCGGTACCGCGCCCATTGGTCTCACGGCTTGGAAGGTGGTTTGAATTACTACCGTGCCTCACCCCTGCGCCCACCTCGGCCCGATGACCAAGCAGCCAGCGTGATCAGCCTGCCCGAAGCTATGCTACGCATAGCTGTGCCCACCATGGTCATTTGGGGTTTGCAAGACAAAGCCTTGTTGCCGTGTTTGATCGAAGGGTTGGACACTTACATCGCCGATTTGGAATTGCACACCATCGCGGATGCCAGCCATTGGGTGGTGCATGAACAACCCGCCGTGGTGCAGGCCTACATCAGCGGTTTTTTGGGCCGGGCATAAACATCGGCTGTGCCCGGTGGCCGGGTTTTGAAGCGCTTGTGCACCCAAAAATACTGCGCAGGCATGGTGCGAATCCAGTCGGCCAAACGCTGGTTCATCAAGGCGGTATCGGCCCACACATCGCCACTGGGCACATCGTCCCAAGGAGGGTGCACATGCACCTCATAACCATTGGGGGTGAGTTTTGTGGTGATGGGCACCACACGGGCGCGGCCCAGCTTGGCAAAGCGTGTCAACG
Source organism: Pseudomonadota bacterium (assembly GCA_041174965.1). GTDB lineage: Bacteria > Pseudomonadota > Gammaproteobacteria > Burkholderiales > Burkholderiaceae_C > Limnohabitans. The sequence continues at coordinate 24,413 of JBEDFU010000171.1, read as the reverse complement.
AAGTCAACGTGGCCGAGGGCACATCAAAGAAAGGCACGAACACCGTGTCGTCTTCGCCACTGTCCATGTCAGGCAACAAGTACAACAACTCGCCCCGGCGCAAGGCGCTGATCAATGCTTGCGCACCATCCGCGCGCTTGCTCAAATTGACCGTACCAAAACGTTGCCGCCCTTTCGCGATCCAGGCATCCACGCCCACGTTGGACTGCGGGGTGTAAATCGTGTGCAGGGGTCGATGGGTTGCCAAACTCAAGGCGGTCCAGCCCGCATCCAGGCCCACAAAATGCGGCGCGAAAACCACCACGCCATCGGGCTGCTTCAAAGCACTCAGGTCACCCACCCAATGAATTCGCTGTTGCACCACAGAAGCAGGCGCATGCCACAACCAACTGCGGTCGAGCCATGCCTGGGCAAAGCAGACAAAACAATCTTTGGCCAAGCGTTCTCGCTGTGCCCATGGCAGGTCCGGAAAGCACAAAGCCAAATTGACCCGAACCACCCGCCGCCGTGCGGGCACCACCCAAAACAGCAAGCCACCCAATATGACGCCCAGGGCCCGCACCCAAGCCAAAGGCAAGTGCGCCAGCATCCGCAACAAAACCAAACCCATGGCAGTGAACACCGTCAAGCCTCGTTGCGCGGTTGCTTGTCCCGCGCATAGCCCCACAGGTATTGACCAGGTGCGCGCCGCACCATGTCTTCAATGTGTTGGTTCATCGCCAACACCGTGTCTTCAAGAGAAACTTTGGCGCCCTGCAGGCCCGCATGGTCCCAAGGTTCGAAATGGCTGATGAAGCCCCGCCCTTTGGGCAAACGCTCGCACCAACCCATCACCACCTGAGCGCCGGTTTGGCGCGCCAAACGCACGGCCAGGGTGATGGTGTACACATCGCGGCCAAAAAACCGCGACCAAACACCCTGCCCCAGCGGCGGCACTTGATCGGGCAGGATGGCGGTGTAGCCGCCTTGGCGCAAGGTGCGCAACAACTGCCGCACCCCGCTTTGATTGGCCGGTGCAGCTTGCAAAAAAGGGCGTTGGCGCGAACCGGCCACCAAGTCGCGCAGCCAAGCTTTGCGCGCCGGGCGGTACATCACCCACATGGGGCCATGCACAGGCCCCAAATGCTCGGCCATCATTTGGGCGCCCAACTCCCAGCATCCCAAATGCGGTGACAACAAAATCATGCCCTGACCTTGTTGCAAAGCATCGGTCACATGGTTCAAACCGTCCCAATGCAAGGGCACGTCCAATCGCTTTGAGGCCGGACGCATCCACAGCCAAGGCAACTCTGCCAGCACCATGCCGGCCGCGGCCACGGCGGGCCGCACCTGATCCCAGCGCAGACCCGCGGCTTGGGTGTTTTGCAAAAACCGATGGCGGTAACTGGGCGACGCCCACCAGACCATCCAGCCCAATCCGGCACCCAAGGTTTGCAACCAAGGCAAAGGCAGTCGAGAGAGCAGGCGGAAAAGTGCGGTCATGGTGGGGGATGTGCAGCACCACCGATCTTCATGGAGGAGGTCCGGTTTTGGCTACAATCTGGATTGTCGCTGAGTTACTGAACAACTTGCAGGGCGACCGCCACCTCGGTGGCAAAGGTTTTGAGGGCAACCCCAAACCATCTGCTAAAGCGTTCGCCAGGCTCCCGAAGTTGGCAACGCGTCAACATCAACCACATGGAGTTTTTATCATGGCGAACGACTATCTTTTCACATCCGAATCTGTTTCCGAAGGTCACCCCGACAAGGTCGCTGACCAAGTGTCGGACGCGATTTTGGATGCCATCTTCAAGCAAGACCCACGCAGCCGTGTGGCCGCTGAAACTTTGTGCAACACCGGCTTGGTGGTGTTGGCCGGTGAGATCACCACCAACGCGCATGTGGACTACATCCAAGTCGCCCGCGACACCATCAAACGCATTGGTTACGACAACACCGAATACGGCATCGACTACAAAGGCTGTGCCGTGATGGTTTGCTACGACAAGCAGTCCAATGACATCGCCCAAGGTGTGAACCACGCATCCGACGACCACTTGAACACCGGCGCTGGCGACCAAGGCCTGATGTTTGGCTACGCTTGCCAAGAAACCCCCGACCTGATGCCGGCCCCCATTTACTATGCCCACCGCTTGATGGAGCGCCAAGCCCAATTGCGCCGCGATGGCCGCTTGCCTTTTTTGCGCCCCGACGCCAAAAGCCAAGTGACCATGCGCTATGTCGATGGCAAGCCCCACAGCATTGACACGGTGGTCATTTCTTCACAGCACGCCCCGGAGATGAGCTTGGGCGACAAGATGAAGCCAGAGTTCAACGAGGCCATCATTGAAGAAATCATCAAGCCCGTGCTGCCCAAAGAGTGGCTCAAGGACACCAAGTACCTGATCAACCCCACCGGTCGCTTTGTGGTCGGTGGCCCGCAGGGCGATTGCGGCCTGACCGGTCGCAAAATCATTGTGGACACCTATGGCGGCGCTTGCCCCCACGGTGGTGGCGCGTTCTCCGGCAAAGACCCCTCCAAGGTGGATCGCTCGGCCGCTTACGCTGCTCGCTATGTCGCCAAAAACGTGGTCGCCGCCGGCTTGGCCACCCAATGCCAAGTGCAAGTGGCTTACGCGATTGGCGTGGCGCGCCCCATGAACATCACCATCAACACCCACGGCACCGGCGTCATCGCTGACGACAAAATCGCCGCCTTGGTGAACGAGCATTTCGACCTGCGCCCCAAAGGCATCATCCAAATGCTGGACCTGCTGCGCCCCATTTATGAGAAGACCGCCGCCTACGGCCACTTTGGCCGCAACGAGCCCGACTTCACTTGGGAGCACACCGACAAGGCAGCTGCTCTGAAAGCTGCAGCCGGACGCTGAAAACGGGGCCGCGGCCCCCATGTTAATGCGGGTGGTGCTTTGGGCACCACCCGCTTTTTTCTGGGCCAGATGGGTGTGGGCTTAGGCTGTCATCCCAAGGGCTGGGAAACGAGCTTGGGGGACATGTACTCAACCAGACAGTCCAAAAACGCCCTCACCTTGGCCGGCAACAAGCGGGTGGTGGTCACGGCGAAAGCCTGGGCAGATGGGGGTGACCACTCGTGCAGAACTTGCACCAAGCGTTGCGCGGCCAAATCGTCTTGCACCCAATCATGGGCTGTGATGGCAATGCCTTGGTCGCGCAAAGCCAGTTGCTGCAACAAGCCCCGGTTATTGGCCACAAACGTGCCCCCCACTTGGACAATCTCGCTACGCCCATCCACGTGGTGCAAAAGCCATGGCGCATCCTTCATGCGCAGGCAATCGTGATCGCACAAATCTAAGGGCACCACGGGCAGCTTGCGCGATTGCAAATAGCCCGGAGAAGCCACCAGCAAGGTCTTCAACTGGGCAATCGGTCGTGCGATCAAGCGGGTGTCTTTGGGCGGCCCCATGCGAATCGCCATGTCCACACCTTCGCCCATCAAGTCGGCATGGTTGGGCGAAAGGTCCAGGTCAAATTGAATGCGGGGGTAACGGCGCGCAAAGTCGGCCAGCACGGGGCTGAGGTAAATCACGCTGAAATCCACGGGCATCGACACCCGCAACACGCCACTGGGCTGGGTGTGCAGTTCGGTCAGGGCTTGATGGGCCAACTCGGCCTCTTCCATGATGCGCTTGCAATTGTCAAAGTACAAACGCCCACCTTCGGTCAACTCCACCCGCCGCGTGCTGCGGTTGAACAAACGCAAGCCCACATCGCGCTCCAACTCGGCAATCCGCCGTGAGACCGTGGAAGGGGGCATGTCCAGCACCTCGGCGGCACGGCGAAAGCTGCTGGTTTTGGCCACCTGTACGAATAAATGCATGTTTTTAAACGTTTCCATGGGTTTATTGTGCCATTTATAAAACAATCAATTCCATTAAATTGTCTTTATCTACATTGACGCACCTATCACAATGCACCCATCTCAACTCGCCAGGGACTCACCCCATGAACATGACCGCCACCCCCAACAATGCGCCCTTGCGCACCCCCGCCAAAGTGGGCGCCGGTTTGTTTGTGTTGTGGAGCATCCTCCACATTTGGGTGGGGGTCGAAGGCCTGCACCAGTACTTGGCAGGTAGCCCGATGAGCCAGTGGGCCATGCTTCTGGGCGGTCGCGCCATGCCACGCGAGTCCTTTGTGCACGCCAGCGATGCCGCCACCGCTTTTGCTCACGGGCAGTTGATTGTGAATTTCGCTGTGGATGTGGGTGGCTATGGTGTCCTTGGCTTGTTCGTGTCCTGGATGATTTTCAAAGGCCCTGCTTGGTTGGGCTATGTCATCGGCGTGGGGGTGATCGGCATCGCCGACCTTGCGTTTTTGTTCAGCATGGTCACCCCTGGGGTCATCGAACTCAACGCTGGCACCGTGGGTGGTCCGGTCATTTGGTTCTTGGCACTTTTGATCACCCCGTTTGGCTTGCCCCCAATCAGCAAAACACCCACCTCGTCTTGATATTCAAAAAAAGGTTTGACCATGTCCACTGAATCTGTACTTGTCCTCAACGCCACCGGCAAGGTCGGGCGCCACGTTTGCCGCGCCTTGCGCGAGGCTGGCTTTGCGGTGCATGGCACCACCCGCTCGCAAAACAACAACTTATTGGCCCAAGGTGTGAACCCGGTGGTGTGCAACTACACGCAGCGCGCTGACCTTGACCGCGCCTTGACACAAACCGGCGCCCGCAAAATATTTGTCATCACCGACTTTTTTGGTGCGGCCAAAAAGAGTGCAAGGCTCGAATTGGCCCAAGGCCAAACCGCCATTGACGCGGCCAAAGCGGCTGGGGTTGACCACTTGATCTTCATGAGCGTGGCCGATGCAGAGATGTTCGATGAGCACGTGGTCCATTTGCATGCCAAGGTGGCGCTGGAGAAATACCTGCGCGCATCAGGCGTGCCTTTTTCAATATTGCGACCCTGCGCATTTTTTGAAAACCTGGACGACCCGGCCAATTGGAACCCGCTCAAAAAAGGCGTGGTCAAGTTTTTAAGCCTGCAAAACTGCAAGTTCTGCGCGACCTATGACATTGGTCGCGCAGCGGCCATTCAATTCAAAAACCCCGATCAATGGCTGGGCAAAAGCTTGGACGTGATCGGCTGGGAAGGTGACTTGGCGCAAGTGGCCGCAGCTTTGCAAAAAGTCAGCGGCATGCCCGTGAAAGCCAAATTGGCCATGCCGATTTTTCTGCGCCGCCTTTTTCTCAAAGACATTCACCACATGTTTTTGTATTACGAAGAACAAAAAGGCCCGCGCGGCACGCCCGAAGCATTCAAACAAATCCTGCCCGACGCCTTATCGGCCGAGGGCTGGTTTCGCTTTCATGGGCGCTATGCCAATGGGGAACCGATTGCGCCAACGGTCTGATGGCGGCGCGGTCAATCGACTTTGATCTTGGCGTCTGTGATGACCTTGCGGTAAGCGGCTAAGTCTTTGGCCAGGGTTGCACCCAAATCAGCCGCCGATGAGCTTTTGGGCTCGTAGCCCAGGTCTATCAAACGTTGGCGCAGTGCAGGTTGCGCCAACACCTTGACCAGTGCTGCGTTGAGTTGTGCGACCACCGCTGTCGGTGTGCTGGCCGGCACAAAGATGCCTTGCCAACCTTCGTAGTCAAAGCCGGGCAAGCCTGCTTCGGCGAGCGTAGGAACCTCCGGGATCAGAGACAAGCGCTTGGTGCTGGTCACGGCCAAGGCCTTGTATTTACCCGCCTTGAGGTGGGGCAGAGAAATGGCCAAAGTGTCCATGGCGATGGGGATCTCGCCCGATAGGAGGGCCACGTTCATGGGTGCGTTGCCTTTGTAAGGCACATGGAAAATATCGATGCCAGCCGCACTCTTGAACATCTCCATGCCCAGGTGCAAAGGCCCGCCCGGGCCCGATGAGCCATAAGCCAGTTTGCCCGGTTGCGATTTGGCCGCAGCCACCAATTCAGCCACGGTCTTATAGGGCGACTGCCCGTTGACCAAAATCAACATGGCGTAAGTGGCCACGCTGGAGACCGGCTTGAAATCTTTCACCGCGTCCCAGTCGATTTTTTGCAGATGGGGCAATGCGGCCTGGCCATTGTTGGCAAACAACAGGGTATAGCCGTCTCCCGCCGACTTGGCCACCACGGAGGCACCCAATGCGCCGCCCGCGCCCGCTCGGTTGTCGACCAAAACGGGCTGCTGGAGTTCTGCCGACAAACGTTCGGCCAAAGCGCGGGCCACAGCGTCCACGCCACCACCCGCCGGAAAGGGCACGACCAATTTGATGGCTCTTTGCGGGTAGTCTTGGGCGTGGACAGGCCCATGCAGCAACCAGCCACACAAAAGCAAGCAAGCGAATTTAAATGTCTGCATGATCGAGCCTTTGGAATAATGCCTGGCGGCGGTGATAGCGGTGTGGCGCATCCGCTCAATAGGCCACGGCCCCTTGCGTATTGACGAACAAGGCATACAGCGAATGGCTGCTGGCCATGTACAAGCGGTTGCGTTGCGGCCCGCCAAAAACCAAGTTGGCGCAGCGCTCGGGCAGGTGGATGTGGCCAATTGCCTGGCCCTGGGGGTTGAATACCCGCACACCGTCCAAGGCCGCCAAGTCAGCACCCACTGAGCCATCACTGCCCCAGCCGCACCAAATATTGCCGTCCACGTCCACCTTGATGCCGTCCAAGGCGCCTGGGCCTTGGGCATCAATGAACATGGTTTTGTCCGACAAAGTGCCGGTTGGGTTAACGCGATAGCGCCACACCAAGCGATGCGGTTTGGCGCGCGACTCCACCACATACAAATGGTTTTGGTCTGGGCTGAAGGCCAAGCCATTGGGACCTTGCAGGTCACTCACCACCACGCTGAGGGTGCCGGTTTGGCCATCGATGCGGTACACGTTTTGCCCCAATTCGGGGGTGGCGGGCTCGCCCTCCCAATGGCCGCTGATGCCAAACACCGGGTCGGTGAACCAAATGCTGCCATCTGCGCCGCAGACGATGTCGTTGGGCGAATTCAGGCGCTTGCCCTCAAAAGCATCGGCCAGCACGCTGATGCGCCCATCGTGCTCGGTGCGGGTGACACGCCGACCCAGGTGCTCGCAGGCCAATAAGCGGCCTTGGCGGTCGCGGCACAGGCCATTGGCAAACTGCGAGGGAGCCCGAAACACGCTGGTCTGTCCGCTGACCTCATCAAAGCGCAGGATGCGGTTGTTGGGAATGTCCGAAAACAACAAAGCACGGTGGTCGCCAAAATACACCGGCCCTTCGGCCCAGCGCAAACCACTGGTCAATTGCTCGACACCCGCGCTGAACAAACGGTAACGGGTGAAAGAAGGGTCGATGATTTCAATCGCCGGGTCGGGCGATCGGTGCGCGGCCACAAAGGGCACTTGCGCACTGGCAGACACCGCCGTGTGGGGCTGGTTGCGCCACATGTCGGTGTCTTGCGGGTGAAAGGCTGTGCTCATTTCGGGGTGGCTCCTAAAGAGGTGGTCTCAACGCGGTGCTCAAACCAGTTGACCACTGCGCAGGGCTCAGCCCCGCAACCAGTCTTGCGCCATTTGGTACAGCAGCGCTTGTTGCGGCGTATTGTGTTGCACCAAATCGGGCGTGATGGTCGCGCCTTGCAAAGACTGCATGTAGGTGATGTGGCGATAGGCTTGGGGCAACTGCGCCAAGCGCTCGGCATCCAGCTTCAAAACTGCGCTTGGGTCCACCGGGTCCATGCGGTCTTTTTCGTGGATGGGGTGGCGCTGCTGGATGCACCAGCGGCCCTGGTGACGCACAAAAAAATCCAAAAACCGGCCCCAGGCGGTGATGTCCACCTCTACACCATCGAGCGGGGCACGCAGCATCAGCACCATGCGGGTTTCGGCCAAGGCTTTGTCACCCAAAAGCTCGATGGTGCTGGCGCCAATCGAATGCAATGACTGCGGGGCATGGGGGTTGTCTGCGCCTTTGATTGATGCGGCGATGAAGTCCTCTGCACTGCCCACCATCCAAGTGGTTTTGACTGTGGCGCCCGGCGCATAACAGCGGCGCAAACCCTCCCACTGTCGTGTATCGCGGCACAGCGCCCAATGGCGCACCACTTGCTCAATGGCTTGGATATCAGTCACCAGAAATCCCAGCTTGTTTCAAAAAGCGCGTCCACTTGTCAGCCTCTGCACGGGCATAGCTTTCGGCTTCAGCAACCGACATGCCTATCATGCGCCAGCCCCCTTTTTCCAAGCGTTGACGCAGCTCGGGCTGGGCGGTGACTTTGGCCAGACCAGCGCGCAACTTCTCCAGCACGGGTGCAGGGGTTTTGGCCGGGGCAAAAATACCGATCCAACTCTCCATCTCCAGGCCATCCACACCCGCCTCGCGGGCGGTGGGAATTTGCGGCATCGACTGCTCGCGCCGGGTTCCGGACGTGGCCAAGGGTTTGATGCGACCCGCCTCGATCAGCGGCTGCGCGGTGGTGGTGTTGTCGAAAAACAAATCGACCCGACCACCCAACATGTCGGTGTAAGCCGGTTGAGCGCCCTTATAGGGAATCTCAACGATTTCCACCTTGGCCAACTGTTTGAACAACACACCAGCCACGTGTTGACCAGACCCAGCGCCACCTGTGGCCAAGCTCAATTTGCCAGGGTTTTGCTGGGCATAGGTAATGACCTCTTTCAAGGTATTTTGCGGCAGGTCTTTGCGCGCCACCAAGGTATAGCTGAAGCTGGCCATCAAGCCTATGGGGGTGAAGTCAGCTGCGGTGTACTGCGGGTTTTTGTACAGCCCCAGGTTGAGTGCCATATTGGCCAAACCCCCAACCACCAAGGTGTAGCCATCGGGTGCCGAACTGGCCACAAACTGCGTGCCCACCAAAGTGCCCGCGCCGGTGCGGTTTTCGACCACGATGGATTGGCCCAGTTCCTGCCCCAGCCTCTCAGCCACCAACCGGCCAATCACGTCATAGCCCCCACCGGGTGCGGTGGGCACAATGATGCGAATGGGTTTGCTCGGGTAAGCGGTTTGCGCTTGCAAAGGAGACAGTGCCATGACACAGGCCCCCATGACACCCAACATAAAACGGCGAAGGCTTGTGGTCATGCGAAATACCTTTGGATATTGATTCGGAGAAATCACAACAGGCCAAACCAAGCGCTGACAGCATCAGGCGTGAACAGCCCAATTTGGCTGGCCACGCAACGATGGGCTCAAGGCATGGTGTGCTTGAGGGCGCGCTCGAAGTACGACAGGTCTAAGAATTTTTCAGGTGCAGGGGCTTGACCGCCCCATTGGCCCTCAATGTCAGCCCGCAACGCCAACACATTCTTGAAGCCTTGCAGGTCCAGGGCGCAGTCCTTGGACAAGCCGCTGCCAGGCAACATCAACTCGCGGTAGGTCAATTCGGTCAAGCGATCGTCGAGCTTGAGCTCACGCTTGAGCACAGCCAAGACCTGCGCTTTCTGTGTCGGGTCTTGGGCGGCACGGCAGCCCTCGATGTAAGCGGCCATGTAGCGCTCCAAAGCCGAGGCATTGGCCTGCGCCCAAGGACGCATCACAAACGCACCCACGGCCTGGTAAGGCCCGTACAACTCCAGCGTTCGACCCAGGCTTTTGGCACCCCGGTCGCGAGCAATGAAATTCCACGGTGGGTTCAGCATGGTGGCCGCACCCGCGGGGGTGTCCAGGCCTTTGGTGCGGGTTTCAGACCCGCCCAAGGGGTCGAGCTTGTAATCACGGCCATCGATCAGGCCGGCATTTTTAAACACTTTGCGGCCAATCAATGCATACGCGGTGTTGGGCGCATCGACCACATAAGTGCGGCCACGGATGTCGGCTGGCTTGTTGATGTCTTGGCGCACCAGCAGCTCATTCATGCCACCGTCGCCACCAGCGATGATGATGACGTCGTTCTTGGCCACTTCGATCATGGCCACGGCGTTGTCCACCGCTGCATGGGCAATTTCAAATCGACCCGCCGCCAAACCGGCGCGCTGTTGGTCGGAGTTGGGCGTGAACTGCATTTGCAAGGTCAGACCACGGCGCTGGAAATACCCTTTTTCCAAACCCATGTAAATGGGAATATTGCTGCCACCGCGAAACACATTCACCCGCAGAGTGGCCGGGTCGTTCGCCGGGGCCACCACAGGGGCAGGGGCGGCACAGCCCACCAACAAGGCCAGGGCCGCCCACAGTGGGGCGAAACGCATGCATTGGTTAAAGGGTTTCATGAAGGCTCTCCTGGGTTCAAAAGCGTGTCAAAAAAGCTTGGCCTGTCACGGGCAATGGGCGCCAGCACCAACGCAGCCCATGCCAACCAATGGTCTCAGGGTGAGGCGTGGGTGATGAAAGCCTCGGGCACAGCCTCCCCCCATTGGGAATTGAGACCCTCTTCAGCCGGCAGGTAGTTGGTGGGAGCATGGACATTGAGCACGTCGCTGTCGCTCCAGTGCTCGTGCACACGGCCCCAGGGGTCTTGCCAGTAGTCATACACCTGGCTGCCCAACACATGGCGGCCAATGCCCCACACGTGTTTGTATTTGTCGGCCTTGCGCAGATGCTGGTGGCCCAGCATGATGTCGTCGATGTCTTGCGCTTCAAACGACAAATGGTTCAAACCCGAATTGGGGCCTTCAATGCACAAAAAGGTGTGGTGATCAACAAAGGTTTCACCACGGTCAACGCGGTTGAAAGAAGCGATCACGTTTTCTTTGTCGCCGGCATACACCTCGTCCGAGCAAATCAGGCCGAACATTTCGCGGTACCACTTGATTTTTTCTTTGGCGTTGGGCGTCATGATCACCGCATGTGCAGCTCGCTTGACCTGGGCCGGTCCTGGCGTCAAGCGCATCAACTCACCAGCACGGCGCAATTTGTTGTCGCCGGTGTTGACCACGGCCTTGCGCACGGGCAAGGGCGCCACCTGTTGCATGCCACACATCACTTCCATTTGGTAACCATGGGGGTCGCTGATGCGCACCCGCTTGCCGCCACCCGGCTCGTCAATGTTTTCAATGCCACTGGCACCAGGGGCTTTGGCAAATTGTTTGAGTTGGTCTTCGTTGTCAACAAAAAAGCACAAGCCGACGAACTTGGACGGGCCCAGGTGCGTGACATGGATATGGTGATTGGGGTCAGTGCCGCGCATGTACAGCGCGTCTTTGGTGCGCTCGGCGCGGTGCATGCCAAAGATGGTGAGAAACTCTTCGGCTTGGTCCAGGCTGGGCGACTGCAAACGGCCAAAGGCCAGGTCGGTGACTTTGACATAGGGCATGGTTCATCCTCCTTGTGTTAAGCGGCTTCGCCCAAATAGGCTTGGCGTATGTGGGGTTGGGTCATGAGTTCTTTGGGGTTGCCGGTGGTGACAATGCGACCGCCTTCAATCACATAGGCACGCTGCGCCACTTCCAAGGCCAAGGCGGCATTTTGTTCAATCAGCAAAATGGACACGCCACTGGCATGAATTTGCCCAATGGCTTCAAACACCTGCTGTGTCACCGACGGCGCCAAACCCAGTGAAGGCTCATCGATCAACAGCAGCTTGGGATGGGCCATCAGCGCCCGACCAAAGGCCACCATTTGTTGCTGCCCCCCCGACAAGGTGCCAGCGGCTTGCCAACGGCGCTCTTTGAGGATGGGAAACAAGTCATACACCTTGGCCAATGTTTGCTCTCGCAAAGGCCGCGCGTAAGGACGGTAGCAACCCATGTCCAGGTTTTCTTCCACCGTCATCCCACCAAACAACAAACGCCCTTCAGGCACGATGGAGACATCCAAGTTGCACATTTGGGTGGCGTTGAGCTTGGTGACGTCCTTGCCGCGCAACAGCAGTTGGCCCGATCGCACCGGCAACAGCCGCATGGCGGTGTTGATCAAGGTGGTCTTGCCCGCTCCGTTGGGGCCCACGATGGAGACCAATTCACCCTCATTGATGTGAAAGTCAATGTCCCACAATGCTGGCGCATCGCCATACGAGACATTCAAACTGTGGGCACTGAACAATGCCTGGTTATCAGCCATGGGGCGTCCCCAAATAAGCGCTGACCACGGCTGGATCGTTCATCACCTCACGCGGCATACCGCTGGCAATGACTTGGCCGTGGTTGAGCACAATCAAACGGTCACACAACTCGAGCACAGCACGCATATTGTGTTCAATGAAAATAATGGTGGAGCCACGTCGGCGGATCTCGCGCACCAAGGTCACTGCATTGTTGATCTCCGAAGGGGTCAAACCTGCCAGCACCTCGTCAAGCAGGACCAACCTCGGGGAGGAAGCCAGCGCACGCGACAGCTCCAAAAATTTACGCTGGTGCAAATTCAGCTCTGTCGGCAAGGCCCGCGCGCGATCGGCCAAGCCGACAAACTCCAACCAATACATCGCCTGGGCCGCTGCATCGGCACGCGACAACTGGGTGCCGCCAAACATGCCGGCCAAGGTGGTGTTTTCCAACACAGACAAACTGGCAAAAGGCCGCGGGATTTGGTAGGTGCGGGCGATGCCCGCATGGGCCGCACGGTAAGAGGGCAAAGGCACCAGGTCTTCGCCTTGAAAAAGGATTCGCCCGGCTTCGGGTTTGTACAAGCCGCTGATGACGTTGACCATGGTGGACTTGCCAGAACCGTTCGGCCCAACCAAGCCCAAAATTTCGCCGCGCCGGGCCTCCAAGCTCACATTCTGCAAGGCCTTCACGCCGCTGAACGACTTGGAGACTTTGTCGATGGTCAACAAGACTTCGCCGGTGCTGCCTTGGGTGGAGATGACCGCTGGCGCCACAGGCGTGGGCAAGGGTGGCAATGCACGCCGGCTTTTAAAACGCTTGATCAATTGGCCCAAGATGCCATCGGGCATGAACAAAATCACCACGATCAAAATCAAACCAATGGCTGCACGCCCCACCACCGCGGAGTCGCCTGCCGTGAATGCATACGACAAAGCCGTGATGGCCGTGGCACCTACGGCTGGGCCCAACCAATGGCGCGAACCGCCCAAGACGCTCATCAGCACCACATACAAAGGAACCACAATGTTGAACACTTCACCAGCGGTGACGTAGGACACAAACAAGGCATGAACGCCACCCGCCACACCGGCAAAGGCACAAGAAATGGCCAAAGCCTGGAGTTTGAATCGGTAGGTGGGCACACCTTGGACCTCAGCCACATCTTCATCGTCGTGAATGGCAAACAAGCCCGAGCCCAAACGGGCGTTGTAGATGTAGTAAGCCACCCACAAGACCAACATCACCATGGCCAAAGCCAACAGATAAAAAGTGGCCGATGGTGAAGGCCCAATCGCGGGGATGGGCACGGCCGACAAATAAACGCCAGGGCCACCGTCAATGGGTGTGTTGAGAATGATGGTGGCAATGACAAAAGTCACGGCCAGGGTGAGCAAGCCAAACAATTCACCGCGCAAGCGGCGCAGGCGAAACACCACCGCACCCAAACCCACGCCAAACAAGGCTGGCACCAAGGCCGCCATGGGCAAGGTGTAGAGGAATGGCCAATTGAACTTACCCGCCAAGACGGCCGTGGTGTACATGCCCAGGCCAAAAAAAGCCCCATGGCCAAAAGAAAAGTATCCCGAGTAGCCCGACAAAATATTCCATGACGTGGCCAATACCACCCAATGAAACACCAGGTACAAAAAGGATTCGTAAAACGCTGGCAATTTGAGCAGGGGCAAGGCCGCCAGGGCCAAACCCACCACCACAAAAATGGTCAATACCCGCTTGTTCACATCAAATCTTTCCAGGGCGCAAGATCAGCACCGCAATCAGCAAAGTGAAAGAGACCAATGGGGCCCATGCAGGTGCTGTCACCGCCATGGTGGCGGCCTCCGACATGCCAATGACAATGCCGGCCACCAGTGGGCCAATCGGATTGCCCAAACCACCAATCATCACCGCTGAAAACACAACGCCAATCCAGGCGTAAATTTGTGACGGCGCCAAGGTGAAGCTCAAGGCCAAACAAGCCCCAGCCACGCCGGCAAAAGCAGAGGCCGCACCCGACAGGAGCAAGGCCAGCATGGGCTCATTGACGCCAAAGGCAGCGGCCATTTTGGGGTTTTCTGCCATCGCCCGCATCGCCTTGCCAACAGGGGTGTAACGCAACACCGCCCAAGTGGCCAAAGCCAAAGCCACCGAAATCAGCAAGGTGAGCAATTCGGGCAAGGGGATGTACATCGCACCAACCTTGAACTTGATGTCGGCGTAATGCGACTCGAGTTTGCGGTAATCAGCCGTCCACACCCATTGAATGAAGCTTTCGATGATCACCGTCAGACCAAAGGTGACCAGCAAGGAGTTGAAAGGCGTGACCTTGAAGCGGGCAAACACCCAATGCATGGCCATACCCAACACAAAAAAACCTGGGGCCACAATGACCAAGGTGATCAGCGGGTCCACCCCAAAACTGCTGGACAGTTGATAGGTGAGGTAAGCGCCCAAAAACGACAGGGCAAAGTGGGCCAAATTGATTTGGCGCAACATGCCCCAAGACAAGCTCAGACCGAGTCCGAGCAAGCCATAGAGGCCACCGATAAAAAGCCCGGACAGCAAAGACTGTCCGAGCAACTCAAGGCTGGGAAACTGCATTCAAGTCAAGGTATCAAGGCAGCAAATGCTTGACGCCAGGTTTGGCCGATGCGCGCGGCCAAATCACGACCCATTCACCATTTTGCACCTGCTTGATCTTGGACAGATCATCACCGTAGTTGGAGGGGCCATCAAAGCGCATCGGGCCTTGGATGGTGTTGACGGTGTTCTTTTTGAGCCATGCGGCCAAGACTTTGTCGTCAAAGCTCTTGGTCGCATTGACCGCGGCTTCCAGCACTTGCCATGCGGCAAAAGAAGCAGCCGCCTGGGTATCAACCTGGGTGTCCGGCAAACCGGCCTTGGCGGCGCGCTCGTTAAAGGTCTTGGCAAACTCTGTGGCGCCAAAATTGCTCATCATCGGGGCGTGCTGCTCAAAGATGGTCACAGCCAATGCATTTTTGGCGTCAGGCGACTTGAGCATGGGCCCAGGAGAAGGCAAATAGTGGAACATTTGTGGCGCGGGGTAATCAATCTTTTTCATCGCGTCGAGCAACAACATGCCTTCCAAAGCGATCACACCGGCCCAAATGAAATCGGGTTTGGCTTCTTTCAAGCGGCTGGCAATGGGGCCGAAGTCGCGGTTACCGAATTCCCACTCCAAATACAAGACCTCACTCAAACCTCGCTTTTTGGCAATGTCGCGCGCACCCACCGACATGAAATGCGTAGCTGGGAATTTGGATGTCACGATGGCGATGGTTTTGGGCGGCTTGGGGCCAGCGTTCAAAGCATCGAACATCATGTTTGGAAGCGTCACCTCTGGTACGTGACCAGTGGCCCAGGTGGGGAAGTGCATGTCGTACTTGGCCAAGCTGGGGATGCCAAAGGTGTGATGAATCAAAACCTTGTTGTAGCGCTGGGCCACGCCCATGGCCGACAAAATATTGGCCGTGGCGTAGGGACCGATCAACAAATCAACCTTATCAACGGTGACGATTTGTTCGTACAAGGTGCGCGCCAAGTCGGGCTTGGACTGGTCGTCTTTGAGCACCCACTCGACGGGGCGGCCCAGCAAACCATTTTTCTTGTTCAACTCTTCGACGTAAATTTCGCCGACCAGTTTGTGGATCATGGCCGTGGCCGACAACGGGCCCGTCAACGCCAAGGTTCCGCCCACTTTGACAGGCGTGCCTGAGGGTGCCGCGAGGGCAGCCGAACCCAAGCCCATGGCAGCTGTCGCCGACAGGGCCAAAACTGAACGACGAGAAAGGGATGCAAAAAATGTCATGGTTTACTCCTGATGCAATCAACTAACATGATAGGCAAAAAAAACGCTGATTCAATCAGCGTAAACCTTAGTGGTTTTGGATCAAGCTGTTCAAATCGCGCATGATCCGCTGGCCTGAGGCCCCCAATGCCGCTTGCTGGCGCACCATATCGGAGAACAGCATCTTGCCGTGGCGTTTTTTGGCCTGACCCGCCACCCATACCGAGTCGATGTTGGCCAAGCTGGTTTGGGTCACCACCGTCGACACAGGGTCATGCACCGGCATCATGTTCAGCTCATCGGCGCGCACCATCACGATATCGGCCTGCTTGCCCGGTGTGAGTGAGCCAATGCGGTCTTGCATTTTCAGCATCTTGGCCCCTTCCAAAGTGATCCAGCCCAGGGCTTCACGCGCACTGATGGTGGTGGTGTCGGGCAATTTTTGATGCTCGACCTTGGACTGCGCATTGTCAAATGCCCGCTGTGAAGCCAAGGCCATGCGCGCCACAGTGAACATGTCGCCACTGATGCAAGACTCCAAGTCCACCCCCAATGAGGGCTGAGCGCCCATGCTGCGCAAGCGTCCGGTGATGGCAAAGCCATGCCCTTGGAACATTTCGGTCTCAGGGGTGAGCGAGAAGCTCACGCCTTGGTCGAGCATAAAGCGCAGTTGCGCATCGGTCAGGTCGTTGCCGTGCACGATGTTGTTGTTGTCGCCCAGCAAGCCTTCTTTGGCCAACCGGTCCCAGCCATCGGGCACGCGGGCTGCAGCACCCGCGCAGTGCATGCTGGCGATCAAACCAAACTCGCGGGCGAGTTTGAAGTCGTCCACCGCCACGTCATAGGTGGAGTAGTGCGGGCCCAAAATGGCCAAACCCAGGGACAGCAAACCATCTTTGCTGGCAAAGCGGGTTTTGAGCAAACGCTCAACCTCGCTGCGCGGATGCGGCACTTCCCAAAACGGCTTCTGACCCGGCTTGGGGTCGGGCTTGGGTGAACCATGAAAGAACACCGCCCGAATGCCCGATGCCGCCAGACCATCAATGCCGGCATCGGTGTGTGCGGGCGTGGGGTTGTTGTGGCACCAATCGGCCAAGGTGGTGGTGCCACAGTTGATTTGGTTCAACGCCCCAACCAGGTTGGCGATATGGATGTCGGACGGTTGGAACAAGGTGGCCAATCCGGCGTGCATCTTTTTGAAATATTCGATCACCGTCCAGTTGGCCGCCACACCGCGCAAACCCGTTTGCCATGTGTGCATATGGGCGTTGACCAAGCCAGGAATGACGATGGTGCCACTGGCATCGACCACCTGGGCATCGTCGGCTTGGATGTGCGGGGCAATGGCGGCGATGCGCTCGCCATCGATCAGCACGTCGCCTTGGGGCAAGTCGCCAATTGTGGGATCCATCGACACAATGGTGCCGCCGCGGATGAGTGTTTTGGTCATGTTCGGCTCTCCTGATGAAATTGCAGGGCGGATTACATCATGACCTGAGAATTTGGCTAAGATGCGCCGCTTTCATCAATCCCCATCACCCTGCGAGATATTCATGACCCCTGAAATGCAACAACAACTGCGCATCCGACAACTCGTGGAAAACTGGGCGGTGTACCGCGACGCTGGGCTGTGGGACCGTTTTCGCACCGTGTGGCACGATGATGGCGTGATGATGGCCACCTGGTTTCAAGGCCCATTTGAAGACTTCATCCGCGTCACCATCGAAGGCTGGAACAAGGGTGTGAGCATCCTGCACTTTTTGGGCGGTTCGGCCATCGATGTGCAAGGCACGCGGGCCATTGCCCAAACCAAAATGACCATCTCCCAACGCGGTATGGTGGAAGGCTGCTTGTGCGACGTGGTGTGCACTGGGCGCTTTTATGATTTTTTTGAAGAGCGCGAGGGCCGTTGGGGCTTGGTGCATCGCCAACCGATTTACGAAAAAGACCGCATCGACCCGCTGGACCCGGCGGCCAAACTCGAACTCGACCAAGCTGCGCTGGCCACTTTCCCAGAAGGCTATCGCCACCTGGCTTATATCCAAACCCGGATTGGCTACAACGTGAAAATGGACATGCCCATGCTCAAAGGCGAAGGCGTGCAAGACCTGTACCGCCGTGGTGCCAACTGGTTGGCCGGCAAACCTTTGGAGCGCTGAAGCATGCTGAACCGCCGCCTCACCCTGACCGCCTTGGCCACCAGCGCATGGGGTGTCACACCCTGGACCTTGGCGCAAGAGCCCTACCCCAACCGCGCCATCCGCGTCATCGTGCCCCAACCGCCTGGGGGCGGTTTCGATTTTGTCGCCCGCGTGCTGGCCGACAAATTGGCCTTGGTGTTCAAAAACGGCGTGGTCGTTGAAAACCGCACGGGATCGGGCACCTTGGTGGGCACCGAGTTGGCCGCCAAAGCCGCGCCCGATGGCTACACATTGCTGATGGGCTCGGTGTCCAACCTGGTGCTCAATGCGGGCCTGTATAAAAACCTGAGCTACGACCCGCTCAAAGACTTTGAACCGATTGGCTTGGCCGTGGCCTACAGCTACACCTTGATGGGCCGCAAAGACCTGCCCTTCAACAGCCTGGCTGAATTGGTGGCTTATGCCCGCGCCAACCCCGGCAAACTCACTTACGCCTCTGCCGGCAACGGCTCAGGCCAACACATTTTGGCCGCTGCTTTGTGGCATTTGGCCGGGGTGCAACTCACCCACGTGCCTTACCGGGGCGCGCAACCGGCCTACACCGATTTGCTGGGCGCACGGGTGGATGTGTTTTTTGACCTGTCCTCCACGGCCCGCCCCCATGTGGACGCAGGCAGCGTCAAGCCTTTGGCGGTGTCCGGTGCAGCGCGCTTGCCGATTCACCCCAGCGTGCCCACCCTGCGCGAAACCGGTGTCGCGCCCCTGGAGTTGGAGTCCTGGTTTGGTTACTTCGCGCCAGCCAAAACACCGACCGCAGAACTCAACCGCTTGCGCACCGAGCTGCGCAAAGTCATCACCGCACCCGATGTGGTGGAGCGCTTTGAAAAAGCCGGTGGTCGGCCCATGTCGGTCATGGGCGACGATGCCAAAGCCTTACAGCGGCGAGATATCGAGCGTTGGGTGCCGTTGATCAAAGCCGCCGGCATTCAACCCGAGTGAGGGTGAAGCTTTTCAAACCCAGCGAGGTTTGATTCAAACAGTGGGTTCAGATCGGTTGAAACGGGCGTACAAAGGGTCGTTCATGCCGGCCTCATCAAAGCCCTTGGCCCGCAATTGACACGAGGCGCAAGCGCCACAGGGCTCGCCTTGCGGGCCCGGGTCGTAACAACTGCTGGTGAGGGCATGTTCCACCCCTAAGGCCACGCCCGCTTGAATGATTTGCGCTTTGTTCATGGCCATCAACGGCGCGTGAATTGTCAAGCGTTTGACGCCTTCCACACCTGCCTTGGTGGCCAAGTTAGCCATGCGTTCAAATGCCTGAATGTATTCGGGTCGGCAATCCGGATAGCCTGAATAGTCCAAGGCATTGACCCCCATGAAAATATCAAAGCTGCCCAAGGTTTCAGCCCATGCCAAGGCATAACTGAGGAACACCGTGTTGCGCGCAGGCACATAGGTGATCGGAATTCCACTTTGATCAGGGTGTGCTTGCGCCCCTTTGGGCACGGCCAGGTCGGCCGTCAAAGCCGAGCCGCCAAACGCCCGCAAGTCCACATCGACCGTGATGTGATGGCGCAAACCCATGCGCTTTGCCACCGCCTGGGCGGCTTGCAACTCCACCACATGCCGCTGCCCATAACGAAAGCTCAAGGCATGCACCTCAAAGCCTTGTTGTTGTGCCATGGCGAGCACGGTGGAAGAGCCCAAGCCCCCGCTGAACAAAACAACGGCTTTGGGCAAAAGGCTGGGTGACATGAACTGCTTTCGGTTTTGGGCTGGTAGTGGGTGTGTGAACTCGACGGGTCGGGCCCGTTTGCACAAAGCCTAGTTTATGATGCCCAGCCCGATCAAACGACCGCGTTTGATCACCACAGACACCTGTGCAGCCTGCCACCATTTTTCAGGGAAACCCATGAAAACCACACGTCGTATTTTTTCTTTGCTGGCACTTTTTTGCGCCACTTCGGTGTGGGCCCAGGCCGACTACCCCAGCAAACCCATCCGCTTGTTGATCCCCTTCCCCCCGGGTGGCGGCACCGATTTTGTGTCGCGTGTGGTGGGCACCAAATTGGCCGAAATCACCAAATGGTCGGTGGTGCTGGAAAACATGCCGGGCGCTGGCGGCAATTTGGCGATTGCAGCCGCTGCCAAAGCAGCACCCGATGGTTACACCATCGTCATGGGTCAAAGCGACAACATGATGTTGGGCCCATGGCTGTACCCCAATGTGGGTTATGACACCGTGAAAAGTTTCACCCCCATCATCCAAGCCACCGTGGCCCCACTGGCCATTGTGAGCAATGCGCAACCGGTGGGCCAACAACACCGCATCAACAACCCAGCTGACATGGTGTCCAAAGGCAAAACCGGCAATGGATTCACCTGGGCGTCAGCGGGCAATGGCACGGTCGGGCATTTGTACACCGAGCAATTCAAACAAGTCACGCAAACCAAGTTGCTCCATGTTCCTTACAAGGGTGCAGCGCCGGCTTTGAACGATGTGATCGGAGGCTCGGTGGACCTGGCCATTTTGTCGGTGCCTTCGGTGCTGCCACTGGTCAATGGTGGAAAGCTCAAGCCAGTGGCTGTGACCACGGCCAAGCGCTCGCCCATGCTGCCCGACACCCCCACCCTGGATGAAGCGGGCATCAAGGGCATCGATGTGGGCATTTGGTTGGGCTTGTTTGCACCGGTGGGCACCCCTGCGGCCATCGTGGCGCGTTTGAATGCCGAGATCAATAAAGTTTTGGCCTTGCCCGACGTGCGTGAAAAAATCGCCAACGGCGGCGCCACGGCCGTGGGTGGCAGCGCGGAAGATTTTGGTCAATTTGTGCGCGCAGACTATGCCCGATGGGGCAAGATTGCCAAAGAGTCCAACATCAAACTCGACTGACGCATGCAACTTGAGGGCATTCGCGTGTTGGACTTGACACGCATTTTGTCAGGCCCATTTGCCTCCATGTTTTTGGCCGACATGGGGGCCGAGGTGATCAAGGTCGAAGACCCGGCCATGGGTGACCCGGTGCGCCAACAGGGTGCTGCGGTGAACGGCTACTCTTTGTATTTTGCGACCTTCAACCGCAACAAAAGGTCGCTCACCTTAGACCTGCGCCACCCTGAAGCCAAGGCGGTGTTGCGGCAACTGGTCCAGCGCTGCGATGTGGTGCTCAACAACTTCCGCCCAGGGGTGATGGACGACATGGGCTTGTCCTGGCCCGCCTTGCAACACATCAAACCCGACATCATCAGCTGTCACGTGACTGGCTTTGGGCTGGATGGGCCGTATGCGCAACGCCCCTCCTTTGACTTCATCGCCCAGGCCATGAGCGGCTTCATGAGCGTGAACGGCTTTGCCGATGGCCCGCCCATGCGGGCCGCGCCCCCCATCTCCGACTTGATCGCGGGTTCTTATGCCGCCATGGGGGTTCTGGCCGCTTTGGTGCGACGGGGTCGCACGGGTCAGGGCGAAGAGGTGACCACCTCGCTGACCGACAGCATGACCAGCATGCTGGCATTTTTGGCCACCAATTATTTTGCCAACGGGAAATTGCCCCAACGAACCGGCAACGACCATGCCCTGGCCTCGCCCTATGGTTTGTTTGAAGCCAGCGATGGGCAAATCGCTGTGGCACCATCGAACGACAGTTTTTATCTCAAGCTGCTCGCCGCCTTGGATTTGGAGCACCTCAAAGACCGCCCCGAATTTGCCAACAACAGTTTGCGCTTTGAACACCGCAGCGCCATCAATGGAGAGATCAATGCACGCACCCGCCTGCAAAGCGTTGATCATTGGATTGAAGTCATCAACCGCGCCGGTGTGCCCTGTGGCCGTGTGCTCAATGTGGCCGAGGTGTTTGCTGATCCGCAAACCCAGCACCAACAAATGCGCGTCACCATTGACCACCCCCAGCACGGCGCCTTGGACGTGTTGGGCTTTCCAATCAAATTCACCCAAGCACCCTGCACCATGCACCGACCCCCACCCGCCTTGGGTGGCGACACGGATGAGATACTGCGCGAATTGGGCTTGGCGCCCGATCAAATCCACCATTTGCGCCAAGCCAAAGTTATTTGATACACCACCGCAAGGACCTGCCCATGAACGCACCCACCCCAGCCACCCATATCATCGTCACCGAAGTGGGCACGCGCGATGGCTTTCAAGCCGAACCCATTTTCATTCCCACTGAGCGCAAAGTGGAGGTCATCAATGGCTTGATTGACGCTGGTGTACAAAGTTTCGAAACCACGTCGTTTGTGTCTCCCAGAGCGGTGCCGCAAATGGCCGATGCCATGCAGGTGATGGCCCAAGTGCAGCGCAAGCCCGGTGTGCGCTTGACCGGCTTGGTGCCCAATGCGCGCGGGGCCGAGCGGGCCGCTGCGGCCCAAGTGGACATGATGGCCTGCTTTGTCTCTGCCTCTGAAACCCATTGCCAAGCCAATTTGAACAAGTCCAAAGCCGATGCCTTGGCCGATGTGCACGAATTCACCCCCATTGCACGCCAGTTCAACATCCCTGTGCGCGGTGCGGTAGCCACCGCTTTTGGATGTCCTTTTGAGGGCGAGGTCGCCACGCAAAGCGTCCTCGACGTGATCGCGTCCTACCACGCAGCGGGCATTCGGCATGTTTCCTTGGGCGACACCACCGGCATGGCCACACCACCCGTGGTGCGGCGCACGGTCAAAGCCATTCAACAACAGTTCCCAGATGTGCTCATCGCTCTGCACTTTCACAACACCCGCGGCATTGGCTTGGCCAATGTGATGGCAGGCCTGGACCTGGGCGTGGTGGAGTACGAATCCTCCATTGGCGGCTTGGGTGGCTGCCCATTTGCACCCGGTGCGACGGGCAATATCTGCACGGAAGATTTGGTGTATTTGCTGCATGAGTGTGGCTTTCACACCGGCATCGACTTGGAAGCGGTCGCCGCCGTGGCGCGGTCGGTGCAAGACTGGATGGGCAAACCCCTGCCCGGTCAATACATGAAGTCCGGCCCGCGATTGAAACAATCCGATCTGGCATCGGTGCGACGCGCCGTCGGCTGAGCTTAGCCCCACCCGCGCGGGGGTGTTCGACTGCGCCCGCACTGGCCCATTTCGCGGGTATTCACCCAGGGCAAAGCATGTTTTACAAAATATGATTTGCATTTTGAAAAGCCATGCCCGCTCACCGATGAAGATGCGCAAAATCAAAACCCTGTGGTTCAAACTCCATGGGGCTTAACTCAACGCACAGAGCCAGGACGCCAAAGTCAACCGCGCCGTTTTGCAGCTGTATGCCATGCCATACTGATATCAAAATTTACCCACCACCCTCAAGGAGACAAGCATGAAAAAAACCTGGATTTCATCCATCGCCCTGGCCGCCTTGGCCTGCATGGGCGGCACCGTTGGTGCCCAAACCGTTTTGAAAATCGGCTATGCCGTTCCGACCAACTCCCACTACGGTGTGGGTTCGACCGTGCTGTGCGATGAAATTGAAAAAGGCACCCAAGGTCGCTACAAATGCCAGCACTTCCCAAGCTCTGCATTGGGCGGCGAGCGCGAAATGATTGAGGCAGTGCAATTGGGCACTCTGGACATCGTCAACACCTCCACCGGCCCCGTGGGTAATTTTGTGCCCGAAGTCAAGATCGTCGACATACCCTTTTTGTTCCGCGACTATGACCACGCCCGCCGGGTTCTGGATGGCCCCATCGGCCAAGATATTTTGGCCAAGTTCCCCTCCAAGGGCTTGGTGGCTTTGGCTTGGGCCGAGAACGGTTTTCGCCACATGACCAACAGCAAACGAGCCATCGTCAAACCGGCTGACGCGGCTGGCTTGAAAATGCGCACCATGGAAAACAAGGTGCACATGGACGGCTACCGCGCCTTTGGCATCGCCCCCACACCCATGGCCTTCCCCGAGGTTTATGGCGCCTTGCAGCAGGGCACTGTCGACGGACAAGAAAACCCCATCCCCGTGATCTTGGCCAGCAAGTTCGCCCAGGTACAAAAGCATTTGTCCCTCACCGGGCATGTCTACTCCCCGGCGCTGTTCATCACCTCACCGCGGGTCATGGGCAAACTCAGCGATGCCGATAAAAAGGTGTTTTACGCGGCTGCGGTCAAAGCCTCAGCGGCCCAGCGCAAGCGCGTCAATGACGATGAAAACACCGGTATTGCTCAATTGGAAAAAGACGGCATGAGCGTGGTGCGCAAAGTCGATGGCCAAGCCTTTCGCGACGCCCTGCGCGAGCCCTATGCCAGCTATGCCAAAGAGTTTGGTGCTGACAACATCCGCAAAATTCAAGACTACAAGTAAATCGATGGGGCACCTGCCAACCCCAGCCGTCATTCATTGATCGCTGGGGTTAGGTCCCATCCCACTGGATCGCGTTCATGCAAACCTTTGAGACGCTGTTTTTGGCCTTCAACCGCTGGTTGCTGATCGCCATCTTGGGGGTGATGTCACTCATCATCTTCACCAATGTGGGGCTGCGCTATTTGACCAATGA
>JBEDFU010000170.1:0-6351 GCA_041174965.1 Pseudomonadota bacterium | reverse complement strand
CACTTGACCCGCATGGGCGATGTGTACAGCGCTGATGCGTGGTTCAAAGACCCGTTCAACGAGGTCCAAGGTGTGGACGCGGTGCGCGGTATTTTTCAGCACATGTACGACAGCTTGAACCAGCCGCGCTTCATCGTCACCGCCCGGGTGGTGCAAGGCCACCAATGCTTCTTGACCTGGGACTTTGTGTTTGGTATCCGTGGTCAAAGCCGCGAGATCACCGTGCGCGGTGCGTCGCATTTGTGGCTCGCGCCCGGCAGCGATGGGCGCTGGCGCATCCAGCGTCACCGCGACTACTGGGACGTGGCCGAAGAGTTGTATGAAAAACTGCCGCTGCTGGGCGGCTTGATGCGCTGGCTCAAGCGGCGCGTCAACGCACCCGTCAAGCCGGGGGCGGCGCGGTCTCGCTGAAGCTGCTGCGCTGGCCCAAGCGCTCATGCAGCTTGTCCAGCGCCGGGTGTTGGCTGCGCCAATCGATCTGGGGAAAACGAAAGTCCAAATAGCCCAGGGCACAACCCACGGCAATATCGGCCAAGCTGAAATGCGTGCCCGAGCAAAAACTGCGCTCGCCCAAGCCGCGGGCCATGGCACTCAGGGCCAAGTCGATTTTGTCCATTTGCCGCGCGACCCAAGCGGGGCTGCGTTGGCCTTCTTCGCGACCAGGCCAGGTGTTTTCCAAGCGGGCCAGGATGGCCGCATCGAGCAAGCCATCGGCCAAAGCCTCCCAGGTTTTGACTTCGGCGCGCTCGCGCCCAGAGGTGGCGATGAGCTTGCCCACCGGCGACAAGGTGTCCAGGTACTCGACGATGACCCGCGAGTCAAACAAGGCCTCGCCGCCTTCCATGATCAAGCAAGGCACCTTGCCCAAAGGGTTGGACAAGGCTATGGCGGTTTGCGCCGACCACACGTCTTCTAAAACCAATTGATAGTCGAGTTTTTTTTCGGCCATCACGATGCGCACTTTGCGAACGTAAGGGCTGGTGATGGCACCAATGAGTTTCATGCTGAGCGGTCAAAACGATGTGACCTTCATTCTATCGGGCGATGCGACCGATGCGGATGTGCGATTCCCCTGTTGACAACAGTGCCTGGCCCTAAAATCACCCGATGAACGACTCTGCCATCACCGCTTTATCGCCGCTGGACGGCCGCTACGCCAACAAACTCACCGCGTTGCGCGCTTTGATGAGCGAACAAGGCTATATGCACCGGCGTGTGCAAGTTGAAGTGGCTTGGTTGGTCGCCTTGAGCGAGGCGGGCTGGGCCGAGTTTCCTGCCCTCAGCACGGCTGCCCGCGCCCATCTGCGTGCACTGGTGGCGAACTTTGGCACCGCCGATGCCAGCGCCATCAAAGACATTGAGAAAACCACCAACCACGATGTCAAAGCGGTGGAATATTGGATCAAAGCGCAATGCCAACGCGCTGATTTGACCGATGCGGTGCGACAAGAGCTGGCCCCTGTGGTGGAGTTCATCCACTTTGCCTGCACCAGCGAAGACATCAACAACACCAGCCATGCCTTGCAACTGCAAGCCGCACGCGCCCAAGTGCTGCTGCCAGCGCTGCAACGCGTGCTGGGCCAGTTGCGCGCCATGGCCAGCACCCACGCCAGCGTGCCCATGCTCAGCCGCACCCACGGCCAAACCGCCACGCCGACCACCGTGGGCAAAGAGTTCGCCAATGTGGCCGCGCGCTTGCAGCATGCGCACGACGCCATCGCGGCGGTGCGCTTGATGGCCAAGATGAACGGTGCGGTGGGCAACTACAACGCCCACCTGAGCGCTTGGCCCGACATGGATTGGGAGGCCTTTGCCCGCCGGGTGGTCGAAACCCCCGACCACGCCGAAGCCGCTGCCCCCTTTGGCCTGGGCTTGCACTTTCAGGCCTACAGCACCCAAATTGAGCCGCACGACCACATGGCCGAGTTGTTCGACGCGGTGGCGCGGGCCAACACCATCTTGATCGACCTGGCGCGCGACGTCTGGGGCTATGTGTCGCTGGGCTACTTCAAGCAGCGCTTGAAAGCCGGTGAGATTGGCTCGTCGACCATGCCGCACAAAGTCAACCCGATTGATTTTGAAAACGCCGAGGGCAACTTGGGGCTGGCCAATGCGCTGTTGCGCCACATGAGTGAAAAGCTGCCCATCAGCCGTTGGCAACGCGACCTGAGCGACAGCACGGTGTTGCGCAACATGGGCGTGGCCCTGGGACATGCGGTGCTGGCTTACCAGTCGCTCAGCGTGGGGCTGGACAAGCTCGAGCTCAATGCCGAAGCCTTGCAAGCCGATTTGGACAACGCCTGGGAGGTGTTGGCCGAGCCGATCCAAACCGTGATGCGCCGCTACGGCGTGGCCGGTGCTTACGAGCAACTCAAAGAGGTCACCCGCGGCAAACAGGTGCGGCCACAAGACCTGCATGCGCTGATTGAGCGCTTGGCCATCCCCGCTGATGCCAAAGCGCGCTTGCTGGCCCTCACGCCCGCCACCTATGTGGGCATGGCGGCGGGCCTGGCCCAACGCCAGGCTTGAGATGGCCATCAAATCCACCATCTTCAAGGCGCAGCTGCAGATCGCCGACATCGATCACAGCTATTACGCCGATCACGCCTTCACCCTGGCGCGCCACCCCAGCGAAACCGACGAACGCATGATGGTGCGCTTGGTGGCCATGGCGCTGCATGCGCATGAGTTGCAAGACACCTGCCATGGTGATGGCCATTTGCTGTTTGGCGCGGGCCTGTCCGACCCCAACGAGCCCGATGTCTTGCTGCGCGACTTCACCGGCCGCCCCCGCTGGTGGATCGAGGTGGGGCAACCCCAAGACAAGCCCTTGCTCAAAGCCTGCGGCTTGGCCGACCAGGTGTGCGTCTACGCTTTTCACCACGCGGCGGATGTGTGGTGGCGCGGCATCCAAAATGCTTTGATCAAGCCGCGCAACTTGCAAGTCTGGCGCATCCCCGCCGACACCGCTCAAGCGCTGGTGGGCTTGGCCGAGCGCAGCATGTCTTTGCAAGCCACGGTGCAAGAAGGCGTGCTGATGCTGGGCAATGCCCGTGGCACGGTAAATGTGGAATGTGAGCGTTGGCGGTGAGTCACCGACAACAGGGTTCAAGCGCCAGGGGTGTTCGCCGTGGGCGTTGCGGTCACGTCTGCCGACTGGCCTTTTTCGGTGGCGCGTTCGGCATAGCGGTTGAAGCGCCAGGAATCCGCACTCAAGGTGATGCGCCGCCACGTGGCGCGTTTGGCGCCCGGGCCCATCTCGGTCCAGCGTTGCACCTCGTCAAAACTGCGCCCGCACCCTTTGCACCAGGCGTCGCCTTGGCTGGTCGAGCAAATGGCAATGCACGGTGTATCGGGGGTGGTGTCGTACCAAGTGCGCCAAGCGGCCATGGCCTGGCTCGGAAACCCCTTTTCGGCCACCTCCTCTTCATGGTGGTAGACCATCAAGGCATACACCTCGGCCAAAGCACGGATCTCAGGGGCCAAGGTGATGCCATCGGGAGACGGCTTGCGCTCGCGCCAAAAATTAATGGCGGCTTCGATGTCGGTGATGTGAATGGCATCCATGGGGGGGTGCATGATAGAGCATCACCCCAGCACACCATGCGCCATCGCCTGCACGCCAGCCTGCCCTGTGGCATGCGCCGGGGTTGGACATGAAACTCTTGCTCAAGTGGCTGCTCAGCGCCACGGCTTTAATGGCTTTGTCGGAGCTGCACCCCGGCATTGAGGTCGCTCACTTTGCCGTGGCGCTGTCAGCGGCGCTGGTGATTGGTTTGCTCAACCTGCTGCTGCGCCCCTTACTGGTGCTGCTGACCCTGCCGGTGACTTTGGTCAGCTTGGGACTGTTTGTATTTGTGATCAACGCATTCTTGTTTTGGATGGCCGCCGAATTGCTCGACGACTTTCGCGTCAACAGCTTTGGTGACGCCTTGGTGGGCTCGCTGATTTATTCCGCCCTGGGCATGCTCATCGACTCAGCGCTGAAGCAGTTGTTCCCGCCGAAGTGAGTCCAACTGGCGCAAATTGGCGTCAATGATCGACGCCTCGATGTGATCGCCGCGCTCCATTTGCCCATCGCGGATTTTTTGCAGCACCAAGGCTTGGGCGGCGCGCAGGCGGTCTTGGGCACCGGTCACATCTTGCTGCAACCAATGCACCTGGGCCTGGGCGCGAATGGCGCGCAAGGTTTTGCCCTGGCACTGCAAAGCCTGTGACAACAAAGTCCAAGCCAGCGCGTCGCGCGGGCGCGAAAGCATCCAGGCCTCCAACTCTTGGGCCGCGGTATCGCACTGTGAGTCTTGGCCCAAAGCCAGGCGCGCTTGGGCCAGCCACAGCACCTCGGCGCGGCTTTGGCGCGACATCTGCGGCTGCAAAACATCTATCGCGGCCAGCGCTTGCCCCGTTTGCAAAGCCACTTCAGCACGCACACCACGCCACCACTGTGGTGCGGCCTGGGCCAACAAGGGGCCCAAGCGCTCCATCTTTTGCTGTGCGGGCAAAGCTTGCTTCAAGCGCAGGTCAGACAGCACAGCGGCATACAACACCGCGGCTTGGCGCTGCGGCGCATAAGTGTCCAAGTCGCTGTCTTGCGCGGCCTCGGACAACCGGCGCATGCCCTCCACGCTGGTTTGCACCAAAGCACGCGCACGCGCGCCGGTCAGCGCATCGTCCCAATCGGCCTGCGCAGGCTTGCCCTGGGCCAAACCCGGTTGGCGCAATTGCATGTCGGCAATGCGCTCGGTGGTCAGCGGGTGGCTGCGCAAATAAGGGTAGTTGCCGCGGTCATTCAAGCGCGCAGCGATTTGCAGCTTTTCAAACATGCCGACAAACCCCTGGGTGTCAAAGCCCGCATCGGCCATCACCCCAAAGCCCACCCGGTCGGCCTCGCGCTCCATGTCGCGCGAAAAATTCAATTGGGTTTGGATCGCCAGCGCTTGCCCGCCCGAAATCATGGCGGTGCCGGCGGTGGGGCTTTTGCTGGCCGCCAAAATGGCCAGCAACATGGCCCCCATCAGCAGCGGAGACTGTTGGCTTTGGCGTGACATCAAGCGCGCAATGTGGCGCTGCGTCACATGGGTCAACTCATGCGCCAACACCGAGGCCAGCTCATGGCGGTTGCCCACCGTGGCAATCAAGCCCAAATGCACACCCAAATAGCCCCCCGGCAGGGCAAAGGCGTTCACGCTGGGGTCGCGGATCAGGCTCACCTCCCAAGCAAAGCGCTGTTGCAACTCGGCCGACAACTCGCCGCGGTCGCGCGCGGCTTGCATCAAACGCAACCAAATTTGCTGCACCTGCTCGGCCAGCACCGGGTCGTCCAGGTAGTCCGGGTCTTTGTAAATCTCGCGCATGATGCTGTCGCCAATGCGCCGCTCTGAGACCAAAGAAATATCACCGGCATCACCCAAACTGGGCAAGCGCGATGGGGCCACGCCTTGGGCCTGCGACAAGGGCAGGGGCAGCGCCAACATCGTCGCGCACAACACGGCCGCACGCGGCACACACCAGCAGCGGCGCAAACATGGGGCGAGGGCAAAGGGACTGTTCATGACCGTATGATGGGCATGTTACCCCGCGCCCAAAACGGGTCGCGCCTTTGCAACCCGATCCCCACACACCGCATGTCCGAACTCACCCACTTTGATGCCCACGGCCAAGCCCACATGGTCGACGTGGCGCAAAAAGCCCACACCCACCGCGTGGCCGTGGCCCAAGGCCGCATCCACATGCAAGCGCGCACGCTGGAGTTGATCGCGCACGGCAACGCCAAGAAAGGCGATGTGCTGGGCGTGGCCCGCTTGGCCGGCATCATGGCGGCGAAGAAAACCAGCGACCTCATCCCCTTGTGCCACCCCTTGGCGCTGACCCGGGTGACGGTCAGCTTTGAGCTGGACCACGCCAACCCCAGCGTGGTGTGCAAAGCCAGCGCCGAAACCCTGGGCCCCACTGGCGTCGAAATGGAAGCCCTCACCGCCTTGCAAGTGGCGCTCTTGACGATTTACGACATGTGCAAAGCCGCTGACCGCGGCATGGTGATGACCGATGTGAAGCTTTTAGAAAAGCACGGGGGCAAGAGCGGGAGTTTTGTGGCGGGATAGCAGGCGCCAACCCGCAACTGGCATTTCTGACAGCCCTATCAATTGACTTTGAATGATATGGCGTCGTTTTGTTTTAGATAGTTGGTGTTGGAGATATCCATGAAGGTACCCAATGCACCGGTGGGTAGGTTACCTGCTCCCCCATTCTTGTTCAGCCTAGTGATGCCCAAGTAATGTCTATTGCCATTTGTTTCGACAAACTGAAGGGTGTTTGTGTAAGGGCCCGCACTGAAAGTGGCCCCATTCACAT
>JBEDFU010000169.1:0-12007 GCA_041174965.1 Pseudomonadota bacterium | reverse complement strand
CGCGCGACGGCAAGCTGTGGATTTACCTGGGCGGCCTGATTGGCGGCGGCTGGGGCGCCAAACACAACGAAGACGGCGTCAACGTGACCGTGTGCATGAACGATGGCGACACCCACAACGGTCCCAGCGAACAGGTAGAGAACAAATTTCCCTTGCTGGTCAAGTACTACCAATTGCGCGAAGGCTCGGCAGGTGCCGGTCAGTTCCGTGGCGGCTTGGGCGCGCAAGCCGAAGTGATGGCCTTGAGCCGCGTCAACTACCAAACCCGCATCGACCGGGTCAACCATCCCCCTTGGGGTTTGCTGGGCGGGCACAGCGCCTTGGGCAACCAAGTGGGCATGCGCAAAAAAGACGGCAGCCTGACCCTGTTCCCCGGCGGCAAGGTGAACATGCGCTTGGAAGCCGGTGAATCCTATGTGCTGCACTCGGGCGGCGGTGGTGGCTTTGGCCCACCGGCCAAGCGCGCGCGCAGCGCCGTGCTGCGCGACTTGCAAATGGGCTACATCAGCTGGCAAGAAGCCAATGAGGTGTATGGGGTGCAACCCACCGAACAAGAAATTGCAAACCACGACTTGGTCGTTGGCCCGGCATGAAACAAGCCCTGGCCCAATTGGGCGCGGCGCAACGCGCACAACAGCGACGTGCCTCACCGGCAGCACGCCAGTCTGCGCGCCAGCCCCATGGCGGCGTGCAAGTGCTGGATCGCCATGGCGAGTGCGTGCGTGCCACCTTGCTGTTTGCACGCTGGCAGCGCTGTGGCATGGGCCGTATTTCGTTGATGAACGGTTGTGCCTGTGGCATCGACGCGGCCATCGAAATTGGCGGCCTGGACGCGATGATTTTGGACCACTTGCGCAACCGCTTTGCCCAGCATCCTGGCTTGGTGCGCCTGTTGACCCCGGCCTTGGCCCAGGCCGATGCGGGCCGCCATGCTTTGTCCGATATGCTGCAAAACTTGGCCCAACCTGACAACGCATTGACCACCGCAGACTTGCGCACCCTGCTCGATGCCTTGGGCATCAGCATCGCGTCGATTGAAGAACACAGCGCCATGCGCTGACCACCCGCCACCCCAAGGAGAACACCATGACCATCAAACCCGTGCGCCAACATTTGCGCTTTTGGACAGGCCTGCTGCTGGGCTGCGCCTTGGCACCGTTGTGGGCGCAAAGTGGCAAATTCCCAGATGGGCCGATCAAGATGATCGTGCCGTTTGCGCCGGGTGGCGGTGTCGATACCGCCGGGCGCTTGATCGCCAAACACATGCAAAGCCGACTCGGTGTGTCGGTGGTGGTGGAAAACCGCGCGGGCGCCAATGGCAGCGTGGGTGGTAAGGTGGTGCAAACCGCCGCTGCCGATGGCCAGACCTTGTTGTTTTCCGGAGCCACCCATGTGCTGGCCAAACAAGTCATGGCCAAAGCACCTTATGACCCAGTGACCGATTTCGCCCCAGTGGCCCGTGTCGGCGAAGCACCGCTGCTGTTGGTCATCTCACCCAACTTGCCCGAGCAAAAACTCAGCGAGGTGCTCAACTCGGCACGCCAAAACCCCGACAAATGGACCGCTGCCCTGCCCGCCATGGGCGCACCCAGCCATTTGGCCACCCTGCTGCTGGCGCAAAAATCCAACCTGAAAATCACCACCGTTCCCTACAAAGGCACGGCCCCAGCGCTGGTGGACATTGCGGGCGGGCATTCGCAAATTTTGATGGACTCCATCATCGCTTTGCTGCCCATGGCCAAGACCGGCAAGGTCAAGCCCATCGTGACCACATCCGCCAAGCGCAGCGCGATTGCCCCAGACATCCCCACCGCGGCAGAGAGTGGCGTGCCCGGTTTGGTCTACACCAGTTGGTACGGCATTTGGGCGCCTTTGGGCACACCGGCTGATCGGGTGCAAATGCTCAATGCAGCGATCAATGAATCGGTCAACGAACTCAACAAAAGCGGCGCCTTTGCCGCCCTGGGCATTGACGGCATCACCGAAAGCGTGGACCAGTTCACCCGCTTCATCGCGGCCGATGTGGCGCAAAACGCCGAACTGCTGCGCGGCGCTGGCTTCAAGCCCGAATAAACCATGGGCAAGGGGCAACTGCACCCCAGCGAAACGCTTTGGCACACCGATGCGCACACAGGTGCGCGGGTGCGGCAAATCACGTCTGCCGCTTGCATCCACCACCACCCGTTCTTTTTTGTCCCAGCGCATGACCAAGCCATGCGCTACACGTTTTTTGTGTCGCACCGCAGCGGCCAGCCACAAATTTATGCCGAACTGCGTGCCAGCGGTCAGCTGTTGCAATTGACCGATCACCCCCACCTGGTCCCCTGGTCACTGCACCCCACGCACGATGGCCGCCACCTGTTGTTCACCACCCAAAGCGGTGCCCATCGGCTCGACATGGAGACCTTGCAAGAAGAGGTTCTGGTCGCTTTTGAGCAGCAACCCAACCAGGTCGAAGGCATGGTGGGTGCGGCCATGGGCACCACCACCTTGTCGGGTGACGACCGCACCTGGGCCATCCCAGTGCGCCACGGCGGGCGCTCGCACATGCTGTTCATCGACTTGCAACAGCAAAGCACGCACGAAGCTTTTGACAACACCATCATCGGGCATCCGCAGTTTTGCCCAGATGACCCCCAACTCATTTTTTATGCCGGGCCGATGACCGATCGACTGTGGATTGGCAGCGTCGATGGGCGCCGCCATGAGCGCTTGTACCAACGCGAGAGCGACCAGCAGTGGATCACCCATGAGAGCTGGATTCCCGGCACCCTGGAGTTGGCCTTTGTCGACTGGCCGCGGGGCATGCAAGCCATCCATGTGCACACCGGTGCCAGGCGGTGGGTCAGCCACTTTCCCGCATGGCATGCGTTTCCAGATGCCACTGGCCAGACCTTCGTGTGCGACACCAACTTTCCAGACATCGGCCTGCACACCTTCGCCGCACGCGGCGAACCCAGCACGGGCCGCGTGCTGTGCCAATCGATGGCCACATCGATCGGCACGCATTGGAATGGGCCCTTTCCCTACAACCACGGACCCGTGCAGGTGTATGCCCCGCAACACACCCATCCGCACCCGCGCTTTTCACCCGATGGCCGCTGGGTGATCTTCACCTCCGACCGCAGCGGGCATGCGCAACTCTACGAATGCGAATTCATCGGCAAAGCAGACTGATTGGCAACCTGCCCAAAACTGCTGGCATGAATGCCATCATTTCCCAGCTGGGGCCGCCGCTGTGGCGTCTGGCTCCGGCCATCGCCCAGCCAGGTTTTTCAGCAAGGCATTGATGGCCACCAAGCGGCGGGTTTGCACATCGATCAGGCTGCGCTCGGCGCTGAGTTCGCTGGTTTGGGCGGTGACCACCGCCAAGTAACTGACCGCACCAGCCCGGTACTGCGCATCGGTGATGGACAAATTGCGCCGTGCGGCTTGCAAGGCCTGCGCTTGGGCCTGGGCTTGCAAAGCCAACTGCGCGGCGGCCACCAAGTTGTCTTCCAGCTCTTGCATGGCGGTCAGCACGGTTTGTCGGTAGGTGGCCACGCTGGCATCGCGCGCAGCCATTGCGTCGGCGCGGGCAGCGCGGCGCAATCCACCATCAAACACCGATTGAACCAATGACGGACCCACCGACCAAAAGACATTGGAAGCGCCCACCAAACTGCCAAAGTCTTGGTTGCGGTAGCCGGCGTTGGCCGACAAGGTGAGCGCGGGAAAAAAGGCCGCCTGGGTCACCCCCACTTGGGCGTTGGCAGCGGCCACACGCCGCTCGGCAGCAGCCACATCGGGCCGGCGCAACAACAAGGCGGTGGACAAACGCGTGGGCAATTCGGGCACCACCCAAGCCTGGGTGCGCGCCCCCAAGGCCAGGGCCGATGGTGGCTGGCCCAGCAGCACCGCCAAAGCATGCCCCAGTTGTGCACGTTGGGTGCGAACGTCCAGCCTTTGGGCTTGGGCAGTTTGCCATTGCAACTGGGCTTGGGCCACATCGGCAGCGGACACCACACCGGCTTGGTAGCGGTAT
Organism: Pseudomonadota bacterium; assembly: GCA_041174965.1. Classification (GTDB taxonomy): domain Bacteria; phylum Pseudomonadota; class Gammaproteobacteria; order Burkholderiales; family Burkholderiaceae_C; genus Limnohabitans. The sequence continues at coordinate 7,983 of JBEDFU010000169.1, read as the reverse complement.
TCGGTCAGCTGCAAAGACTTTTCATAGGCCTGCACTGCCATGTCGAGCACGGCCAATTGTTGGTCAGCACTGCGCACCGACAAATAGGTTTGCACCAAGGTGGATTGGGCCGACAAACGCGCTGCGGCCAGGTCCTCGCGGCTGGCTTGCAAACGGGCGTCGGCCGCACGGTTCAAACCACTCACCCGGCCCCACAGATCCACTTCCCAAGAAACGGGTGCGCTCAAGCTGTAATTGGTACCGGTCACCGTGGCCGGTGTGTTTTCGCTGCGCGACACACCCACGTTGGCATTCACCGTGGGAAACAAGCTGGCTTGGGCCGTGCCCACTGCGGCCTGGGCTTGGCGCACCCCAGCAGCCATGGCTTGCAAGTTGTGGTTGCCCAGCACCAGTTGGCGCTGCAAATCGTCCAACACCGGGTCTTGAAACAGCTGCCACCAGGACGGGTCGGCGGCGGGCACATCACTGGCCGACTGCCATGGGCCCATGGCCGCTGGTGTGGGCAAGCCCAGGGCGGGCATGGGTTGGGGCTTGAGCCAACCACAGGCCGTCAACAGCAGGGCCATGCTGAACAGCACGCATCGATGGGGTGAAACAAGGCTCATGTGGGCCTCCATTGTGCCGGCGCAGATTTGGGGTCCACAGATGGGCTGCCCGACCACAAGCGGGGCCCGAGAACGCGCTGGCGCAAACGCTCCAAGCCGACAAACACCACCGGTGTGGTGTACAGGGTCAGCAGCTGGCTGAGCAGCAAACCACCCAACACCGACAAGCCCAAGGGCCAGCGCAGCTCGGCACCGTCGCCCCGGCCCAACGCCAAGGGCAAGGCGCCCAGCATGGCGGCCAAGGTGGTCATCCAAATCGGGCGTACGCGCAATTGGCAAGCCTGGTAGATGGACTGGGCTGCGCTCCAGCCTTGGCGTTGCCGCACCAAGGCAAAGTCGATCATCAAAATCGCATTCTTTTTGACAATGCCAATCAGCAAAATCACCCCGATCATGGCGATGATGGAGAACTCGGTATCAAACACCATCAAGGCCAACAAAGCACCCACACCGGCTGAGGGCAAGGTGGACAAAATGGTGATGGGGTGCAGCAGGCTTTCATACAACACACCGAGCACCAAATACAGCGTGACCAAGGCGGCCAAGATCAACAGGGGTTGCGTCTCCAAAGAGCGCTGATAGGCATTGACGGTGCCCGAGAAACTGCCCCGCACCGAGACCGGAATTTTGAGGTCACCCAAGGCTTTGTCCATCGCTTCCGTGGCTTGCGACAGCGATACCCCGGGGGCCAAACTGAAACTGAAGGTGTCCGATGGCACCCCGCCTTCGTGGCTGACCGACAAGGCGGTGTGGGTCATCTCCAAGCGGGCGAAAGCGCTCAAGGGCACGGCCTGGCCACTGGCATTGATGAACTGCATTTGCTGCAAGGACTCGGGCCCTTGCAGATGTTGGGGCGCCAACTCCATCACCACCCGGTACTGGTTCAGGGGGTGGTAGATGACACCCACTTGGCGCTGGCCGTAGGCGTTGTTCAAGGTGGCGTCGATCATGCGCATGTTCAGGCCCAGCCGCGCCAGGGCATCACGGTCGATCACCAAGGTGGTTTGCAAGCCCCGGTCTTCATAGTCGGTGTTGACATCTTCCAACTCGGGCAAACGACTCAGGGCCAGGCGGATGCGCGGCTCCCACAAACGCAAATCCTCCAAATCATCGGCCTTCATGGTGTATTCATATTGCGCGCTGGAGACGCGCGCACCGATGCGCAGATCTTGGCCGGGCACCAAAAACAAAGAAGCACCGGCTTGTTTGGCGAGTTTGGGGCGCAATCGCGCGACCACTTGGTCGGCCGATACATCGCGCTGATCGCGGGGCTTCAAAGACAAAAACATTTGCGCCGAATTGCGCCTTCCACCACCGGTGAAGCCGGTGACACTCTCCACCGCCGGATCGGCGCGCACGATGGCGATGAACTCGTCCAAGCGTTTTTGCATGGCTTGAAACGAGGTGCTTTGATCGGCCCGGATGGAGCCAAAAATGCGCCCCGTGTCTTGCTGCGGAAAGAAACCCTTGGGAATGGTTTTGTACAAATACACATTCAGCCCAATGGCCGCCAACAGCACCAACCACATCACCGGTTGATGGCGCAGCGCCCACGCCAAGCTGGTGCGGTACAGGCGCCCCGCTTTGGGCCGACGCGCCCACCAGCGCCGCCAGCGACTGGCAACCTGCATTGCCACCACTGGCGCTGCGGGCCGCACCGGTACATGGGCTTGCAACAAAGCCGCACACATCATGGGGGTGGTGGTCAACGAGACCCACAGCGAGATGAGGATGGCCAAGGACAGCACCACCGCAAACTCATGGAACAAGCGGCCCAGCACCCCGCCCATGAGCAAAATGGGAATGAACACCGCGATCAAAGACAAGCTGATGGACACCACGGTGAATCCAATTTCGCGGCTGCCGCTGAGCGCGGCCTCCTTGGGTGTGGCACCCCTCTCCAGGTGCCGGGTGATGTTCTCCAGCACCACGATGGCGTCATCCACCACAAAGCCGGTGGCAATGGTCAAGGCCATCAAGGACAAGTTGTTTAGGCTGTAGCCCAGCAAATACATGCCAGCAAAGGTGCCCGCCAGCGACACCGGCACCGCCACGCTGGGGATCAGGGCCGAGCGCAGGCGGCGCAAAAACAAACCCACCACCACAATCACCAAGCCCACTGAGATGGCCAGCGCCTTTTGGATTTCGGCCAGGGAGGCGCGGATGGTCAAGGTGCGGTCGGACACCACCTGCATGTCCACCGCGGCCGGGATGGCCGCTTGCAACGCCGGCATCAGGGCGCGCACCCGGGCCACCGTCTCAATCACGTTGGCATCGGGCTGCTTGTTGAGCAAGATCAAAATCGCCGGTTCGCCATTGGCCACGCCGTAGTTGCGCACATCCTGCACCGAGTCGCTGACCTGGGCCACGTCGCCCAAGCGCACCGCGCGGCCATCGCGGTAGCGCAGCACCAAGGGGGTGTAGTCGTCGGCGCGGCTGGCTTGGTCGTTGGCACCGATTTGCCAGCTGCGCTGGGCATCCTCCACCTGGCCTTTGGGCCGGTTGGCATTGGTCGCGGCCACGGCCGTGCGCACGTCTTCCAGTGCCAGACCTTGGCTGGCCAGTTTGGTTGGGTCGATTTCGATGCGCACCGCGGGCAAAGCGCCTCCGCCAATGGTCACCTGCCCGACACCGTCGACCTGCGACAAGCGCTGCGATAACAAGGTGGACGCCACGTCATACAACTGGCCGCGTGAGAGGTTTTTGGAGGTCAAGGCCAATATCAAAATGGGCGCATCCGCGGGGTTGACCTTGCGGTAACTCGGGTTGCTGGGCATGCCGGTGGGCAACAGGGCGCGCGAGGCATTGATGGCCGCTTGCACATCGCGCGCTGCGCCATTGATGTCTCGGCTGAGGTCGAATTGCAGACTCACCCGGGTGCTGCCCAGCGATGAGTAAGAGGTGATTTCATTGACCCCGGCGATCGTGCCCAGCGCCCGCTCCAATGGGGTGGCCACGGTGGCAGCCATGGTCTCGGGGCTGGCCCCTGGCAAATTGGCTTGCACCGAAATGGTTGGGAACTCGACCTGGGGCAAGGGGGCCACCGGCAATTGGAAATAAGCCAACACCCCCGCCAAAGCCAGGCCCAAGGTGATCAAGGTGGTGGCCACCGGTCGGGCCACAAAGGGGGCAGAAAAGTTCAGCGCGCCATCGGACCAGGCATCGCGCACGCGTGTCATATCCGCACCTGTGACAAGCGACGGGCAAAGAACAAATAAATCACGGGCGTGGTGTACAAGGTCAGCCACTGGCTCACGATCAAGCCGCCGACCATGGTCACGCCCAGCGGCTGGCGCAACTCGCTGCCCACGCCGCTGCCCAGCATCAAGGGCAAGGCACTTAGCAAGGCGCACAAGGTGGTCATCAAAATCGGGCGAAAGCGCTGCAAGCAGGCTTGGTGAATGGCCTCGCGCGGGGCCAAGCCTTGCTCGCGCTCGGCGTCGAGTGCAAAGTCAATCATCATGATGGCGTTTTTCTTGACGATGCCAATCAGCAACACAATGCCAATCACCGCGATCATCCCCAGGTCCATGCCCGCCAGCATCAAGGCCAACAGCGCGCCCACGCCGGCCGATGGCAAGGTGGACAAAATGGTGATGGGGTGGATGTAGCTCTCGTACAAAATGCCCAGCACGATGTACATGGTGACCACCGCCGCCAAGATCAACCACAAGGTGTTGACCAGCGAGGCTTGAAACGCCAAGGCCGCCCCCTGGAAGCGGGTTTCGATCGACACCGGCATGCCTTCATCCAACATCTCGGCGCGGGCCGCCTCGATGGCGCGCACCGCCTGGCCCAGCGCAAAGCCGGGTGCCGGGTTGAACGACAAGGTGACCGCCGGGTACTGGGCCACATGGGTGATGCTGAGCAAGGCGGGTTTTTCCACCACCTGGGCCAATGACGACAAAGGCACTTGCGCGCCACCGCTGGCGGGCACATACAAGCGCTGCAAGGCCGCTGGGCCCAGGCGCTGGGCACTGGCCACTTCCAGTACCACGCGGTACTGGTTGCTTTGGGTGAAGATGGTGGAAATCAGCCTTTGGCCAAAGGCGTTGTACAAGGCCGTGTCAATGGCCGACACACTCACCCCCAAGCGGGCAGCGGCTTCGCGGTCGATTTGCACATAGGCCTGCAAGCCCTGGTCTTGGTAGTCGCTGGCCGGGTCCGACAGCTCGGGCATGGCGCGCATGCGCTCGATCAAGCGTTGCGACCAAAGCCCCAAAGCCTGTAGATCAGGCCCGCTGAGCATGAACTGGTATTGGGTACGCGCCACCCGGTCTTCAATGCTCAAGTCCTGCACCGGTTGCACAAAGATGCGCATGCCACTGATTTGGTCACTCAGCCGGGTCAAGCGCTCGACCACGGCTGTCAAGGGCGCATCGCGCTCGGCTTTGGGCACCAATTGCAGCGTCATGCGCCCGGTGTTGAGGCTGGTGTTGGTGCCGTCCACGCCAATGAACGAGGTCAGGCTGTGCACCGCAGGGTCGCGCAGCAACACCTCGGCCAGGGCTTGCTGGCGCTGCGCCATGGCTTCAAACGAGGTGGACTGGGTGGCCTCGGTAATGACTTGCAAGCTGCCGGTGTCTTGCAAAGGGAAAAAACCTTTGGGCACCCACAGGTACAAGGCCACGGTGCTGGCCAGGCTCAAACCAAACAGCGCCCACACACGACCTGGGTTGTCCAGCACCCGGCCCAGGCTGCGCCCATAACGCGCAATCCAGCCATCGATGCTGCGCCCCACCGCCAGCGACCAAGCACTGGTGGTTTGCGCCGATGGTGGCCGCAGCAATCGGGCGCACATCATGGGCGTCAAGCTCAGCGAGACCACGGCAGAAATCAAAATCGACACCGCCAAGGTGATGGCGAACTCATGGAACAAGCGCCCCACCACATCGGCCATGAACAGCAACGGGATCAACACCGCAATCAGCGAAAAGGTCAGCGAGATGATGGTGAAACCAATTTGGCGCGAACCACTCAGGGCAGCGGCCAAGGCGGCCGCACGCCAATCGCCCTCCTGCGCCTCGCCGTCTTTGGTGCGTTGTTCCAAGTGGCGTGCGATGTTTTCGATCATCACGATGGCATCATCGACCACAAAGCCGCTGGAAATGGTCAAGGCCATCAAGGTCAGGTTGTTGATCGAAAAACCCGCCAGGTACATCACCCCAAAGGTGCCCACCAGCGACAGCGGCACGGCGACACTGGGGATCAAGGTGGCGGCGGCGTTGCGCAAAAACAAAAAGATCACCATCACCACCAAGGCCACGGCCAGCATCAGCTCAAACTGCACATCGCGCACCGATGCGCGAATGGTCACCGTGCGGTCGCTCATCACCTGCAGGTCCACCGAGTCGGGGAGTTCGGCGCGCAAACGTGGCAACAAGGCCTGGATACGGTCCACGGTTTCAATCACATTGGCACCCGGCTGGCGACGAATGTGCAACACCACCGCCGGTGTTTGGTTGGCCCATGCGGCCAAGCGGCTGTTCTCGGGCGCTTCGACGATGGTGGCCACATCGCGCAGCCGCAAGGGGTTGCCGTTGCGATAAGCCAGTACCAGTTGCCCGTATTCCTGGGCCGAGCGCAGTTGGTCATTGGCGTCGATGGTCGACGCCCGGTTGGGTCCATCCAAACTGCCCTTGGCTTGGTTGACGTTGGCTTGGTTGATGGCCGTGCGCACATCTTCCAGCGAAAACCCCGCCGCCGCCAAGGCCACTGGGTTGACCTGCACCCGCACTGAAGGGCGCTGACCACCCGCAATGCTCACCAAGCCCACGCCCGAGACCTGCGACAAACGTTGCGCGATGCGGTTCTCCACCATGTCGCTGACCTGGGTGATGGGGCGCGAGGGTGAGCTCAGGGCCAAACTCAAAATCGGGGCATCGGCCGGGTTCACCTTGCTGTAGGTGGGCGGCATGGGCAAGTCATTGGGCAACAAATTGGCCCCCGCATTGATGGCGGCCTGCACCTGCTGCTCGGCCACGTCCAGGGCCAGGTCGAGCGAAAAGCGCAAGGTGATGATGGATGCGCCACCCGAGCTGACCGAACTCATCAAGTCCAGGCCCGGCATCTGACCGAACTGCCGCTCCAAGGGGGCGGTGATGGACGAAGTCACCACCTCGGGGCTGGCCCCGGGGTACAAGGTGGACACCTGGATGGTGGGGTAATCGACCTGGGGCAAGGCGGCGATGGGCAACCACCGATATGCCAATGCGCCAGCGATCAACATGGCCACCATCAGCAAGGAGGTGGCCACCGGGCGCAGGATGAACAAGCGCGAGAGGTTCACCACCGCTCCCCTGGTGTCGCAGCAAGCCGCTGCGGGCACACCCGGGCGCTCATCAGGGCTCCTGGGATTGGCGGCGCTCGCGCATGCGCTGGAAGAAAGCGCGGCGCTCTTCGGGCGACATGTTTTTCACCCGCTCTTGCACTTCGGGGGGCAAGCGGTCCATCCAAGCGGGACGCCCCGAACCGCCACCGGCTGGGCCTTCGGGCGCACCCGCAGGGGGGGCTGTGGGCGCGGCGGCAGTCGCAGGTGGGCTGGCTCCCGCTGGTGGTTTGGCCGCGCCCGCAGGCGGCGCGCCAGGCGCGGTGGGTTTTGCGTCTTTGGCACCACCCACCGCCGCCGCACGCGGCGGGGCCGACTTGACCACCTCCACCTTGCTGCCATCGCGCAAACGGTCGGCGCCATCGGTGACCACTTTGTCACCGGCTTGGATCGGCCCGCGAATGGCTTGCCAGTCGCCGTCTTGGGCATCGAGCTGCACCACTTTGGTCAGCACCGAGTTGTCGGCTTGCACCACATACACAAATGTGCCAGCGGCGCCGCGCTGAATCGCCGCACTGGGCACAGCCAGGCTGTCTTTGAGGGTGTCCAACTCCAAGCGGATGTTGGCAAATTGGTTCGGGAACAAACTGCCATCGGCATTGGGGAAGGTGGCTTTCAAGCGCAAGGTACCAGTGGCCAGGTCAATGGCGTTGTCGGTGCTGCTCACCCGCCCTTGGGCCAACATCTGTTTGGCCTCGCGGTCCCACACCTGCACCGGCAACACCTGGCCCGAGCGCAGTTTGCGCTGGATCAGGGGCACATGGATTTCAGGCACCGCAAACAACACGGCCATGGGGTCGGTTTGGGTGATGCTGACGATGCCATTGGCGTCGCCCGCGCGCACCAAGCTGCCCAGCTCGGTTTGCTTGAGGCCTAAACGGCCAGAGATCGGGGCCACCACCCGGGTGTGGGTGAGTTGCAGTTTGGCCGCATCCAATTGGGCCTGGTCAGACTGCACCGTGCCTTGCAACTGGCGCACCAGGGCCTGTTGCGACTCCACTTGCTGGCGTGCAATCGCGTCTTTTTCCAACAGACCTTGGTAGCGTTGCA
>JBEDFU010000168.1:0-4614 GCA_041174965.1 Pseudomonadota bacterium | reverse complement strand
CCGTTGTGGGTGTCGCCATCGTTCATGCACACGGTCACGTTGACGCCGTCTTCGTTGTGTTTGGCGCCCCAGCCGCCGCCAATCAGGCCGCCCAGGTAAATCCACAGCTTGCCGTCGCGCGGGTGGATGCCGTTGACGTTGGCAATGACCAAATCGGCATGGTGGCCGGCAATGGTTTTCTCGGGGATGGCTTGGGCCACGGCCTTGAAGATGGTGTCGACCACGGTCATGGGGTAGGTCATCCACACCCGCATGGCAGACGGGTGCAAGGCGCTGACCACGGTGCCGGGGGGCAAGATCACCTTGAGCGGGCGAAAGTTGCCATCGTTGATCGGGTGGTCACTGGGCATGGTCAGGCATTTGAAAGCCACTTGGGCACAGGCCACCCCCGCGCCTGAGTTGAAAAAGCCTTTCACCTGGGGGCTCACACCACTCAGGTCGACGGTCATTTCGTCGCCACGGATGGTGACTTTGACCCGAATCGGCACGGGTTGGTCGATGTCCACCGCGTCGTCATCCATGAAGGACTCGGCTTCATACACCCCATCGGGCATGGCGCGCACCTGGGTGCGGGCCTCGGCCTCGGTGTGGTCCATGATGGCGTCAATCGCCCATTGCCAAGCCGACTCGCCGTGGCGTGCCAGCATCTCTTCCAGGTGCTTGACACCCACGCGGCAGGCCGACAACTGGGCTTCCAAGTCACCGGCGGCGCGGTCGCGGCGGCGCACGTTCATCAATATCAGCTCGCGCATTTCTTCGTTCAGCACGCCTTGGCGGTGGTATTTGACCAAGGGAATCTGCAAGCCCTCGGCATAAATATCGGTGGTCACGCCATTCAGGATGCCGCCAATGTCTTGCCAGTGCGCCATGCAGGTGGAAAACGCAACGATCTTGCCCTGGTGAAAGATGGGAATGGAAAACGTCAGGTGGTTCAGGTGCGCGCCGGTGATGTAGGCGTCGTTGGTCAACAAAATATCACCCGGGTGGATGTTGTCCAGCCCCCAATGCGCGATCTTGGACTTGACCACATCGCTCATGCCGCGGATGAACATGGGCAGGCCCAGACCAATCGACAGCGTTTGGCCATGGCGGTCGAACAAGCCCACGGTGAAGTCCAGCGCTTCATAAATGATCATGTTGTAGGAGGTGCGCATCAGCACCGACTTCATCTCTTCAGTGGCTGCGACCAAGCTGTTGCGCACCAACTCAACGGCCACGGGGTCGGCTTTTTTCATGGCAGCCGTGCGCTTGGCTGCGACCGCAGCGACAGCTGTTTTTGGGGTTTTGGGACGGGTTTTGTTCATGGGTGACAGGCGCTCTCAGGGTTGGCGTTCGGTTTGGGCCACGTCGATGTGCAAATTGCCGTGGACATCGACATGCAGGCGGTCGCCGGGTTGCAACACCGTGGTGGTGGCGTGTTCTTCAATCAGGGCAGGGCCTTCCAATCGGTTGTTGGCACGCAGTTCATCGCGGTGGTAAACCTGGGTGTTCAGCCAGCCTTCGCCTTCGAAATAAACCTGGCGCTGACCGCGCAAGGCGCTGGCCACGGGTTTGCGGGTGCCGGTGCGAATGGTCTCGAGCACCGGCTTTTTCAGCACCCCGATCACGGTGCTGCGCAGGCTGACAATCTCGGCGGGCTCGTTGGGTGACCCCCGGCCATAGCGTTCGCGGTGGGCTTCGTCGAACACCGCTTTGAGCGCATCCAGGTTTTTGCGCTTGAAGGCGGCGGCGGGGATTTCCACCGTCACCGCATGCTCTTGGCCGATGTAGCGCATGTCCAAGTGGCGTTGAACCATGATTTTGCGTGTGCCGACTTCGGCCGCGTCCAGCGTGCGCAAGCCTTCGGCCTCCAACTCGCCAAACCAGGCGTCGAGTTGGGGCAACGACAGCTCGGCCAGGGTGATGAAGTGCGAGCGCACCAGGTCACGGCGAAAGTCGGCCAGCAGCATCCCAAAAGCGGAAAAATGCCCGGGCGCGCGCGGGATCACCACATGCGGGATGCGCAACTCGCGCGCCACCATGGAGGCATGCAAGGGGCCAGCGCCGCCGTAGGCGAACAAATAGGGAAAGGCACCGGTGTCCAAGCCTCTATCGGTGGTCACGCCTTTGACCGCGTGCGACATGGCTGCCGCAGCGATGCGCAAAATGCCCGATGCGGCTTGGGTGGTGGTCATGCCCAGCGGCTTGGCAATGTGGCTTTGCATGGCGCGCTCGGCAGCGGCCAAATCGAGTTGCATCTCGCCACCCAAAAAGTGCGCTGGGTCGATGCGCCCCAGCAGCACATTGGCGTCGGTCACGGTGGGGGCTGAGCCACCCAAGCCATAACAGGCCGGGCCTGGGGCAGCGCCTGCGCTTTGCGGGCCCACACGCAACGCGCCGGTGCTGCTCAAGCTGGCCAAACTGCCCCCGCCGGTGCCCACCTCGTGGATGTCGATCATCGGGGTGAGCAAGGGCAGGCCGGTCATGTAGCCGCCAATCATCACGCTGTTGGCGACCAAGGCCTGGTGGTGGCGCACCACACCGGCTTTGGCGGTGGTGCCGCCCATGTCAAACGCGATGGCATTTTCAATCCCCAGGGCTTGGCACAGGGCTTGGGTGCCGATCACCCCAGCGGCTGGGCCCGACTCCATCATGCGCACACAGTCTTGCCGCGCCTCGGACAATGCATACAAACCACCGGTGGACTGCACCACCAAAAATTGACCGGGGAAATCCACCTCTTTCAAGGTGCTTTCGATTTCGCCCAAGTAACGGTCCACGCGCGGGCCAATGTAGGCATTGGCCACCACCGTGGAAGTGCGCTCGTATTCGCGGTATTCCTGAGACAGGTCGGAGGAGATGGACACAAATGCATCGGGCAGGTGTTGGCGCAGCAGCTCGCGCACCCGCCGCTCGTGGGTGGGGTTGCGGTAGGCATGCAAAAAAAGCACGGCCACACTTTGAATGTGTTTGGTCTTCAAGCGCTCAATCACGGCCAATACCTCGGCCTCGACCAATTCGGCATGCACCTCGCCGCTGGCCAACATGCGCTCGGTCACTTCAAAGCGCAAATCGCGCTCGACCAAAGGGGCGTGTTTGCGGTGCCGCAGGTTGAACGAATCGGGTCGGTTGATGCGGCCAATTTCGTAGATGTCGCGAAAGCCACGGGTGGTGATCAGGGCGGTGCGGGCGCCGCTGCGCTCGAGCATGGTGTTGATGGCCACGGTGGAGCCATGCAAGAACAAATGCGCTTCGGGCAAAGACACGCCAGCCTTGTCCATGCCTTGCAAGATGCCTTGCACCAGTTTGTCGGGGGTGGTGAGGGTTTTGCCCAGCAGCAAGCGGCCTTCGCGCTCGTCAAAAGCAGCAACGTCGGTGAAGGTGCCGCCAATGTCGGCGGCAACGCGCAATCGGTGTGTGGTTTTCATGCGATGGCATGCTAGGTGGGGTGGGGTATGCTGTCAATCATGGTTTTTGCAATACAGACATCACTTTTTTGGCATACCTTGAATGAATGATTTGTCCATGATGCGGCCTGCGGCCTGGCAACTGTTTCTCGACTTGGCCAAAGAAGGCAGCCTGAGCCGTTTGGCCCTGCGCCAAGAGCGCGCCCAGCCCCAGCTCAGCCGCCAGTTGGCCGAACTCGAGGCCGCTTGTGGCACCGCCTTGTTTGTGCGCCATGCCCGGGGCTTGCAGTTGAGCGAATACGGCCAATGGGTGCTGCCCTTGGTGCGCGGGTGGCTGGCGCAAACCCAGGCCTTGCAAGATGAAATTCGCCATGGTGTGGGGGTGGCGGTGGGTGAGGTGCGCTTGGGCGTCATCCCCTCAGCGGTGGGCCCGGTGGTGATGCCCGCCCTGGCCGCGCTGCGTGTGCATCACCCCTTGGTGCGATTGACCATCACCGAGGCCTTGGACAGCCAAATGGAACACAGCTTGCAAAGTGCCCGTGTGGACTTGGCGGTGCGCTATGTGCACCCGGCCGGTTTGCGTGCCGGAGACCAGGTGTTGCAAAGCGTGGGCACTTATTTGGTGGGGCCACCGGGTGACCCGTTGACCCGGCGCAAAACCGTTCCTTTTGCGCGTTTGCAAGGTCTGCCACTGGTGTTGCCATGCAAGCCCAGCGCATGGCGCGACACCCTCGACGGTTTGGCGCAGCAGCAAGGCTTTGCGCTGCAAGTGGTTTTGGAGGCCGACTCTTTGCGGGTGCAAAAAGATTCGGCCATGCAAGGCGTGGCCCACACCCTGCTCGGCCCCTTGGCCTTGGAGCCCGAGCGCCATCAAAAGCGCTTGCAAGTGGCTTTGGTGGTGGAACCCGCTTTGCCGAGGTTGATTGTGTTGACCATGCGCCCAGGTTTAACGCCCAATTTGGCGCACCGTGCAGTGGTCGATGCCATCATGGCCAGTGCACAAGCCCAGCCCGGGCAGGCTGCCTGATCACCAGCTTTTTTGCAGACCCAAGCCCAATTGGCCGTGGGCCATTTGGATTGGCACCAGGCGCAAAGCGGTGGCCTTGCGCTGGCCGCCCTCGAGCACGGTTTGCACCGATTCATAGGCCATGAACCAACCCAAGGCGGCTTGGGACGGGTAGTGGTCGTTGTCGTTCATGCGCGAAAAAGGCACTGCGAACGATGCCGC
>JBEDFU010000167.1:0-7389 GCA_041174965.1 Pseudomonadota bacterium | reverse complement strand
GGGTGCGTTTGTGGAACACAGGTCAAACCTGGCCCTTGTTTGATTTGGGCACGGTCGCGCGTGAGATGTATGGCTATCCCTACCTGACCGTGCACCGGGCTGATTTGCACCGGGTATTGGTCGATGCGGTGCGGGCCTTGCAGCCTGAAGCGCTGGTGCTCAACGCCAAGCTGCACAGTTTGCACACCCACAGCGATGGCGTGTCCTTGCAGCTGGCCGATGGCCGTGTCTGGGAAGCCGATGCGGTGATTGGCGCCGATGGCGTTCACTCCAGGGTCAGAGCGGCCTTGTTCGGTGAGGACGCGCCGCGCTACTCGGGTGTCATGGCATGGCGCGGTGTGATTGATGCCGCCAAATTGCCCAACCACATGCGCGCGCCCTATGGCACCAACTGGGTTGGCCCTGGTGCACACGTGGTGCAGTACCCCTTGCGCCAAGGAGAGTTGATGAATTTTGTCGGGGCCATTGAGGGCAATCGCTGGGAGATCGAATCGTGGTCCGAGCGTGGCACCCGTGAAGAATGCTTGGGCGACTTTGTGGGTTGGCACGAAGAGGTGCAGGCCATGATCCATGCCATCGAGGTGCCCTATAAATGGGTGCTCAAGGTGCGCGACCCGATGGACACCTGGAGCCGTGGACCGGCCACGCTGCTCGGCGACGCCTGTCACCCCACCTTGCCGTTTCTGGCCCAAGGGGCCGCCATGGCCATAGAAGACGGCTACATGTTGGCCCGCGCCATGGCGCTGTGCCCGACCGATCCAACCCAAGCCTTTGCGCGTTATGAAGAGGTTCGCAAAGAGCGCACGGCACGGGTGGTGGAAGGCTCAGCTGCCAATACCCAGCGTTTTCACAACCCTGCTTTGGCCCATGCCCAGGGGGCGGCTGAATATGTGGAACGGGAGTGGAACGAAGCGCGGGTGAAAGAGCGCTACGAGTGGTTGTTCAAATATGACATTGACGCGGTTGCTTTGTGATGCCATGAAACCGCAGGTGCGACCATGAGTGAAACAGCGGGCAACAGTTTGGAGCGCATGCTGGGCTTGCTCGATTTGTTTTCTGTCGATCAGCCCGTGTGGTCTACCGAGGCCATGATGCAAGCCACGGGCTGCACCCGATCCACTTGTTACCGTTACCTCAAGGTGTTGCAAGCCGCAGGTTTTTTAACGCCTGTGGCCCAGGGGGCCTACATCTTGGGCCCGCGCATCATTGAGCTCGATCGCCAACAACGCTTGCGCGATCCGATTTACATGGCCGGCGGCCCACCCATGAAGCAGTTGGCCAGCCGCACCGGCCACAGCACCCTGCTGTGCATGCTCTACAGCGACACGGTGATGTGTGTGCGCGAAGAAATCAGCCCAAATGCGCCGGCCGGTCTTTTTAGCCGCGGGCAAAAGCGGCCCTTGTTCCATGGCGCAGCCTCTAAGGTGATCATGGCGCATTTGCCGCCCCACCAATTGCGCAACCTGTATGCCAAGCAAACGGCCATCGTGGCCCAAGCTGGTTTGGGCGAGGACTGGCCCAGTTTTCGCCAAGCCATGCGCAGCATTCGTTTGCAAGGCCATTGTGTGACCACGGGCGAGTTTTCGCGCGGCATCGTGGGTGTGGCTGCCCCAGTGTTCAATCAAGCTGGGCATGTGTTGGGCAGCTTGGGGCTGGCGGCGCAAAAAAAGCATCTGCCCGCATCTGACATCCCAGCCATGGCCAAGTTGGTGATGAAGGCGGCCAAAGCGGCCAGTGAGCGCATGGGTGCGCATGGCTTGGGCGTGTCCTTGCGCGCCCGCGCCGTCGGCTGAGTCGGCGCGTTCAGCCGCGCTCTGTCAGGGTGGTGATGACGATGAACACCAACTGACCATTGCCCGTGTTGTGCAAACCATGCGGCAAATGCGGTGGGATGAATGCAAATTGATTCGGCCGCACCACCTTTTTTTCAGCGCCCAATTCAAGCACGCCTTCGCCTTCCAAAAAGAAATAAATTTGCTCTTTGTTGGGGTGCACATGGGTGTGCACATAGGCCTTGGGCGCATAGGTGGAAATGCGAAAGTCCAGAAATTGCGCACCAGGTGTGGTGGCGGCGCTGACCAAAATTTTGGACAAGGCGCCATCGAAATGGCCGGGCGACTGCTCCCATAAAAACTCGGCCAGTTCGCGCACCGATGTGGGTGCGGGTGTGGGTGGCGTGGTGCTCATGGGCGGGTGCTCAGTCAGCGGCTTCAAACTTCACTTGCTCGGCCAAGCGGGTCCATTTGTTGACCTCAGATCGGAAGTAGGTGTCCAAAGCGCTGGGTGGGCCGCCCACGATGTCAGCCCCCAGCGATTTGAAACGCGCGACCACATCGGGGTGCTTGAGGGTCTGGTTGATCGCGTTGTTGAGTTTCTCAACGATGGGTGCGGGTGTGCCTGCGGGCGCAAAGATACCCACCCACTCGGCCACGTTGAAGCCGGGGTATCCAGATTCGGCCACGGTGGGCACGTCGGGCAGCGCCGGGTTGCGTTGCGCGCTGCTCACACCCAA
The DNA here is from genome assembly GCA_041174965.1 of Pseudomonadota bacterium. Lineage (GTDB taxonomy): Bacteria > Pseudomonadota > Gammaproteobacteria > Burkholderiales > Burkholderiaceae_C > Limnohabitans. The sequence goes on along the minus strand of JBEDFU010000167.1, from coordinate 4,877 downwards.
AGCGCGCAATTTGCCGCTGGTGATGAAGGGCAGCGCGGTGGGCAGCACGGCAAACACAAAGGTCACTTGCCCGGCGACCAAATCGGCCATCACAGCGCCACCGCCCTTGTAGGGAATGTGTTGGACTTTTAAGCCGGTGGTGTTGAGGAACACCTCGGTGGTGAGGTGATTGCCGCTGCCATTGCCCGCTGAGCCGTAGTTCATGGCTTCAGGTTTGCTGCGCGCGAGCTGCACCAACTCTTTGAGGTTTTGCGCGGGCACGTTGGTGTGCACCACCAGAACCGTGGGCACGGTGGAGACAAAACTCACTGGCATCAGGTCTTTGACCGGGTCGTAGGGAATTTTTTTGAACAAGATGTGGTTGGCAGCCAGGGCGGTGGAGGTCAGCAGCAGGGTGTAGCCATCGGGCTTGGCTTTGGCCACCGCGTCTGAGCCGACGATAGAGGCCCCGCCTGCGCGGTTGTCCACCACCACCGATTGACCCAAAATTTCACCCAGGCGCGTGGCCAAGGTGCGGGCATTGATGTCGGTCACACCACCGGGGCCGTAGGGCACGACCAAGCGAATGGGGCGGTTGGGAAAGTCTTGCGCTGCGCCCCAAGTCGCGCCGGTGAGCAGCATCAGGGCCAGCAGTCGGCGCATCAGTGGTGTGATTTGGAACATCTTGGTTACCGGTGAGTGAAGATAAAAAATCAAAATGGCGTGGCTTCAGACCAGGGCCAATTGGGCTTGGTGGGTGGTGCCCCAGTTAGAGGAAAAAACAGGCTTGCCCAAAATGGCTCGCAACTCTTCCAAGATGGTGGCGGTGGGCAGTTGCGCGCAGGCAATGAACACCGCTTGGCAACCATCGTCGTCGGTCTGCATCACCATCTCTTTGACTTGCTCTGCGGTGATGCGGCCCAAGGCATCCACATCATTGGCAAAAAAGCTGTTGAAGCGGCGCACGCGGATGCCCCCATCGGCCAAAAAGGCTTTGAGTTGGGTGTTCACCGCATCCAAATAGGGGGTGACCAAGGCGATGTCATTCACGCCAGCGGCTTGCAGGGTCAGCACCATGGAACGCGCCGTGGTGACCACGGGCTTGGCCGTCACTTGTTGCAGTTCTTGGGCCAGATCGGCGTCCCCTTTGGGGCCAAAGATAAAGCCCGCAGCGGTGCAACCGTAGGCCACCACATCGACATCGCTGTCCTTGAACTGGGTTGCCAGCTCAAGGGCCGCAGCTTTGTAGGCCGGCAAAGTTTCGGTGGTCAACAAGCCTTTGCCTCGGGGGATGCGCACCGTGGTGGCACGAGAACCCGGTGGCATCCAACTGAGGACTTCTTGGGCGAAGGTGGTGTTGTTGATGGGAACCATCAATCCGATGTGAAGGGCTTGGCTCATGCGTGTCCTGTGTGTGGGTGGTCGTTCAGGTGCCCAAGGCGGCGAGTTCACGCGCCTTGATTTGGGGCCGTGTGATGGCGTGCGGTGCTTGGCGCGCGCCCTCGGGCAAGGCGCGCCAGTGTAGGGCGCGCAGTTCGCCAAATTCATGTGGCAGCCGCTCGAAATGTTCACCACCATCGGTGCTGCGAAACAGTTGCCCGAGGTTGGTGCACAAAAAAATCAGCAGCGGGTCACTGGGGTTCATCGCCACACACCACACGGTGCTGTTGATTTCACCGGGCAGTTGGACCTCTTGCCAATCTTGGCCATGGTTGTGGCTGCGCAAAAGTTTTCCATCGTTGCCCGGTGGCCCATTGCCATTGGTCAGAAACACAATGGCCGGGTTGTCCAAGCGCGGCATCACGCTGCGGGTGTATTGCCAGGGCGTTTTCAATTCTTGAAACACCCAGTTTTGACCTTGGTCGGTGCTGCGGTGCAGGCCGCGGTTGGTGGTGGCATAGACCCAGCTGTCGCCGCCGCCAGGGGCTGGGACCACCGCGATCCCATGCACATCTGCCGACACCAGGCCTTGATCCAGCAGTTGCCAGGTTTGACCATGGTCAGCGCTGCGGTAGATGCCGCCAATTTCCACCGTGGCCCACACCACACCGGGCGTGACCGGATCAAACAAAATTTGTGTGACGCGGGTCGGGCCCATGTTGATCTCTGAAAACTGGCTGATGCCTGGCGCTTGCAGGGCCTGCCAATGTTGGCCCGCATCGGTGGACCTGAAAAAACCTGCCGGGCGCGTGCCCGCAATCAGCACCCGTGCATCGCTGGGGTCTTGCGCCAAGGCCCAGACATCGGCCATGGGTGAAGGCAGGACCACCCAGCGTGCAGGGGCTTCGTCCCAGCGGTAGATGCCCATGTCGGTCCCGGCAAACACATGCTCTGGCATGGCAGGGTGGCTGCTCAAGCACCAAACCCGGGCCTCCAGGTACATTCCGCTGTGGCTGTTGGGGTGTACCCAAGTTTGTCCGGCATCTTCGCTGAACCAAGCCGAGTGTCCTGCGGTACCCGCGTAAACATGGATATTGGTGCGCATGAGCGGCCTGCCTTGGTGTGGTTTAATTTGTAAAATTATCCCAGCATTTGGAATTTACTGTCAACGCATCTCATTGATCAGGATCATCGCCATGCCTTCTTTCAAGCCTCGCCGCTTATTCTTATCCAGTCTGCTGGCCGCCATGGGGCTGGCCGTGCCCCTGGCCCCAGCTTGGGCCCAGCCCTTTCCCTCCAAGCCGGTGCGCATCGTGATTGGCTTTCCACCGGGCGGCGGCATTGATATCGTGGCCCGCACCATCGCGCCCAAGTTGTCGGAGGCCCTGGGTCAACCGGTCATCATCGACAACAAGCCGGGTGTGGCCGGTGTGCTCGGCACCAACCTGGTGGCCAAGGCCCCGGCCGATGGGCACACCATCTTTTTTGGCACCACCGGCAACATCAGCATCAACCCGGCCTTCATGCCGAATTTGCCCTTCAACATGGACAAGGACTTCACGCCCTTGATGTTGGTGGCTTCGCTGCCTTTTTTGGTCTATGCCCACCCCAGTGTGCCGGTGAAAAATTTATCAGAACTCGTGGCCTATGCCAAAGCCAATCCAGGCAAGGTCAATTTCTACTCCAGTGGCAACGGCGGCCTGCCCCATTTGACGGGAGAGCTGCTCAACAATGTGGCGGGCATTCAAACCGTGCACATCGCTTACAAAGGCAGTGCGCCGGGAATGAACGACTTGATTGGCGGTCAAGTTCAACTCGGTTACGACACCGTGGCCATTGGTTTGCAGCACATCAAGACCGGCCGCTTGCGCGCTTTGGCCACCACCGGACCCAAGCGCTTGGCCATCTTGCCGGATGTGCCCTCCACCAGCGAGTTTGCTGCTGGCTTAGAGGCGGTCAATTGGTATGGCATGGTGGTACCCGCTGGCACACCACGCGAAGCGATTCTGCGCTTGAACCGCGAAATCACCAAGGTCTTGGAGATGCCTGACATCAAAGAAAAATTGGTGTCTCAGGGCATTGACCCAGCAGCCAATTCGCCCGAAGAATTTGGCGAGTTCATGAAGAGCGAAGCGGCCAAATGGGCGCGTGTGATTCGCGCCGCCAACATCAAACCCGATTCCTGAACCCGCCTAAAGACCGATCACACCCCCGTCTTGGCGGGTGATGACGATGGTGGCCGAGCGTGGGCGACCTTGGGGGCCAACCCCTTGATTGCCAGGCCACAGGCTCTCCAACGGCTTGCCCGCGGACAGGGGCGCAGACAACTCACCGGGGTGTTGGATATTGACGAACAAGGTGCGGCCGCCATCGGCCTCGGTGATGCCTGTCACCTCAGCGCCCTTGGGTGCCACCAAAAAGCGTTTGAGCTTGGCCTCGCCCAAGGCCGCTGCGATGAAGGTTTCTTGGGTGCCAGTTTGCTCTGCCCCATTGACCATCATTTTGTTTTTGGCAGTGATTTTGCTGCCGTCGCCCACCTGGCCTGGGATGGCGGCGAGCATCATGCAATTGGTCTCGTCAGTGAAAGCGCCGTCGTCGGTTTGTATCCAGCAAATGCCAGTGGTTTGGCTGAACCACAAGCCATCGGGTGAGGAAAATGAATTGCTCGCTGTCAAACCCGATAGGTTGGCGTCGCCCGAGTCCTCTTCGGCCCCAAACAAAAAGATGTCCCAGGCAAAGCTTTTGGACACAGAACGTTGGTGGCTTTCTTTGAAGCGGATGATGTGGCCGTTGGGGTTGCCAGCGGTTTTTTTGCCGTCCATGTCCATGTAGGCGCGGGGATTGGCGGCATTCACTTTGCTGGGGGTGCGGTTGGCCGCGTTGTTGTTGGTCAAGCTGAAATAAATCTCCCCATTGCGCGGGTTGACAGCACCCCACTCGGGCCGGTCCATGGGCGTGGCCCCCACCGCATCGGCTGCGTGGCGGGTGTTGACATAAATGTCAGCCTGGGACGTAAATTTGAACGCTGAATGCGTGGCGATCCGTGCATCCGACAGCGCCAGTTCAAGCCACTCGCCCGAGCCATCGGCATTGAATTTGGCCACGTACAAGCGGCCCTCGCTCAAGTACTTGTCACCAGCGACCAAACCAGCACCCACATCTTTTGGGTCCCACACGGCGGTGCTGACAAACTTGTAGATGTATTCATTGCGTGAGTCGCAGCCCATGTAAAAGGCCAAAGGCTCGCCGGCCACAGGCAGTCCGCAAACGGCAGCCTCATGGGCAAATCTGCCCATGGCCGTGCGTTTGGCAGGGGTGGCGTTGGGGTTGAGGGGGTCAATTTCGACGTTGTAGCCAAAGGTGTTCGCTTCATGGCGAAAGTCTTTTTCGGCATTCGCACCCTGTGCCGCCAAATTCCAGCGGGCAAAGCGGTCATCGGTGGGCGACACCGTGTGCCAGCCTTGGCCGGTGGCTTTTTTCAGATGGGCGGCGACGGGCGCAGCTGGCAATCCGTAACG
>JBEDFU010000166.1:0-3620 GCA_041174965.1 Pseudomonadota bacterium | reverse complement strand
TTCATGGACACCACCCGCATCAGCCAAGTGGCAGCGGCTGGCAAGACCCACCACTTCAAAACCACCGGCCGTGTGTTGGTCGAGCCGGGCTGGCAAGCCATTTACGGCAAAGAGGTGGACGAGGAAGAAGACAAAGAGTCCGGCAAGATTTTGGTCAAGCTCAACGCGGGCGAACAGCCCAAGGTGAGCGAGGCCGACCCCAAGGGACTGAAAACCCGCCCACCCGCACGCTACACCGAGGCCACGTTGTTGGGCGCCATGGAAGGTGCGGGCAAAACCGTGGAAGACGACGAGCTGCGCGAAGCCATGCAAGAAAAAGGCTTGGGCACGCCAGCCACGCGCTCGTCCATCATCGAAGGTTTGCTGAACGAAAAATACATGTTGCGCGAAGGGCGAGAACTCATTCCCACCGCCAAAGCCTTCCAGCTCATGACCTTGCTGCGCGGCTTAGGGGTAGAGGAGCTTTCACGCGCCGACCTGACTGGCGACTGGGAGTTCAAGCTCTCGCAAATGGAAAAAGGGCAGTTGTCGCGCGAAGACTTCATGAAAGACATCGCCGAGATGACCGGCCGCATGGTGAAAAAGGCCAAGGAATACGACCGCGACACCATCCCCGGCGACTACGCCACCCTCACCACGCCTTGCCCCACCTGCGGCGGTGTGGTGAAAGAAAACTACCGCCGCTACACCTGCATCGGAAAACCAGGCGCGGTGGCCACCACCAATGCCGACGGCGAGATTGAAGGCCCAGGCTGCGGTTTCTCGTTTGGCAAAACACCGGCTGGGCGCACCTTTGAGCCCGCCGAGGTGGAGCAGTTTTTGCACGACAAAAAGATCGGCCCCTTGGAGGGTTTCCGCTCCAAAGCGGGTTGGCCTTTCACCGCCGAAATTGCCTTGGTGTTCAACGAAGAAGAGAAAAACTGGAAGCTGGAGTTTGACTTTGGCGACGACAAAAACGCCGACAGCGGCGAGATCGTGGCGTTTGGCGAGGCCGAAAACTTGGGCGCTTGCCCCAAGTGCGGCTCCCCTGTGCATGAGCACGGCGCCAACTATGTGTGCAGCAAGTCCGTGCCCACCAACGCCCAGCCCACGCCGAGTTGCGACTTCAAAACCGGCCGCGTCATCTTGCAACAGGTGATCGAACACGACCAGATCAAAAAGCTGCTGTCAGAGGGCAAAACCGATTTGCTGGAAAAGTTTGTCTCCATGCGCACCCGCCGTGCGTTCAAAGCCTATCTGACCTATGACGCCGAGGCCGGCAAGGTGAGCTTTGCGTTTGAGCCCAGCAAGTACCCGAAAAAAGGCGGCGCACCCACCACCCGCGCCTTGGTCAAAGCGGCGGGCAAAACCATGCCCGGCAAAAAGACGCCAGCTGCGAAAAAAGCTGCGGCCAAGACAGCCAAAGACGCCAAACCCAAAGCCCCGCGCAAAACCGCTGCCGGCAAAGCGCCTAGCGAAGCTTTAGCCGCGGTGATTGGCCCCGAGGCCGTGGCCCGCACCGAGGTGATGAAAAAGCTGTGGGACTACATCAAGGCCAACGGCTTGCAAGACCCCAAAGACAAGCGCACCATCCAATGCGACGCCAAACTCAAAACTGTGTTTGGCAAAGACGCTGTGGGGATGTTTGAGTTGGCGGGGTTGATTGGGGCGCATTTAAGCTGAGAGTCGTCACCGATCTTCTGTTGAGGAAGCTCAGGCTTGGCCCGCCAGCAACGCGGCATACCGCGCCAAATCCACATTGCCACCGCTGATGATGACGCCCACGCGTTGGCCTTGGCAGGCGGGGGCGTCTTGCATGAGTGCGGCCAGCGACAGGCAGCCAGTGGGCTCGACCACCATCTTCATGCGTTCGGCGTAAAAGCGCATGGCGTCCACCAGTTGCGCGTCAGTCACGGTGTGAACGGCCGCCACATCGCGGCGAATGATGTCAAAGGTGATGGCGCCGACCATGGGGGTTTGGGCCCCGTCGGCAATGGTCACGGGGGTGGGGATGCGCACCCGCTCGCCTTTGGCCAGGGATTGCTGCACATCGTTGCCGGCCTCGGGCTCGACGCCAAACACCGCGCCATCGGGCGACAAGGCTTTGGCTGCCAGCAAGCTGCCACTGAGCAATCCGCCGCCGCCCAAACAGACATACAAACGGTCCATGGGGCCGTGGTCTTGCAACAGCTCCAGCGCGGCCGTGCCTTGGCCAGCGATCACGTCGGGGTGGTCAAACGGGGGAATGAAGGCGCGGCCTTCGCGCTCGGCCAGGGCTTTGGCGATCGCCATGGCGTCTTCGGTGTAGCGGTCGTAACCCACCACTTGCGCGCCATAGCCCCTGGTGGCGGCCAGCTTGGCGCTGGACGCGTCGTGGGGCATGACGATGGTGGCCGGAATGCCCAATATTTGCGCCGCCAAGGCCACGGCTTGGGCATGGTTGCCCGATGAATAAGCCACCACACCAGCGCGCCGCTGGGCTGCAGAGAGTTGTGCCAAGGCGTTGTAGCCACCGCGAAACTTGAACGCGCCCATGCGCTGAAAGTTTTCGCACTTGAAGAACACCTCGGCGCCCACTTGGCGGTTGAGGGTTGACGACTGCAGCACCGGTGTGCGGTGCGCCACGCCGGCAAGCCGCTTTGCGGCGGCTTGCACATCGTCAAAGGTGGGCAAGCTCACTTGGCGATGACGCGCACCATCTCCAAGCACTTGTTGGAGTAGCCCCATTCGTTGTCATACCAAGAGACAACTTTGACGAAGGTGCTGTCCAAAGCGATGCCCGCATCGGCGTCAAACACCGAGGTGCAGGGTTCGCCACGGAAGTCGCTGGCCACCACTTTGTCTTCGGTGTAACCGAGCACGCCCTTCAATGCGCCCTGGCTTTGCGCTTTCATTTCGGCGCAAATCTCGGCGTAAGAAGCGGGCTTTTCCAGTTCAACCGTCAAGTCCACCACCGACACGTCAGAGGTGGGCACACGGAAAGACATGCCAGTGAGTTTTTTGTTCAAGGCGGGGATGACCACGCCCACCGCTTTGGCCGCACCGGTGCTGGAGGGAATGATGTTTTCCAAAATGCCACGGCCGCCGCGCCAGTCTTTGTTGGACGGGCCGTCGACGGTTTTTTGGGTGGCCGTGGCCGCGTGCACCGTGGTCATCAAACCGCGCTTGATGCCCCATTTGTCGTTCAACACCTTGGCCACGGGTGCCAAACAGTTGGTGGTGCAAGAAGCGTTGGAGACGATGGTTTCGCCTTTGTAGCTGCCGTGGTTGACGCCGTACACAAACATCGGCGTGTCGTCTTTGCTGGGGGCGGACATCAGCACTTTTTTCGCGCCAGCGGCCAAGTGCTTTTCAGCGGTGCCTTTGTCCAAAAAGAGGCCGGTGGCTTCAATCACCACATCGGCGTGCACCTCGTTCCATTTCAAGGCGGCAGGGTCGCGCTCTTGGGTCAGGCGAATTTTTTTGCCGTTGACGATCAGGTTGCCACCGTCAACCGACACCTCGCCTTTGAAGCGGCCGTGCACGCTGTCGTACTTGAGCATGTAAGCCAAGTAGTCGGGTTCCAACAGGTCGTTGATGCCAACGATTTCAATGTCGTTGAAGTTTTGCACCGCTGCACGAAACACCATGCGACCGATGCG
>JBEDFU010000165.1:0-7144 GCA_041174965.1 Pseudomonadota bacterium | reverse complement strand
TTGATCTTGCGCGCCGACATGCCGCGCTCTTTGCATGCCTGCTTGAACGAGGTGGTGCACAACCTGGCATCGGTGGCCAACGACCAATCGGTGGACACGGCGCGCAAAGCCGGCAAGTTATTGGCCGAGTTGCGCTACAGCAGCATCGATGAAATCTTGGCCACCGGCTTACACACATTTTTGACCCAGTTTTTGGACCGCATCAACGAATTGGGCAAGGGCATCAGCCAAGATTTTTTGGTGGCGGCCTGAGAGCAGGTTGACCGCCCCAACAGGGCGCAGTGTGTGCGCTCAAGGCATTTGGCCAAGGCCAACCCAAGCCCTGATGGTTGGCAAACGCTTGCCGCGATGAACGCCTGATAAACGGCTGCTTTTCAGTGGGCAGAAGCCACCATGCCTTGGTGGCGGAGCAAGGCGTCGAGTTGGGGTTCGCGGCCGCGAAAGGCTTTGAACGAGGTCATCGCGGGTCGGCTTCCACCGGCTTCCAAAATTTCTTTCCGATAACGCCGCCCTGTCTCCACGCTGGGTTCGCCATCGGATCCAGCGGTTTCTTCAAAGGCCGCGTAGGCATCGGCGGACAACACCTCGGCCCATTTGTAGCTGTAGTACCCGGCGGCATAGCCGCCAGCAAAAATGTGGCTGAAGCTGTGGGGTGATCGGCCCCAAGTGGGGGCGGGTATCACCGACACCTCGGTGCGTACCTCGCGCAGCACTTGCATAAAGTCCTGCGCGCGCGCACCCTCGGTGTGCAAGCGCATATCAAACAACGAGAACTCGATTTGGCGCAGGGTTTGCAAGCCACTTTGAAAGTTTTTCGCGGCCAGCATTTTGTCAAACAATGCGCGTGGCAAGGGCTCACCCGTGTCCACATGGGCGGTCATGTGGCGCAGCACCGACCACTCCCAGCAAAAGTTTTCCATGAACTGGCTGGGCAATTCGACCGCGTCCCACTCCACGCCACTGATGCCCGAGACATCGCGCTCGTTGACCTGGGTGAGCAAATGGTGCAGGCCGTGGCCGCATTCGTGGAACAGGGTGATCACATCGTCATGGCTGAGCAAGGGCGGTTGGCCACCCACGCCATCGGCGAAGTTGCACACCAAATGGGCGATGGGCGTTTGCAATTGGCCGTTGTCTGGGCGCAGCCAACGGGCGCGCACATCGTCCATCCAGGCGCCACCGCGTTTGCCCGCACGCGCGCCCGGGTCGAGGTAGAACTGACCAATCAACTGGCCAGCGCGTTCGATGCGGTAAAAGCCCACGCCGGGGTGCCAAGTGGGCGCGGTGTCGGCACGGATGCTGACTTCGAACAGGGTCTCGACAATTTTGAACAAGCCGGCCAAGACCTTGGGCGCGGTGAAGTAGGGTTTGACGTCTTGGTCGCTGAAGGCGTAGCGCGCTTCTTTGAGCTTTTCGCCGATGTAGGTCCAGTCCCAGGGCTGGGGGTCGCTCAGCCCCAAATGTTCGGCGGCGAAGGCGCGCATTTCGGCCACATCGCGCTCAGCACTGGGGCAGGCGCGCTGGGCCAGGTCGCGCAAAAACGCCACCACGTGTTCGGGTGAAGTGGCCATTTTGTTGGCCAAGGACACCTCGGCAAAATTGGCGTAGCCCAACAAGTGGGCTTCTTCTTGGCGCAAAGCCAAGATTTCTTGGATCAAGGCGGTGTTGTCTTGCTCGGGTTTGCCGGCTTGGTCAGAGGCCCGGGTGACGTAGGCGCGGTAGAGTTTTTCGCGCAACTGGCTGCTTTGGGCGTACTGCATGATGGGCAAATAGCACGGCATCTTCAGGTTCAACAAATGCCCTTCTTGACCCTGGGCTTGGGCGGCGGCTTGGGTGCTTTTGCACACGTCTTCAGGCACGCCGGCCATCTCCGCAGGCGACACCAAAAGCGTCCATTGGTCGGTGGCGTCCAACACGTTTTCGCTGAATTTTTGGCTCAATTCGGCTTGGCGCTCTTGGATGGCGGCAAAGCGGGCTTTGGGTTCGCCGCTCAACTCGGCACCCGACAACACAAAGTTGCGCAACGCGTTGTCACGTGCTTTGGTTTGCTCGGGGTTGAGCGTGGCCGGGTCCATGGCCTTGTATTGGGCGTATAGGCTTTCGTTGGCGCCCATGCGGGTCCAAAATTCGGTCACCCGGGGCAGGACGGCGTTGTACGCGGCGCGCAATTCTGGCGTGTCGGCCACAGCTTGCAAATGGCCGACCACGCCCCAAGCGCGGCCCAGCCGTTCGGTGGCCACATCCAACACCTGGGCCATGGCCGACCATTGGGCGGGGAAACCTTCGGCACACACCTGGTCCAAGGCTTTTTCGGCATGGCCGAGCAATTCATCCACCGCGCTGGTGATGTGTTCGGGTTGAACCGCGTCAAAAAAGGGCAGGTCGGCAAAGTCGAGCAGGGGGTTGGTGTGGGTGGTCATGGTTTTAAACAGATAGGGTGCGGCGGGCGGATTCCAAGGTGTTGACCAGCAACATGGCAATGGTCATGGGCCCGACGCCGCCAGGAACGGGGGTGATGTGGCCAGCAATGTGGCGCACAGCTTCAAAGTCAACATCGCCGCACAGCTTGCCGGCTTCGTTGCGGTTCATGCCCACATCGATCACCACCGCGCCGGGCTTGACCATGTCAGCCGTCACGGTATTGCGTTGGCCCACCGCAGCGACGATGACATCGGCTTGCAAAGTGATGGCTTTGAGGTTGACGGTGCGGCTGTGGCAAATGGTCACGGTGGCGTTTTGCGCCAAGAGCATCAAGGCCATGGGCTTGCCCACGATGTTGCTGCGACCAATGACCACCGCATGTTTTCCGCTCAAAGAATAGCCAATGCTCTCCAGCATCTTCATGCAGCCGTGCGGGGTGCAGGGCCAAAAGCCGGGCATGCCGGTCATCAAGGCGCCGGCACTGGCGACATGGAAGCCATCGACATCTTTGGCCGGGTCGATGGCTTCGATCACTTTGTGCGCATCAATGTGGGCCGGCAATGGCAGTTGCACCAAGATGCCATGGATCAGCGGGTCGCGGTTGAGTGCGTCCACCCGTGCCAGCAAGTCGGATTCACTCAAGTCGGCGGGCAACTGCTCGAGCACCGAGTGCAAGCCAGCTTGCTCGCAGGCCTTCACTTTGTTGCGCACATAGACTTGACTGGCCGGGTTGTCGCCCACCAGCAGCACGGCCAAGCCGGGTTTCACGCCACGCGCTTGCAAGGCCACGCAGTCGCGGGCGACTTGTTCGCGCCAGTGTTGGGCCAAGGCGTTGCCATCAATGATGTGGGCTGACATGTCGGTGTTGAATGTGAAACGCCCGCATCACACGGGCGTTGGTTGGGAGAGGGCTGTGGTCAGTCTCAGGCTTTGACGGGGCTTTGCCCCAGGGCAATTTTGAGCAGGTCGGCCACGGTGTTGGCATTGAGCTTTTCCATGATGTTGGCGCGGTGTGCCTCCACGGTTTTGATGCTGATGCCCAAGTCGTCGGCAATTTGCTTGTTCAAGCGGCCCGCCACGATGCGCTCAAGCACTTGGGCTTCGCGCGAAGTGAGTTTGGCCATCAAAGCGTCGCGGCTGGCAGCTTGTTGGTAGTCGGCAAAAGAGGTCTTGGCCTGCTCAAGCATGCGCTCGACCAAGCTGAGCAAGTCGTCTTCGACAAAAGGTTTTTGGATGAAATCCATCGCGCCTTTTTTCATCGTGGTCACCGCCATGGGCACATCGCCATGACCGGTGATGAACACCACCGGCAAAGGCGACTTGCGTTCAATCAAGCGGTCTTGCAATTCCAAGCCGGTCATGCCGCCCATGCGGATGTCAACGATCAGGCAGGCCACCTCGCGTGGGTCGAAGCGGCTGAGAAAGCTCTCGGCAGAATCAAAGCAGCGCACACGGTAGTCCTTGCCTTCGAGCAACCATTGCAGCGAGTCGCGAACGGCCTCATCGTCGTCGACCACATAAACAGTGCCTTTTTTGGGGATCAAACTCATGCAGTTACTCCGGGATCGGGGGCGGGTTGCGCTGGGGTTTCAGATTCGGGTGTGCTCACGGGAAGCCAAAAGGAAAAACAACACCCGATGACTTCGTTTCCATTGTAGAGGTTCTGAGCTTGCATTCGACCCAAGTGCGACTCGACGATGCTGCGGCACAGGTTCAAGCCAATGCCCAGGCCTTCAGCCTTGGTGGAGTAAAAGGCTTCGAACAATCGCTCCAAGACCTGCGGGGCCAGACCTTGGCCAGTGTCGGTCACAGAGAACTCAACCACATCTTGTTCGCCGATGCGTTTGACGCCGACTTGCAATTCCACATGCCGCTGGGCCGAGGGGCGTTGGGCATGGTCGATGGATTCGGCGGCATTTTTCAGCAAGTTCATCAACACCTGCTCGATCAAAATCACATCGACCATCACTTTGGGCAAAGCGTCTGGGATGAAGCGGCTCAATCGAACGTTGCGGCGGCGCAGCTCAATTTCGGCCAGCTCCAATGCCTCAAACACCATGGGCGCCACATCGGCATGCACACGGTTGGGTTCACTGCGTTTCACAAATGCCCGGATGCGCTGGATGATTTGACCGGCACGCTGGGCTTGGCGCGCGGTTTTTTCCAAGGCCACGAGCATCTCGGGTTCGCTGATGTGACCGCTCTTCAAGCGCGACACCAGGCCGTTGCAATAGTTATTGATGGCCGTCAGCGGTTGGTTCAGTTCGTGCGCGACGCTGGAGGCCATCTCGCCCATGGTGATCAGGCGGCTGGCGTTTTGCGCGCGGGCTGCTTGCAGCTCGGCTTGTTCTTCGGCTTGTCGGCGTGGCGTGATGTCGGTGGCAATCACCATTTGCGCCAAGCGGCCATCGACCCAGTTGAGGTAGCGCGAGCGCACCTCCAACCACTTGCCCAAGTCGGTGATGAAAATTTCGGCGTTTTCGCTCGGTGCATTGGTGATGCCCATGGTGGGCAAGCCCGCCAAGGAGTCAATGTCGTCACTTTCTATATCGGTGTCTTGCGCGGGCATGCCGGCCTGGGCGATCAGATGCAGATGGCCATTGGCCTGGTTGCCAAACCACAAGCGGTATTGACCGTTGGCAAACAACAGTTCTTCGCTGCCCAAAGGGGCCACTGAGACGGAGGCGTCCAAGGCCTCTAAAACGGTGGTGAAGCGTTCATAGGAGGCGGCCAATTGGTCGCGGATGCGGTTGGGCTCGGTGATGTCGGTCATCGACGTCATCCAACCGGTTTGCTGGCCGCGTGCATCCACCAAGGGAGAGACGTACAAGCGGGCGGCAAACAAGCTGTGGTCTTTGCGCATGACCCGCACCTGAATGCCGCTGGGGCTGGTGCGCCCTGTCAACTCCTCTTGTAAGCGCAAGGTCAAGGTTTCGCGGTCTTCTTCGGGCCAGTAAGGGAAGGGGGGCTTCAAACCCACCAGCTCTTGCTCGCTCCAGCCGGTCATTTGGCAAAACGCTGCGTTCACATAGGTGATTTGGCCTTGCAAATCCATGGCCCGCATGCCGGTGAGGATGGAGTTCTCCATGGCGCGGCGGAAATTGGTCTCCGAAACCAAGGCCTGTTGGGCTTGCAATCGGCGGCGGGTGTGGCGCCAGCTGCCAATCAGCATCCAAGCGGTGAGCACGCTCAGCGCGCCGACCAACCAAAACAAGCCGTTGCCAATCAGGCCTTGTGAAGTGCGATAGGCCTGTGCACGCAAGATCAAGCTGTTGCCCACGGGCGAGACGGGCACAGAAAATTCGTAGGCTTCGCCCGTCCAGGGCATCACCGGCGAGGTGCGCACCCGGGCATTGATGGCTTGGCCAGCCAACACCATTCCCGCCGAGTCCATCAAGGAGACCGCGTGTCGGGCCGTGATGTCGGAGGGCACGGCAAACCGAATCAACCCGTCGATGTTGTACTCGGCCATCACCACGCCTTCAAAATTGCCCTGGGTAAAGATGGGCACATGCAATTGAAGGTCAAAGGCGGGGCGGGTTTTTTGTCCGGTATCGACCAGCGGGGGGGAGTAAATCGTTCGGCGCAATTCGCGCGCCAATTGAAAGGTGTTGACGGCGTCGGTGTTGCGCAGCACCTCGCCTTGGTGGTAGTGGTGAGAGTTTTGCGAAGAGGGCGCCGAGTAACTGGACCGAACGCGCCGCCGCGCATCCAACCAACTGACCGAGGACAGCTCAGGAAACTGGGTCACCAAACCCTCGGCCTGGGCGGCAAAGCTGATCACCCCCATGTCGCCATTGGCCGCGTCGCGCGCCAGACGCATCATTTGTTCTTGCCGCTCGATCAGGCGCAAGCGCAGTTGTTGCTGGGCCGATTCGACGTCGCGGCGCACACTTTCCCGCTCGCGCTCCATCTCTTCATAGCGCAGGTACCAAAACGCGCTGCTGATGGCCGCGAAAAACATGATCACCGCTGTGAGTGGCCCTAAGAAGGCAAAGCGGTCTTGCCGGCTGGGCGTTTGCTTTCGCCACCAGTTCTGCCACAACAGGCTGATCTCTTTGACTGCTGAGCGGGGCCGTGTTGGGGGTTTCATGGTGGGCGAGTGTAGGACAGGCGTGACTGCGGTTTCAGTCAGCCAGGATGGTTTGGCAGGTCGCTACGCGCAGGGTGAAGTTGGGTGGTTTGGGCTGTCTTGGCCGGTTCCCAGTTGCATTCAAATTTCATAATGCAAAAATCAAAAGCACTATTTGAAATTTGAAAGAATAAATGGCACAATTCATTCGAGACACGCTGAAAACAGCGTACAAGCCAAAAAACAACGTAGGAGATAGATATCCATGTCAGCCCTGCCCAATGACTTGCGCACCTTCGCCTTGAACGACACCGACAGCCAAGAAACCCGAGAGTGGATGGACGCCCTCTCAGCGGTCATTGCGGCAGAGGGCCCCGAGCGGGCCCACTTCTTATTAGAGCAACTCCTGGAACATGCCCGTGAAAACAGCATTGACATGCCGTTTTCAGCCAACACGGGCTATGTCAACACCATCGAGCCCGACCAAGAAGAGCGGTGCCCAGGCAACATCGAAATTGAAGAGCGTCTTCGCGCTTATATGCGCTGGAACGCCATGGCCATGGTGGTCAAGGCCAACCGCCACAACCCCGCAGACGGCGGCGACTTGGGCGGCCACATTGGCTCGTTTGCTTCGCTGGCCCATATGTTTGG
>JBEDFU010000164.1:0-4084 GCA_041174965.1 Pseudomonadota bacterium | reverse complement strand
CAAAGCTCCTGCAAGTCCTGGAAGAGAGGCTTGAATTTTGCCCCGAAGCAAGCTGGCATCCCCCGGGTCATTGCGGTTGACGCTGCCCGGGGTCGTGGCTAGCATGGACCGCACCGCCTGAACAGGCCCCACCCACTGCTCAACCCATCGAGAACTGCCCATGAAGTACCTGCAACGCTTGACCCAATCACTGACCTTGGCCGCCCTCAGCCTGTGCGGCGCAGCGTGGGCGCAAGCCAGTTACCCCGATCGCACCATCAGCCTGGTCGTGCCTTTTGCCGCAGGCGGCCCCACCGATGTGGTGGCCCGCATGCTGGCCATCCCCATGGGCAAATCCCTGGGCCAAACCGTGGTGGTGGAGAACACCGTGGGCGCGGGTGGCACCCTGGCCTCGCAGCGGGTGGCGCGCTCCGCCCCCAATGGTTACACCGTGTTGATCCACCACACTGGCATGGCCACCGCACCGGCCTTGTACAAACGCTTGGGGTTTGACCCGCTGAAAGACTTTGACTACATCGGCCAAGTGGTCGATGTGCCCATGACCTTGTTGGGACGCAAAGATTTTCCGGCGAATAATTTTCAAGAGTTGCTCACCTACATCCGCGCCAACAAAGACAAGGTGTCGCTGGCCAATGCCGGTTTGGGTGCGGTGTCGCACCTGTGCGGCTTGATGTTCATGAGCCAAGTGGGCGTGGAGCTGACCACTGTGCCCTACAAAGGCACCGGACCGGCCATGAACGATTTGCTCGGCGGCCAAGTGGACTTGCTTTGCGACCAAACCACCCAAACCGTGCCCATCATCAAAGAAAACCGCGTCAAAGCCTATGGCGTGACTACCCTCACCCGCTTGTCCAGCCTTGGACAGTTGCCCACCTTGGATGAGCAAGGGCTGAAGGGCTTTGAGGTCAAGGTCTGGCATGGTATGTATGTGGCCAAGGGAACGCCCGCACCCATCATCGAGAAGATCAACACCGCCTTGCGCTTTGCTTTGCAAGACCCCCAAGTGCGCCAACGCCTGACCGATTTGAGCTCGGACGTGCCAGCGGCCGACAAGCTGACACCGCGCGGCTTGCAAACCCATTTGGAAGCCGAGATCAAAAAATGGACCCCGGTCATCCAAAAAGCGGGCATCTACGCCGATTGATTTTTTTCACTTCACCCACACCACACGCACCATGGCACGCCAATTTGTTGACCTCTCCATTTACCTTGAAAACGATGTGTTGAGCGATCCGCCGGGCTATGCCCCGCAGATCAAATACCTTAACCACGAGCACACCTACGAGCAAATCAAACCCTTTTTTCCGGGATTGGAAAAAAAGGACCTCCCCGATGGCGAGGGCTGGGCGATCGAGATGATCCAACTCACCACCCACAACGGCACCCATCTGGATGCGCCCTACCACTTTCATTCCACCATGGACAAGGCGCTGGGCGACAAACGCGCGGCCACCACCATCGACGATGTGCCCCTGGAGTGGTGTTTTCAGCCCGGAGTGAAACTGGACTTTCGCCACTTTGCCGACGGCTACGTGGTCACTGCCGAGGACGTGCAAGCCGAATTGGCGCGCATTGGGCATGAACTCTCACCACTGGAGATCGTCATCATCAACACCAGTGCCGGCAAGCGTTATGGCAACAACGACTATGTGTCCAGCGGTTGCGGCATGGGTTACGAAGCCACCATGTATTTGCTCGAGCGCGGGGTTCGCTTGACCGGCACCGACGCCTGGAGCTGGGACGCGCCCTTTGTGCACACCGCCAAAAAATACGCCGAGAGCCAAGACGCCAGCCTGATCTGGGAAGGCCACAAGGCCGGGCGCGACATCGGCTATTGCCACATTGAAAAACTGCACAACCTGGAGGTGCTGCCGCCCTCAGGCTTTTACATCAGCTGCTTTCCGCACAAAATCCGCGGCGCCTCAGCCGGTTGGACGCGGGCGGTGGCCATTTTTGACGACGCTTTGATGGCCAGCCCACGCTGAGTCATTTTCGGTTTTGGCCCGCTCAACTGTCGTAGGGTGCAAAGCCACCCATGGCCGATTCGGCCTTGAGCAAGCGCAGCATCGCTGGCCATTCCAACACCCCATAAGGTCGGCGCGCACCCGGCTGGTACAGGTGCGCGGTTTTGTCCAGCACTTCTTGCGCAGGCAAATTCAGGGCAGTTTGCGCGGCCATCGCGTCCACCTGGGCACGGCAGGCCAACTCCAGGTTGTAGAGCAGGTTGAAGGCCTCGCCCACGCTGGGCCCGCAGGTGAGCAAGCCATGGTTGCGCAACACCATGGCGTTGTGTGGCCCCAGGTCATGCACCAAGCGCTCGCGCTCGGCCAGGTCGACCGCGGGGCCCTCATAGTCGTGGTAGCCCAAATGCCCGACAAATCGCATGCCGGTTTGCGTCATGGGCAACAAGCCGCATTGCATGGACGACACCGCCATGCCCGCCCGGGTGTGGGTGTGGATGATGCAACTGACATCGGGCCGTGCTTGGTGGATGGCGCCGTGGATCACATAGCCCGATCGGTTGATGCCGTAGTCGCAATCGGGTTTCCACAAAATATTCCCCGCCACGTCGATGCGGGCCAGGCTCGAGGCGGTGATTTCTTTGTACAGCAAACCATACAAATTGATCAGCAAATGGTCGGTTCCTGGGATGCGCAAGGTGATGTGGTTGTAAATCAAGTCGGCCATGTCGTAGCGGTCCACGAGCCGGTAACATGCAGCCAAGTCCACCCGGGCTTGCCACTCCTGGGCGCTGACATGGTCGCGGATGCATTCAAAATTGGTGTGCAAATTCATGGTCATGGGGCCGTTCAACATTGAAAAATCTTGCGCCAGTCTGCCATAAACACCTCCGCATTGATGACAGCTTGATCCACTGAACCCTCAACACCATGCACAAAATTTACATCCTGGACCAGTTTCACCCGGCCGGCGTTGAATGGATCGAACAACGCGCGGATGTGGTGCGCTGGAATGACCCTCGCATTTCTGACTGGCACCAACACGCCCAAGGGGTGATGGTGCGCACTGGCAAGATCAGCGGTGAAGACTTTCGCCGCGCCAAGGTCTTGAAGGTGGTGTCCAAACAAGGCGTGGGGGTCAACAACATGGACTTGGTGGCCGCCCAAGCCTGCGGCATCACCGTGTGCAACACACCTGGCATCAACCGCGAAGCGGTGGCCGACATGGCCCTGGGCATGGCCTTGTCGCTGAGCCGGCGCATCACCGAGTTCGACCGCATGATTCGTTCGGGCCAGGCCTTCAACCGCAACGACTTCTTGAGCCTGGAGATGTGGGGCAAAACCATTGGCATCATTGGCATGGGCAACACCGGCACCGAGGTCGCCAAGAAATACCGTCAAGCGTTCAATGCCCAAATCCTGGCCCATGATCCCCATGTCCCTGCGGACCATTGGGGCGACATTGCCCACGAGCGCGTGCATGACCTGGCCGATTTGTGGCCACGTGTCGATGTGCTGAGCATCCATGTGCCTTACACCCCCCAAACCCACCACCTTGTTGATGCAGCGGTGCTGGCCCAACTCAAGCCTCGGGCCATCTTGATCAATGTGGCGCGCGGCGACATCGTTGACGAAGACGCTTTGTACACCTGCATGCGCGCCGGCCATTTGCATGGTGCCGGCTTGGATGTGTGGAGCGATGTCGAACCCCCCTTGGCCAGCCACCCCTTGCTGAGTTTGCCCAACGTGATTGCCACGCCCCATGCCGCGGGCAGCACCGAAGAGACCCAAATCAAAAGCTCGCTGCGCGTGGCCGAGCAATTGCTGCACGTCATGAACGGTGGCGAACCTTTTCACCGGGTGGTGTGAACCGCCCTTCACTTGCTTCAACGGAGTACACCCATGGCCAACCCTGTTTCCATTCCCAACCCTGTCATGGACCGCATGCGTGCCGGTCAGCCCGCCTTGGGCATGACGGTGCGCTTGGGCCACTCGGGCGACATCATTCGCATCGCCAAGGCCACGGGGCACGACTTTGTGTTCATCGATGTGCAGCACTCGCTGTTCAACCTGGAAACCATTGGCCACATGGCCCAAGTGGCGCTGGGTTGCGGCATTGCCGC
>JBEDFU010000163.1:0-5029 GCA_041174965.1 Pseudomonadota bacterium | reverse complement strand
ATGTTGAATACACCTATGCCCAGCTCGATGAGGTCACCGACCGCTTGGGCGCGGCCTATTTGGCGCTGGGCCTCCAACCTTTGGATCGGGTGATTTTTCAAATTGCCAACTGCCCAGAGCTCATCATTTGTTTTTATGCATGTTTGAAGGCGGGGCTGATCCCCATCTGCACCTTGGCCGCACACCGCGAACAGGAAATCGGTTATTTGGGCAATCACGCCAAGGCCCGCATGCACTTTGTACAAGGCGATGACCCCAAATTTGACGATGTCGACTTTGCCCAATCCATGCGCGATCGCATCCCCAGCGTGGGTTGGATCGTGCAGGCGCGGGGTGCAGCGCGTGGCCAGGCCGTGTCGATGCAGGGGCTGATCGATGGCATGCCATGGGCCCAAGCCCGCGAGGTGTTGGCTGAGGTACCCCACGATCCTTTCCAAGTCGCGGTGTTTCAGTTGTCGGGCGGCACCACAGGTGTGCCCAAAATCATTCCGCGCTTTCACAACGAGTATGTCTACAACATGCGCGCAGTGGCTCAGTTTGTTGGCTATTCAGCGGACGACCGCTTGTTTGTGCCCATGCCCATGATGCACAACTTGAACATGGGTGCCTGCTTTGGCCCCATGTTGTTCACGGGAGGCATGGTGGCGGTGGCGGCTGACCTGACCCCTGCGGCCATGGTTCATGTGTTCAAGGTCTTCAAACCCACCTGGACGGTGATGGGCGGCCCGATTGTGGAAAAACTACGCCCTGCCATTGCCTCGGGCGCCTTGCCTGTTGCCGATCTGCGCGGCGTCATCAGTGCCAACAATGCGCCCTCGCTGCGTGAGTTGTTGGGTTGCACCGTGCACCATGTGTTTGGCATGACCGAAGGTGTGATGATGTTCACCTTGGCCGCAGACCCCTTGTTGGCGCAAGACACCATGCATGGGCGGCCCATTTCACCTTTTGACCGGGTCAAGTTGTTTCAGATCGGCACAGAAATCGAAATCACCGAACCCGGTGTGGAGGGCGAATGTGCGTTTTTGGGCCCCTACACCATTCACGGTTATTACGATGCCGACGAGCGCAACAAAGAAACCTTCACCAGCCATGGTTATTACCGTTCTGGGGATCTGATGGCGTTTCACGATCTGGGCGGTCAGCGCTACTACCAGTTCAGGGGCCGTACCAAAGACGTGGTGGACCGGGCTGGTGAAAAGGTCAATTGCGAGGAGGTGGAAAACCTGCTCAACCGTCACCCCAAGGTGTTCACCTCAGCGGTGGTGGGCATGCCCGACCCGGTGTATGGCGAGCGCATTTGTGCTTTCATGACCTTGACCGATGCTGCCCAGGTTCCCAGCGTGAAAGACGTGGGTGACTTTTTAAAAGCCCAGGGATTGGCCAAATTCAAATGGCCCGAGCGCATTGAAGTGGTGACTGAGCTGCCGCTCACCAAGGCCGGCAAACTCAACAAGCCGGCGCTCAAGGTGCGGATCAAAGAAATACTCGATGCTGAAAAGACCACCCCATGAAGATTCCGGAGTTCATAACATGACAGCCCTGCCGATGGCCACCCAACCCATCCCGATTGCGGGTGTTCACCACACGGCCAGGCCCACCTGGAAGTTGACGGAGACCGTGCATTTTTACCGCGACCTCATGGGCTTGCCCTTGGTGCACGCCATTTCTGCACGCGGATGGGGACCTGAGGACCATGCCGATTTTTTGCACTTTTTCTTTGACAGTGGCAATGGCAGCACCATTGCTTTTTTTTACTACCTGGGCACTGAGCCCCCAGAGTTTGCGCTGGCCCGTGATGACTACCGCTTTCGCGCCACGCACACGGCTTGGCGAGTGAATACACGTGAAGAGTTGCTCGCATGTCGTGCCCAGTTGGAGGCCGTGGGTGTCAACGTGAAGTATCAAATACGCCACGAGGTGATCGAGTCGATTTACTTCAATGACCCCAATGGTTACCCACTAGAGGTGACCTGGCAAGTCAGGCCGTTTGAAGCGGTTGACCATGATGACGCGCACCGGACCATGACTGCAGCCATGGCCATCGAGCAAAGTGGGGCCAATCGGTTGCAGCACATCGACCAGGTCTGGCAGGCCAAAGGCCGGCAGTTACAAAGCCAATTTGATGCGCCATCGGGAGCCCATTGATGCCCAGCATTTTTGTGTTGAACGTTCCCGAGTTTTTACCCTTGGTCACGCACGCCAAGGCTGTTGCCGATTGGCAAGTGCATGGACCGCATGCAGGCTATTGGCGTATCCATCACCCGCACGCCCTGCGCTTTGAGCGCAAGGCCCTGGGTTTCAAGCCGGCCGTGTGGCATGGCGCATTGACCGGCGGTTTGCAAGGGCGGATCACCCAATTCGACAACGACCAATTGCTCATCGAGGGAGATGCGCCATGAAGCTGGCGGTCATTGGTGGGGGTCCTTCTGGCTTGTACTTGGCCATCCTGGTCAAGCGCCGCCAACCCGATGCGCAGGTCTTGGTGCTGGAGCAAAACGGCGCCGATTCCACTTTCGGGTTTGGCGTGGTGTTGGCTGACTCGGGCTTGCACCGTTTGCAAGCCGCCGACGAGCAGGTGTATCAACAATTGATCGAGCGCATGACCTTCAACGGTGAGCAAACCATCCAGGTCAAAGAAACACCCATCCACATGGTCCATCCAGCCAAAGGCGGTGCCATTGCCCGCATCGATTTGCTGCGTGCGCTGCAACAAACCGCCCACCAACTCGGTGTGGACGTGCGCCATGGTGTGCGCATAGACCACCCAGATGCCTTGGCCGACATGGGCTGGGGAGACGCCGATGTGGTGGTTGGTGCAGATGGTGTCAATTCAGTGGTTCGGGCTGCACACGAGCAAGCATTTGGGGCCACTCGCGGGTCTTTGAGCAACCACTTTGCTTGGTTTGGCACGGCCAAGGTGTTTGAGCGCTCGGCCTTGGTGTTTCGGCAATGGCAGGGCGGTGCCTTTGTGGCCCATTACTACGCCTATTGCCCCACGGGCAGCACCTTTGTCGCGGAGTGTGATCACGCCACCTGGGACCGCTTGGGAATGGAGGCCATGAGTGACTCACAGCGGCAAGCCCTGTGTGAGGAGATTTTTGCCCCCGAATTGCAGGGCCATGGCTTGATTTCCAACCACTCCAACTGGCGCCAATTTCCGTTGATTCAGACCCGGCAGTGGCACGTGGGCAACCAGGTGTTGATCGGTGACGCCCAAACCAGTGCGCACTTCTCGATTGGCTCGGGCACCCGGATCGCCATGGAAGACGCCATCGCCTTGGCCGATGCCTTGACAGCGCCCCCTATGGCAGGCGAGCCTTTGCCTACATATTTGGAAAGGCTGCAGCGCTTTGCCCTGGTGCGTGGACCCGATAAAGAAAAGCTGTTGGGTGCTTCGCGCAAATCCTATACCTGGTACGAGCACATGGGCCAATGGATGCAGCAGCACAGCCCCCATGAATTTGTTTATGCCTTCATGACCCGCACTGGTCGCATGAGTGATTTGCGTTTGGCGCAGCAATACCCAGCGCTGTATGCACAGTGGGTGACCTTGGGCATTGCAGAGCCTCAAGCTTTGTCGGCCCCAGTGGGACATGCCGCGTGAGTTTGAAAACCTACGAGCAACTGCTGTCGCGCCAACCCTTTGTGGTGCAAAAACGCGTGCGTTGGGCCGACTGCGACCCAGCGGGCGTGGTCTACACCGGAAAATTCACCGAATACCTGTTGTTGGCAGTGGGCTACTTTTTTGACGAAATTGGCGGCGGCCATTACGCCCAATGGCTGCGTGGTTTGGGCGTGGATACGCCGTGCAAAGGCATGGACTTGGTGTTCCACGCCGCCTTGTGGCCTGAAGACGTTTTTGAGATGCACGGGCATGTGGGAGAGGTGAGGGCCCACAGTTACGACTTTCATGTCGAAGCCCAAAAAAGCGATGGGCAGGCCATCTTCAGCGGCCGGTTTTCCCCCATTTGCATTGGTCGCGATGTGCGCCAGCGTGTCGATATCCCAGCGCCCATGCGTGACGCATTAAGCGCTTGGCAAAAGACATAAGTTGGTGGGGCTTATTCCCCCGCCACAAAACTCCCGCTCTTGCCCCCGTGCTTTTCTAAAAGCTTCACATCGGTCATCACCATGCCGCGGTCAGCGGCTTTGCACATGTCGTAAATGGTCAAGAGCGCCACTTGCACGGCGGTGAGGGCTTCCCTCGTAAAGGCCCCAAAACCGTAGCCTTGAGACCGCTTAATTTTTGGCCAACTTGTCCCGAATTCCTTGGGTTAGTGGGACAGGATTGGGACAAGACTCCCAACCCCTAAACAGGGTAGCGTAGTCATCACCCCAAAGTCAAATTGCCGAGGACAAGAAATCATAGTCTTCGCTCGCCGACTCCTTTGCGACATGCACACAATGGGTCAAGGGTGGGCCGGTGGACTACAAAAGTCAGCTTAACCAGACCCCACCACCCCGGCTCCACCCCGTTTTAGAAAACGGGTCCCCTAGACGATATGCACTGGGTGCTTGACAAGCAATTTCAAAGCAATAAAAAAGTCATGTCCAGACTTGACAGCTTTTCCTGTTGTGTTATCAATGTCAGAACTCCCTCAGACGCAGGCACGAATGAACACCCTCTTTTTGACCACTTCAGCCTACCTTGGGGTAGGGGTTTTGATGAATTTCTTCGGACCGCTTTCGAGTCTGATTTGGACCCAGAAGATGAGCATGGCGCTGAGGAAGGATGTACCAACTTGGAAGCGGTTCGGCTTCATGCTGGTTTTGAGGTGCGGGGTGATGCTGCTCTACCCAGTTTTTCTTTTTAAAAAATGACGCCCTTTTTGGCAATTGCTGCCCTTTGTACTGTGCGGTGTGTCTTTAAAAATAGTGCGCTTTTTTTCGTAGCTTTCTTTCCCCCATTGTTTGCTTGCGCAGAAGTTGAACTTAAAAAAGTAGCAGGGACAAATAACTACACGATAAAAATATCAAAAACAATTCATGCTAGGGAGCCCTATAAAATCCCACCAAATGAATTGGATAT
>JBEDFU010000162.1:0-2920 GCA_041174965.1 Pseudomonadota bacterium | reverse complement strand
GCGCTTATATGCGCTGGAACGCCATGGCCATGGTGGTCAAGGCCAACCGCCACAACCCCGCAGACGGCGGCGACTTGGGCGGCCACATTGGCTCGTTTGCTTCGCTGGCCCATATGTTTGGCGCCGGTTTCAACCATTTTTGGCACGCCGAAAATGAAAACCATGGCGGCGACTTGCTCTACATCCAAGGCCATGTGTCGCCCGGTGTGTATGCCCGTGCCTATTTGGAAGGCCGCCTGAGCGAAGAACAGCTGCTTAATTTCCGCCAAGAGGTCGATGGCAAAGGTTTGTCAAGCTACCCGCATCCCAAACTCATGCCCGAGTTTTGGCAGTTCCCTACCGTCTCCATGGGACTGGGCCCGTTGATGGCGATTTACCAAGCGCGGTTTTTGAAGTACTTGCATGCCCGTGGCATTGCCAACACCGAGAACCGCAAAGTCTGGGTGTTTTGCGGTGACGGCGAAATGGACGAGGTGGAGTCTTTGGGTGCCATCGGTTTGGCCGCTCGCGAGAAACTCGACAACCTGATTTTTGTCATCAACTGCAATTTGCAGCGTTTGGACGGCCCGGTGCGCGGCAACGGCAAGATCATCCAAGAGTTGGAGAGCGAATTCCGGGGTTCGGGCTGGAACGTGATCAAACTCATTTGGGGCAGCAACTGGGACCCGCTCATTGCCCGTGACAAAGACGGCGCCCTGCGCCGCATCATGATGGAAACCGTGGACGGCGACTATCAGGCCTTCAAAGCCAACGACGGAGCGTTTGTGCGCAAACATTTCTTTGGCCGCGACCCGCGCACCTTGGAGATGGTGGCCAAGTTGAGCGACGACGACATTTGGAACTTGCGCCGTGGCGGCCACGACCCGCAAAAGGTGTATGCCGCCTATGCCGCAGCGGTCAAGCACAAAGACCAACCCACGGTGCTGTTGATCAAAACCGTCAAAGGTTTTGGCATGGGCTCCGCGGGTGAGGGCAAAAACACGGTGCACCAAACCAAGAAGCTGACCGACGAAGACATCAAAATCTTCCGCGACCGCTTCAACATCCCCATCCCCGACAGCGAGTTGTCCAAGCTGCCTTTTTACAAGCCCGCAGACGACACGCCCGAGATGCGCTATCTGCACGAGCGGCGCCAAGCCTTGGGGGGCTACTTGCCGCACCGGCGCACCAAAGCCGATGAGCATTTCACCGTGCCATCGATGGAAACCTTCAAGGCCATCACCGACCCCACGGCTGAGGGGCGCGAGATCTCCACCACCCAAGCCTATGTGCGCTTTCTCACGCAGTTGTTGCGTGACCAAGCCTTGGGCCCACGCGTGGTGCCCATCTTGGTGGACGAAGCCCGCACCTTTGGCATGGAAGGTTTGTTCCGCCAAATTGGCATTTACAACCCCGATGGCCAGCAGTACACGCCGGTGGACAAAGACCAGGTGATGTATTACCGCGAGGACAAGGCCGGGCAAATTTTGCAAGAGGGCATCAACGAAGCCGGTGGCATGAGCAGTTGGATCGCCGCGGCAACCTCTTACTCGACCAACAACCGCATCATGATTCCGTTCTACGTGTACTACTCGATGTTCGGCTTCCAGCGCATTGGCGACTTGGCCTGGGCGGCGGGCGACATGCAAGCGCGTGGCTTCTTGTTGGGCGGCACCTCTGGGCGCACCACCTTGAATGGCGAGGGCTTGCAGCACGAAGACGGCCACAGCCACATCTTGGCGGGCACCATCCCCAACTGCGTGAGCTACGACCCGACCTTTGCGCACGAAGTGGCAGTCATCATGCAGCACGGCTTGAAGCGCATGGTGGAAAAACAAGAGAACGTGTTTTATTACCTCACGCTGCTCAACGAAAATTACGCCATGCCGGGCCTCACAGCGGGCACGGAAGAACAGATCATTAAAGGCATGTATTTGTTGCAAGCCGCAGAGGGCGCGAAAAAACTGCCCCGCGTGAACCTGCTGGGTTCGGGCACTATTCTGCGCGAATCCATGGCTGCGCGTGATTTGTTGGCCGCCGATTGGGGCGTGGCCGCCAATGTGTGGAGCTGCCCCAGCTTCAACGAATTGGCCCGCGATGGTGCTGAAGCCGAGCGCTGGAATTTGATGCATCCCACCGAGGAGGCACGCGTGTCGTTTGTGGCCCAACAACTGACGCCGCATGAAGGCCCGGTGGTGGCTTCCACCGACTACATGAAGGCCTATGCCGAGCAAATCCGCGCTTACATTCCGGCTGGCCGCTCTTACAAAGTGCTGGGCACCGATGGTTTTGGGCGCAGCGATTTCCGCAGCAAGTTGCGCGAGCACTTCGAGGTGAACCGCCACTACATCGTGGTGGCCGCGCTCAAGGCCTTGAGCGAGAGCGGTGCCATGCCGCTGGCCAAGGTGGCCGAGGCGATTGCCAAATACGGCTTGAAGGCCGACAAAGTCAACCCCCTGTACGCTTAAAAAACCCAACGGAGACGAGAGATGGCGATGATGGATGTGACGGTCCCCGACATTGGGGACTTTGATGAAGTGGCAGTGATCGAGTTGTTGGTCAAGGTGGGCGACAGCGTCAAGGCCGAACAAAGCCTGATCACTGTCGAGAGCGACAAGGCATCGATGGAAATCCCCTGCTCGCACGCAGGGGTGGTCAAAGAACTCAAGGTCAAATTGGGCGACAAGGTCAAGCATGGCTCGGTGGTGGTGGTGCTGGAGGTGGCCGGTGCCAGCACAGCAGCCCCGGCACCAGCCGCAGCCCCGGCGGCGCCCGTGGCAGCGCCCAGTGCTGCACCGGTGGCTGCAGCAGCCCCAGCCGCTGCGCCTGTCAGCGCAGCCGTGCCTGCACCCAGCGCCGCACCGGTGGCCCCCGCAGCCGTGGTGGCCGCGCATGCCCCCACCCAAACCCCGGCCCCTGGCTTGCCCCATGCGTCACCTTC
>JBEDFU010000161.1:0-3329 GCA_041174965.1 Pseudomonadota bacterium | reverse complement strand
CCGGCTTGCCCAACAACACCCCTTGGGTGCTGGGGTCCAACCACTGCGCCAGGGGGGTATGCAACACACAATCATCGGCATAGTGCGCCAAGATGGCGGGCAAGTCACGCGCATTCCAAGCGCGTATCCAAGCGTTGGCGAAGTCAGATGCAGCTTGTGGTGACATGAATCAAATATCTGCAAACGTTTCTAAGCAACTGAAATACTAAACCACAAATAAATTCATAATGGCTAAAAATTTTGACCGTCGAAGGTTCCATCTGGAAAAGTAAGCCATGACCCCTGAATTCACCCAACTGATGGCCCACTACAACCAGTGGATGAACCAGCGCATGTATGAGGCGGCATCTCGGCTGGGGGCGGACCTGTTGATGAAAGACCAAGGGGCGTTTTTTGGTTCGGTGTTTGGCACGCTGCAACACATCGCCGTGGCCGACACCATTTGGCTGTTGCGCTTTGCCACGCACCCCGCTGGTTTTGCATCGCTGAGGCCCCTGCAAAACAGCCCCAAGCCGACGGCCTTGAATCAGCAGTTGTTCAGGCAATGGGCCGATTTGCAAACCTATCGCCAGCAATTGGACGCCATGCTGTTGGCATGGTCCCAGGAACTTCAGCCTGCGCATTTGGCGCAACCGCTGAATTACACGAACATGGCAGGGGTGAAGCAATGCAAAGCGTTTGCCTCGCTGGTGACCCACTTTTTCAACCACCAAACTCACCACCGGGGTCAAGCCAGCACCTTGCTCCACCAAATGGGCGTGGATATGGGGGTGACCGATTTGCTGGCCCTCATTCCCGACGCTGTGGACTGAGCGAATCTGGGTTTTGCACAAGCTGTCGCTCGCGCCAAGGCGCATCCATCGCCAGGCCAAGCCAAGCCGCCTGCATTAGACGGGCGGCACCCACACCGGCAACACCGCCACACCCAAGCGGGCCAGGCGGTTTTTCATGCGCAAGACTTCCTTGTCTTTGCTGATGAGCGTGGCTTGTTGGGCCACGGCCAGGTCGATGAATTTTTGGTCGTCGGCGTCGTTGCACACATAAGGCGCGTGCTCGGCGCTGGACACGCTGTGGGCATGCTGGTCAAACTGCGCCAGCACGTCCAGGGCATTGATACCGCGCAAAGCCTGGCGGGCCAACAAATGCGGGTAGGCCAGCACCCGCAGCAACTCTTCGCGCATCTCGGCGCTGGCCCACCAGTGCACGTCGCCGCTTTGCAAGGCTTGGTTCAAGGGGCGAGAGCGCGGGTCGTCAAACACCCACATGTCGAGCACGATGTTGGTGTCGATGACCACGCCCCGCATGGGTGGGCTCAGGCGGTAGGGATGTCGGTTTTGGCCGGGCGGCGCAGTGAGCCCGCCAACATGTCAAAGCGGAACAACCGACATTCGATGGGGCCATTCCACATGGGCACGCGGCGCGATTCTTTCAAGCGCATGCGCCCCGGCAATTTGAGGTCGGGGGTGAGCACCCAGGCGCTCCAACCGGTGTAGTTTTTCTTCCAGTGGCTGGCCAGTTGCACAAAGAACTCGCCACCGTCCGTGACTTGCGCTTGCTCGCGCGCACCCGCATCGCTGCGCGACTGACCGTGTTGTGTGGGCCCGTCGTTGTCGGTGTCCCAGTCGGGCGCGGTGGCTTGCGCGGCAAGGGGGTTGCCCCGGCGAGTGGCCGCGCCCGCCACACCGGCCACCTCGATGCGCTCGCCATACGGTGGGTTGAGCAGCATCACCCCAGGGTTGTCACAGGGCGGCATGCGCTGCAAAGCATCCCCCCCCCGCAGCACCAGGGCGTGGGCCACACCGGCGCGGTCGGCGTTGCGTTGGGCAAAGTCGACCATGCGAAACGCCACATCGCTGCCAAACACCGTGGCACGCGGTGCCACTTGGGCGGCGCGGGCTTGGTCGCGCAAACCATCCCACACATGGGCTTGGTAGGGCAGCAATTTTTCAAACGCAAAGCGGCGCATCAAGCCAGGTGCCATGTTGCAAGCGATGGCGGCCGCCTCAATGGCAATGGTGCCGCTGCCACAACACGGGTCGTACAAGGGCAAGCCCAACTCCACGCCGCAAACCGCGGGCGTGGCAGGGGGCGCTTCACCCGGGGCGCTGATGAGTGGCATGCTCCATCCACTGGCGGCCAGCATGGCCGCGGCCAAGGTTTCTTTCAAAGGGGCGTCACCTTTGTCCACGCGCCAGCCGCGTTTGAACAGGGGCTCACCCGAGGTATCGATGTACAGCGTCATGTGGTCGCTGGTGAGGTGAGCGTACAAGCGCACATCGGGCCACTGGGTGTTGACGCTGGGGCGCTCGCCGCCTTTGGAACGGAAGCGATCGGCCACCGCGTCTTTGACGCGCAAGGTGGCGAAGTTCAGGCTTTTGAGCGGGCTGTGCTGGGCCGTGACCTCGACTTTGAAGCTGTGTTGTGGCGTGAACCAAGCCTCCCACGCCACCGCATGGGCACCGGCGTACACATCGTCCTCATGCCGATACGGGGTGTGCGAGAGCTGCACCAACACCCGCATGGCCAAGCGGCTGTGCAGGTTGAGTTGCATGGCCATGCGCCATGAGCCGTGCAATCGCACACCGCCACGGGCCACGCCCACGTGCAAGGCGGGGTCGGCCACCACGCTGCGCACTTCCTGGGCCAGGCAATGTTCCACCCCAGCCGCACAGGGCAAAAACAAGTCCAGTTGGTTCATGGCAAAGCCTCAGAGCGTCTTGCGCAAATTGGTGGGCGCAATGCGCAGGGATTCGCGGTACTTGGCCACGGTGCGGCGGGCGCAGTCGATGCCTTGCTCCTTGAGCATGTCTGACAGCTGGTTGTCGCTGAGCGGTTTTTTCGGGTTTTCATTGGCCACAAACTGCTTGATCAAGGCCCGCACGGCGGTGCTCGACGCGTTGTTGCCGCTCTCGGTGCCCAGACCCGAACCAAAGAAATACTTGAGCTCAAAGGTGCCATAGGGCGTGTGCATGTACTTGGCCGTGGTGACCCGGCTGATGGTGGACTCATGCAAACCCAGCTCGTCGGCGATCTCGCGCAGCACCATTGGCCGCATGGCCAATTCACCGTGTTGCAAAAAGCTTTTTTGTCGCTCGGCAATGGCCGTGCCCACGCGCAAGATGGTGTCAAAGCGTTGCTGGATGTTTTTGATGAACCAGCGCGCCTCTTGCAAGCGTTGCTGCAAACCTTGGTGGCCTTCGCCTTTTCCGGCCGATTTGAGCGCGTTGGCATAAATGTCATGCACCCGCAGGCGCGGCATCACATCGGGGTTGAGTGCCACGCGAAACTTGGGGTTGCCCAGGCGGTCGGTGCCGGTGCGGGTGACCAAC
>JBEDFU010000160.1:0-4332 GCA_041174965.1 Pseudomonadota bacterium | reverse complement strand
CCTGAATTGGGTGGGCGGCAACTGCACGGTGAGCTGCATGTTGATGGGTGTGGGTGCTTTGTACAAAGCGGGTTTGGTGGAGTGGATGAGCACCCAAACCTACCAAGCGGCATCCGGTGGTGGGGCCGCGCACATGCGCGAACTGCTGACCCAGTTTGGCACCCTCCATGCCGAGGTCAAAGGCCTGTTGAACGACCCCAAAAGCGCGATTCTGGAGATCGACCGCAAAGTCATCGCCAAACAAAGGGCACTTTCTGCCGCTGAAACCGAAAACTTTGGCGCCCCCTTGGGCGGCTCGCTCATCCCATGGATCGATAAAGATTTAGGTCTGGGCAAAACTGAAGGCGACGAGTTCTGGGGCACCAGCCGGGAAGAATGGAAAGGCATGGCCGAGGCCAACAAAATTTTGGGTCAAGGTCCAGGCTTTGCGCAACCCGCAGTCCCCGTTGATGGCTTTTGCGTGCGCATAGGCGCCATGCGATGCCACAGCCAAGCCCTCACCTTCAAACTCAAAAAGAATGTGCCCATCGCCGACATCGAGGCCATGATCGCCGCTGACAACGAATGGGTGAAGGTCGTGCCCAACCACCGCGAAGACAGCATGCAGCACCTGACCCCCGTGGCGGTGACCGGCACCATGACGATTCCCGTGGGCCGCATCCGCAAAATGGCGTTCGGTCCGGAATATGTGGGCGCGTTCACCATTGGTGACCAGCTGTTGTGGGGCGCTGCTGAGCCTCTGCGCCGGATGTTGAGAATATTGCTGCAGAGTTAAGGAAGAAGGTAACATCTGCGCTTGTCTAATTTGTCCTGGATACTGCCATGAAAAACCTTCGAACAGCTGCATTTTGGGTGCTGTCGAGCTTTTGGATGGGCTCTGTCGGGGCCCTCAGCCTGGGCAACATCAGCTTGCTCTCGAAGCCGGGAGAGCGTTTACTGGCTGAACTCGAAGTCAAAGACATCAGCCCGATCGAAAGCAATGATTTGCAGGCCTTTTTGGCGTCGCCTGATTTGTACAGCGTGGCCCGGGTCACCCCCTCGCCAGAATTGGCCCTGGTCAAAACGCAATTCAAGCGCAAGCCTGACGGCACGGCTGTGATTGAATTTAGCAGCGAGCGACCGCTCACATCGACTTCTTTGGACATGCTCATCGAGTTCCGCTGGGCCACCGGTCGGCGGGTTTTCATGGGCAACATCCCGACCCAATCGGGTGGCGCTGCAGCCACTGCCGCGGCCCCGCCCGCTGCGCCGAGCTTGCCGGTGATCAGCCCGCCCGCCGTGGCACAGCCAGAGCCTGCGCCGGCAACACCCTCAGCACCAACTGTGCCCGCTCCATCCGCACCAGCCTCCGCCCCTTCTGCACCAGCACCTGCCGTGGCTGAAAAGGCTGCTGAGCCCCCACTCCCCGCAACTCCCGCCACCAAAACTGCCAAAACAGATCGGGGTCAAAGCCTCACTGTGGTCCGCGGCGACACCGCGGGTGAATTGGCGGCGCGCCACAAAAGCAGTCAAGTCTCCTTGGATCAAATGCTGCTGGCCTTGTTGCGCGCCAACCCCGATGCGTTCGTCAACAACAATGTCAACCGCCTCAAGGCCGGCGCGGTCCTGAAACTGCCCACCGACCAAGAGGCCCAACAAACCCCCACCGCTGAAGCGCGCCAGACCATCCAAGCGCAGGCCGTTGACTTTGCCAAATACCGTGCCAATTTGGCTTCCGCTGCACCCAGCACCGAACTGCCCAAAGCCAGTCGCAGCGTCGAAGGTCGGGTTCAAGGGGTGGCCAAAGATGGCACTGCCCAGCCCAACCAAGACAAGCTCACATTGAGCAAAGCCGATTCGGCTGCCGCCAAAGCGGCCGATCAAGTCGCTGCACAAAAGCAAGCCGAGCAAGACACCAAAGACACCCAAAACGCCAGCCAAACGGTGGCCGATCTGAGTGTCTTGGCCCAAGCCGCCAGTGGCATGGGCGCCCCGGGCGTGCAGGTCAGCGCCCCTCCTGAGAAAGCCACTGGCAGCGTGATCGACGACCTGATTGCCCACCCCTGGACCCCTTACGCCGCAGGCACCTTGGTGGCACTGCTGGCGTTGTTGGGCTGGGCCTTCAGCCGTCAGCGCGCGAATCAGGACACGGCCGAACCCGAATATTCCTTCACCCGGCCCACCGAAGCCAATCCACCAAGCCCTTTCAATTTCGACTTGGAGTTAGAGCCCCAAGCCAAGGAAGTGCCACCACAGGTGCGCGCAGCAGCGCCGCCGCTGGAAGCAAACCAACCTGACTTTCGCGATGCACCTCCGCCCTCAGACTATGAAGTTCGCCTGAACCTGGCCGAGGAGTTGTGGGACATGGGTCAACAAAACACCGCCCGCGCCCTGGCTGACGAGGTGGTGCGCGAGGCCACGGGTGAGATCCAACTCAAGGCCCAACGCTGGTTGAGCCAGCGCCAAGCCTGAGCCGTATGCGCGTGGCCCTGGGCCTGAGCTACTTGGGCCAGGCTTACGAAGGCTGGCAAAGCCAACGCTCTGGCCTCACCGTTCAAGACAAACTAGAGGCCGCGCTCAGCGACTTTTGCCAACAGCCAGTGCACACCGTGTGCGCGGGTCGCACCGACTCAGGGGTGCATGGGCTGATGCAAGTGGTGCACCTCGACACCGATCGGGTGCGCGACATGTCCTCTTGGGTGCGCGGCACCAATGCTTTTTTACCCGCCGACATTGCGGTGCAATGGGCCCAAGAGGTACCGCCCAGCTTTCATGCCCGTGGCAGTGCTTTGGGGCGGCGCTACATCTATGTGGTGTTGTCCTCCCCGGTGCGCCCCAGCTTAGAGAGCGGTCGGGTGGGTTGGGTGTTTCGCCCCCTTCAAGCGCAAGCGATGCAAGCCGCCGCCCAGGTGCTGTTGGGTGAACACGACTTCAGCTCTTTTCGGGCCTCTGCCTGCCAGTCACCCACGCCGGTCAAAACTTTGCGCAAGATTGACATCTCTCGACGTGGTGGTGACGGCGAGCACACATATTGGCGCTTTGAGTTTGAAGCCAATGCTTTTTTGCACCACATGATTCGCAACATCATGGGTTGTTTGTTGCAAGTGGGCCAGGGCCTTCAACCTGCAACCTGGATGCAAGATGTGCTGCAGGCCCGCAACCGAGATATGGCAGCTCCCACCTTCTCTCCAGATGGTTTGTATTTTTTGGGTCCGCAATACGCGCCCGAATGGGGTTTGCCCAATCGCACGCCTGCGTATGATTGGCTGCCATGAGCACGTTCGCACACACCACCCGCATCAAAATGTGCGGCTTTACCCGTGAGTCCGATGTGGATGCAGCGGTGGCCGCTGGTGCGGATGCCATCGGCCTGGTGCTGTACCCACCCAGCAAGCGGTATGTGGACGCGCAGCGCGCAGCGCAATTGGCCCGCCGCTTGCCCGCCTTTGTCACCCCTGTGCTGCTGTTTGTGAATGCCCAAGCCAGCGAGATTGAAGCCGCCGCAGCCCAAGTGCCTGGCGCATGGCTGCAGTTCCACGGCGATGAAACTCCCACCGAATGTGCCCATTGGGGTCAACGGCTGGGCCGGCGCTGGCTGCGTGCCGCACGCATTCCCCTGGGAGAAGCGTCACCCCCGTTTGACCTCGTAAAATACGCCCAAGATTATTCACAGGCCAACGCTGTGCTGCTCGACGCCCATGTCGACAGTTATGGCGGTGGCGGTAAGGCATTCCATTGGTCACGGCTTCCAACAAACGTCAATGCTCACCTCGTTTTGTCTGGTGGACTCACACCTGCAAACGTGGCCGATGGCATTCGTGATGTGCGCCATCGGGGTCTGTCGCTCGCTGTGGATGTGAGCTCAGGCATCGAATCTGCGCCTGGCATCAAGGATGCCCACTTGATGCAAACTTTTGTGGCGGCCGTGCGGGCCGCCGACCTCCGCGCCGCTCACGGCGACTGAAAAATCCCTTCCCGACCTTCGGCCCTTGTGGGCCCCTGCAACAGGCGAACCATGTCCACCTACCAACAACCCGACGCCAGCGGCCACTTTGGCATCTACGGCGGCAGTTTTGTCAGCGAAACCCTGACCCACGCCATCGAAGAGCTCAAAGAAGCCTACGCCCAGTACCAACACGACCCCGCTTTCATCGCCGAATTCAAATCCGAGTTGGCGCATTTTGTGGGCCGCCCCTCGCCCATCTACCACGCGGCTCGTATCAGCCGCGAAATGGGTGGTGCGCAGATTTACCTGAAGCGCGAAGACCTCAACCACACCGGTGCGCACAAGATCAACAACACCATTGGACAAGCCATGCTGGCCAAGCGCATGGGCAAGCCGCGCATCATTGC
>JBEDFU010000159.1:0-5113 GCA_041174965.1 Pseudomonadota bacterium | reverse complement strand
GTCATGGTGGGGTCGCCGCTGGGGCATTGGGAGTCGCCGGGGATGGTTTGGAAGGGGAAGGGTTGGGCTGTCCCATGCCAGGCACCATCACTTGGGGAAAGGTACTGCGTTGATCGGGGGGCACGTCTGTGGGCAGGTACAGCGGGCCGCGCTGGCCGCAGGCCGAGGCCAAGGCGGCCACACCCATCGCAAGGACAAACTGTCTGAATAGAATGGGCTTGTGTTTCATTTTGAAATTGTAGCCAGCGCCTGTGGTGCCTTTGTATGACCGATACCGAATTCATGAACCAGGCCGAAGCCTTGCTGCTCTCGGTCGAACAACATTGCGACCGCATCAACGAATCCACCGATGCCGACATCGACAACCAACGCGTGGGTGGCATGGTCACTTTGGTGTTTGCCAACCGCAGTCAAATTGTGATCAACCTGCAAAAGCCATTGCATGAGGTGTGGTTGGCCACCCGCAGTGGCGGTTACCACTATCGCCACAACGGTCAGTCCTGGATGGACACCAAGGGCCAAGGCGATTTTTGGGTGCAACTGGGGCAAGATGCCAGCGCTCAAGCAGGCTTGCCGCTCAGCTTCAGTTCTTGAACAGGTCGAGGATTCTCTTTTTCTCGTCGGCCGCAGGCAACTCGCTGTTGCCCGATTTGTTGTCCATCCCCAAACTGCTGATGCCTGAGGCGCGAGAAAACTCGGTGAAAAACCAGTCGCCAGCTTCATAAACCACGCCTGCTGGTGCGCCCAATTCGGTGATCGGTGTGTTTTTGAGCGCGGCTTGCATGTATTGGATCCACACCGGCAAACTCAGCCCCCCGCCGGTTTCGCGGTCGCCCAGTTTGCGCGGTGTGTCGTAGCCAATCCAGGTCACCGCTGTCAAGGTGGGGTGGTAGCCGGCAAACCATGCGTCCATCGAGTCGTTGGTAGTGCCGGTTTTGCCGTAAATGTCATTGCGTTTCAAAATCGTCTGCGCCTTTGAAGCGGTGCCTGACCGGGTCACCTCTTGCAGCAGACTGCTCATCACAAACGCGTTGCGGGCGCTGATGGCGCGCACCGATTCCTCTTGTTCAATGGGGGTGTAGTCGGAGAGCACTTTGCCCATGGCGTCGGTCACCTTGGTGATCAGATAGGGGTTGATGCGAAAACCACCATTGGCAAACACCGAATAACCGGTGGCCATTTGCAACGGGGTGACCGATCCCGCGCCCAGCGCCATGGTCAGGTAGGCGGGGTGGCGTTGCGGGTCAAAGCCAAATTGGGCGATCCAGTTTTGGGCGTTTTGTGGCCCCACGGCTTCCAGCACCCGAATGGAGATCATGTTCTTGGACTTGGCCAAACCTTTGCGCAAGCTCATCGGCCCTTCAAAGGTACCGTCGTAATTTTTCGGCTCCCAGGCTTGGCTGCCGGTCACGCTGGCGTCGTAAAACAGAGGCGAATCGTTGACCACGGTGGCTGGGGTGAAACCTTTTTCCAGAGCGGCAGAGTAAATGAAGGGCTTGAAGCTCGACCCCGGCTGGCGCCAGGCTTGGGTCACGTGGTTGAACTTGTTTTTATCGAAATCAAAGCCCCCCACCAGAGCACGAATCGCGCCGTCGCGCGGGTCCAAGGCCACAAAAGCCCCTTCGACCTCGGGCAATTGGGTGATCTCCCATTGGGTGCCTTTGAAGATGCGGATCACCGCACCGGGCCTGAGCTTGATATTGGGCGGTGCTTTGTCGGCCAAGCCCGATTGAACTGGCTTGAGCCCCTCACCCGTGACTTCGATCACCTCGCCGTTTTGGCGCACGGCCCGCACCATTTTTGGCGAGGCTTCGAGCACCACAGCGGCCAACAAGTCGCCCTTGTCACCTTGCTCGACCAGGGTGTCGTCGATCAGCTCATCGCGTTCGCGCGCATTGGCGGGCAGGTCGATGAACTTTTCGGGACCCCGGTATTGCTGGCGCTTTTCATAGTCCATGATGCCCCTGCGCAAGGCTTGGTAGGCCACCTCTTGATCGGCGGCACGCACCGTGGTGTAGACCTTCAAGCCACGGGTATAGGCATCCGCACCGTACTGCGCGAACATCAAGGATCGCGCCATCTCGGCCACATAGTCAGCGTGGTTGCGAAAGCCCAAATTGGCATTGCGCACTTGCAACTCTTCGCCTTTGGCCTGATCGGCTTGGGCCTGCGTGATGAAGCCGTTGTCGAGCATGCGCTCAATGATGTAGAGCTGGCGCGATCGTGCGCGCTTGGGGTTGTTGATGGGGTTGTAGGCCGATGGCGCTTTGGGCAGGCCTGCGAGCATCGCGGCTTCGGCCACGGTGATGGACTTCAGGGGTTTGCCGAAATAAGCTTCACAGGCGGCGGCAAAGCCATAAGCGCGGTTGCCCAAAAAAATCTGGTTCAGATAAATCTCAAAAATTTGGTCTTTGGTCAGCAGGTGTTCGAGTTTGAAGGTCAGCAGCAGTTCGTAAATTTTGCGCGTGAAGGTTTTCTCAGAGCTCAGGTAGACATTGCGCGCCACCTGCATGGTGATGGTTGACGCGCCTTGGCTTTTGGCACGGCCCAAGTTGGCCAAGCTGGCGCGCACCAAACCAATGTAATCGACCCCACCATGGTGATAAAAGCGGGCATCTTCAATGGCCAAGACCGCATCCTTCATCACCTGCGGGATGTCTTTGAACTCGGTGTAATTGCGCCGTTCTTCACCAAACTCGCCAATCAAAGTGCCCTCAACCGAGTACACCCGCATGGACAGTTTGGGGCGGTAATCGGCCAGGTCAGAGATGTCTGGTAACTGTGGATAAGCCATGGCCAAGGCCAAGGCGACCAGCAGTGACACCGATAAAACACCGGCCACGCTCAAACCCACCGACCACTTGAAAAAGCCCCATACCAAGGCACCCAGTTGGGACGGACTGCTGTCGTTGGCGGCTGCCTCGGGGGTGGATTTGCGGTTCATGGGCAACCGCGCCGGTGTAGCCGGCGCGGTGAAATAAAACGGCGATTATAAAAAATACCACCCGGGCGTGAATCGGGTTGCAGATGTTGAAACCAAAAGCATTCATGGTTAGGATGTGGTGAAACATCAGGGGGGTGCACATGGCGTGGGGCAAAACCTTCATGCGCGCTGGGCGACAAGCCTTGCTCGGGGTCGACTGGGGAGACGGCTGCTTGAGCTTGGTGGCAGTGGATGGTCACCCAGCCCAAGGCTGGCGGCTGAGTTTGAGCGAGCAAGAAAGCTGGCTGGGTGAGCCCGACCCCAGTGCAGCGTTGGCGCGTGCTTGGCGGCGCAGTGCCAGTCGGGTGCGGCGGGTCGCCTTGGCGGTTCCAGACGACATGGTGTGGCAGCAGGTGATGGCCATGGATGGGCGCTTGCATGGCGAGGACTTGCACTTTCAAATTGGCTTGCGCTTGCGCGAACAACTGCCATGGGATTTGGTGCAAGTGAGTTGGGACTACGCCTGGCATGATGCCCCAAACAACCATGCCGCTTCATACACCGTCTGTGCGGTGCCTTTGAGTGACTTGCAGCCCATGTTGGATTGGGTTCGAGGGGCCAACCTCATGCCGTGGGTGGTCGATGTCCAAGCCCAAGCCTTGCAGCGTTGGAGCGAACATGTTCAACGCTTGGAACCTGCAAGTGCCAATGCGCAGTCCAGCCCGTTGGCCATGGGGCTGGCATTGCGCCGGTTTGTGGCATGAGTCCGATCAACCTGCTGCCCATGCGCGAGCGCCTGTGGCAGCGCCAGAGGCGCTGGTGGCGCCAGCGGTGGACCTGGACTTTGGGTATCTCCTTGATGGTTTGGGCCGGCTTGGCGGGTTTGCTGGCCTGGCACCATCAGAAATGGGTAGAGGCCAATGCCCAAATGCAGGCTCAGATTGAAGCGCAAGCCCCTTTGCGCGCACAGCACCAGCGCTTGCTGCAAGCGCAGCGCCAATGGCAAGACGAGCTGCAAGGCACAGCTACCCGACAAGCGGCCAAGCCCGAGCCTTGGAACAGCTGGCAATCACTGGCTCAGATGGCCGCGCCCCAGGTGCGCTGGGAGCGCATGGTGTGGGATGGTCAGAGCATCACCATCTCCGTTCGGGTTTTGCAGGCCTCGGTGGCCACCCAATTGCAGGCCCAATGGCAACAGCGCTTGGGGCCAGGTGTGCCGCTGCAGCCGCTGGCCTTGAAAGCTGAGCCAACCCTGGACCCGCAAGGGGTGGCCGATCAGTGGTGGCATGGGGAGTGGCGCTGGCCAAGCGCAACGCCTGCGGACCGCCCAGCCACACCTTCTGCACAGGCCCATACAGCGCCGGGGCAAACAGAACGCGCCAAGCCATGAACCGCCCAACCAAGCAACCTGCGCCGAACCAGCCTGGTGTGTCGCTCAGGTGGGATACCCCTTGGGCCTGGCCCTTGTCCCACCAAGTGGGCGCACTCACCGCCCTGGTGTTGGTGTTGTTGATGGCTTGTGTGGCCTCGTTAAGGCCGTGGTGGGTGGCCTTGGAGGCGTTGCAACAAAGCCATCAAAGTTTGTCTGCCCAATACGCGGCCCACCAAAAGACCTTGCGCGATGTGCCCGATTTAGAGCAGCGTGTACAGGCCTTGCGCGACGCCCATGAACGCCGCAGCAGCCCGGGTGCTTCAGTCGCCGTGGGGTGGCTGCACCCGGTCACTTGGTCCCCTGTGCCCTCGCCAGCGGCTGCCAGCGCAGGACCGCGCTGGCGTGGGCAAACGCAAGGCCAGGCCAGCGAGGTGGCTGCGGTGGTGGCCCAACTGGCGGGGGTGGACAAGGCCTTGCAAGTGGAGTTGTTGCGCACCGACCAGGCGGGTCAGTGGCGATTGACTTGGGAGGTGTTGGGGGATGCGCCTCCGGCGGGCGGTCCCAGTCGGCCACATCTTGCCCGTGACTGGCTCGCATTGCTCGATGACGCGCCCATGCTTGCCCATTGGCATGCGCAGCTGACGGCGCAACCTGGACGGGTGCAATGGCTGTTGCCGCAACTCAAGCGCCGTGCCGAGGCTTTGGAGGCTTTTGAGTTGGACCAATTGGCGTGGATTGGTTGGTTGCAGCAAGGTGATCGGCGTGTGGCACTGGTTCAGTCCGGATCAGGGGTGCATCGGGTGGCTGTGGGCGAGCAC
>JBEDFU010000158.1:0-3273 GCA_041174965.1 Pseudomonadota bacterium | reverse complement strand
CCCTGCAAGCGGCCGACGATGGGCACCGGGCATTGGTCCAGCGCCCACAACATATCGGCCAGGCCTTGGGCATCGGCGCGGTTTTGTTCCCAGCTGTAATCGGCCATGGCGCGCATCCAGTTGAGGTCGGCGCCGGCACAAAACGCTTTGCCGTGCCCGGTGAGCAACACCACCCGCACCTGGGGATCGCGCGCAATGTCGGCAAAGGCCTGGGTCAATTCGGCAATCATGGCGTCGTTGAAGGCATTGCGCACCTCTGGCCGGTTCAGCCACACCTCGGTGCGCTCAGGGCTGGGGTGACGGACTTCGATGCAGGTGGTGCTCATGAATGGCGGCTCTCAGTGGATCAAAAAAGGCTGGCAGCCACACAGACCGCCAGCACAGGGGGCGGGCTCAGTAGCGCTTGGCCACTTCGTCCAACATCACCTCGGTGGCACCGCCACCGATGGCGAGCACACGGGCGTCGCGCCACAGGCGCTCGATGGGCGCTTCACGCATATAGCCCATGCCGCCCCAAAACTGCAGGCAGCCGCCCACCACCTCGTTGACCAAATCGCCGGTCAGCGCTTTGAGCATGGACACCTCTTGCACGATGTCGTGCTCTTGCGTGACCGACCAGGCGCAGTGGTACATGAGTTGCCGCGCAGCGCGGGTTTTGGCGTCGAGCATGGCGATGCGCTGGCGAATGTGCTGCATGTCCCACAGCGCTTTGCCAAAGGCTTGGCGTTGGCGCACATAGTCCAAGGTCAGCTCGATGGCGCGTTGGCAGTGGCCCACGGCCATGGCCGCCAAAGCGATGCGCTCGGTTTGCAAGTTGCGCATCAGCGCGTAAAAGCCTTTATCTTGTTCGCCCAGCAAGGCCTCGGGGCCTAAGCGCACGTTGTCGAGCACCAACTCGGCCGTGTCCGAACACAGCCAACCGGTTTTGTCCAAAGAACGGCCGACGCTGAAACCGGGCGTGCCTTTTTCCACGATGAACATAGACATTTGGTGTTTGCCAGGGCCAGTTTTGGCCGCGACGAAATACACATTGGCGTGCACGCCGTTGGTGATGAACATCTTAGTGCCGTTGAGCACCCAGCCCTCGCCGTCACGCTGGGCGGTGCTCCGCATCCCTGACAGGTCAGAACCCGCGCCGGGTTCGGTCATGGCGACGGCACTGATGGTGTCGCCGGCGATGATGCTGGGCATGTACTTGGCTTTTTGCGCAGGCGTGCCGGCATGGTGCAAATGCGGACTGGCCATGTCGGTGTGCACCAACACGCTGACGATGAAGCCGGCAAACGTGGACTGCGACAGCGCTTCGGCAAACACCAAATTGGTCAGCGCATCGGCCTCGGCACCACCGTATTCGCTCTCGTACATCAGGCCAAAAAAGCCGGCCTCGCCCATTTTGCGCAGCACCTCACGTGGCACTTTGCCGGCCTTTTCCCATTCCATGCCGAAAGGCTCGACCTCGCGTTCAAGAAAGCGCTGCATTTGGTCGCGCAGGGTTTGGTGTTCGGGCAGGTGGTAGATGTGGTTCATGGTGGGTGCATTATTTTGGGGTTATTGAAAATTGGAGGTCATCGCGAGGAGCGCAGCGACGAAGCGATCCAACGGTGGATTGCTTCGCTTCGCTCGCAATGACGGAGTGGCTCGAAATGACGTAGTGGCTCGCAATGACAGTTGTGTGAATCATCGCAATGACATTGGTTTGAGTCATTGCAATGACCGGCATATGCGTCATCGCGAGGAGCGCTGCGACGAAGCGATCCCGCTGTGGATTGCTTCGCTTCGCTCGCAATGACCCACCTCAGCGTTGTGCAAGGATTGGTGCTCAACAAGTTCATGTCGCCTTTCCCCGCGTGCGGCTGGTCGTCTTGGGGGTGGCTGCTTTGGATTCTCTCAATTGAAGGGCCGAATCGTCCCATTTCAATTTGCCACGCAAAGCGAGCAAGCCGCCATAGACTTTTCTCCGACTCACCAGACGCAGGCCAGCTTCGACGGCTTCACGCTGCGTTTTGAAACCACCAGCTTCCATGGCATGGGCCAACAAGTCTTTGTTGATATCTATGTTGATGCGCATGGCCAAGGTCCAACGGAATTTAAAAGCTGTGAATCCACAAGATTACATCCGAAACACGCCAAAGCGTGTCTCGGGAATGGGCGCATTCAGTGCGGCGGACAAGCCCAGCGCCAGCACACGTCGGGTGTCGGCGGGGTCGATCACGCCGTCGTCCCACAGGCGGGCGCTGGCGTAATAGGGGTGGGATTGATGGGCAAATTGATCCAGTAGCGGCTGCTTGAACTTGGCCTCTTCATCGGCGCTCCAGCTGCCGCCCTTGGCCTCGATGCCGTCGCGGCGCACCGTGGCCAGCACGCTGGCGGCTTGCTCGCCGCCCATGACGCAAATGCGGGCGTTGGGCCACATCCACAAAAAACGTGGGTTGAAAGCGCGGCCGCACATGCCGTAGTTGCCCGCGCCGTAGCTGCCGCCAATGATGAAGGTGAACTTGGGCACCTGCGCGGTGGCGACAGCCGTGACCATCTTGGCGCCGTGGCGGGCAATGCCCTCGTTTTCATACTTGCGCCCCACCATGAAACCGGTGATGTTTTGCAAAAACACCAGCGGAATTTTGCGCTGGCAACACAGCTCGATGAAGTGCGCCCCCTTTTGTGCCGATTCGGAAAACAGCACGCCGTTGTTGGCGATGATGCCCACCGGCATGCCTTCCACATGAGCAAAACCACACACCAAGGTCGCGCCAAAGCGCGGCTTGAACTCGTGCATCTCTGAGCCATCGACGATGCGGGCAATGATTTCGCGCACGTCATAGGGCTTTTTGGTGTCGGTGGGAATCACGCCGTGCAACTCTTGCACGTCGTACAAGGGCGCACGGGCTTCACGCACGACCAGTTGCACCTCTTTGCGGTGGTTCAAACGCGCCACGGCCTCACGCGCCAGCGCGATGGCGTGGGCGTCGTTGTCGGCCAAGTGGTCGGCCACCCCCGACAAACGGGTGTGCACATCGCCGCCGCCCAAGTCTTCGGCGCTGACGATTTCGCCAATGGCGGCCTTCACCAAGGGCGGGCCGCCCAAGAAGATGGTTCCTTGGTTTTTCACGATGATGGTCTCGTCGCTCATGGCCGGCACATAGGCGCCGCCCGCGGTGCAACTGCCCATGACCACCGCGATTTGCGCAATGCCTTGGGCGCTCATATTGGCTTGGTTGTAGAAGATGCGGCCAAAGTGCTCTTTGTCGGGGAACACATCGTCTTGGTTGGGCAGGT
>JBEDFU010000157.1:0-11186 GCA_041174965.1 Pseudomonadota bacterium | reverse complement strand
CAAGTGCGTGGGTGGGGGCGATTTTTGGGTTCGACCCACCAACTGTAAATGGGGCCAACCAGCACCAAGATGGCCACCAATCGGCTGACTTGGAAGGCGGTGACGATGGGCACGCCCAGTTGCAAGACCTTGGCGGTGATGGTCATCTCGGCCATGCCCCCGGGTGCGGTGCCCAACACCAAGGTGGCGGTGGGCAAGTCGATGGCTTGGGCGATCAACCAAGAAAACAGCACCGACAGGCCCATCATGCTCAAGGTGCTCACACCCACCGAGGCCAACCAGTGCGGCGCGGTGCGCAAAAAACGCGGGGTGAACTGAACCCCCAGGCTGATGCCAATGAACAGTTGGGCCGCTTGCGACATGGTGCTGGGGATGGACGTCCAACTCTGGCCCATCGCGGTGACCGCAATGCCCACCGCCAAGCTGCCCAAAAACCAGGGGTTGGCCGAATGAAAACGCAGCAGCAGCGCTATCGACAAGCCACTCAACACGACCAGCGCGGCCAAGCCCAGGGGGTCAAAGGCCACCGGGTTGCTTTGCCACATGGCATGTCGATTGAATTGCCCCCACTGCATGGCAAACGGAATGGTGATGGTCACCAGCAACACCCGCAGGCTGTGTGCGGAGGCCACCCAATCGGCGCGACCGCCCATGCGTTCGGCCAATTGGGTCATTTCTGAGGCGCCACCAATGGCCCCCGAAAAATAAGTGGTGCTGCGCTGCAAATCGGGGTTGCGCGACTTGTTCAAGCGATACAACCACAGGCCGCACAGATAACCCATGGCCAGCGACCAAACAATCGCCAAGCCAATGGCCCACCACAAGCGGCCAATCAGTGCCACCATGTCTGGGGTGAAGTACAGGCCCAAAGACAAGCCGATCGTGGCTTGTCCGGATTTGCGCATGAACGACCAACTGTAGGTGGGTGCGCCCGCCATGCTGGCACAGGCGGTGACGATCAAGGGCCCCAGCATCCAGGGGATCGGGGTGTGGAGCCAAATACAGGTTTGCGCGCCCAAAAATGCCAACAGCAAGGTGCCCAGCCACTGAGGCACGGGAATGGATGGCAGGACAAGAGGCATGGCGAAGGTGGGCGGGGTACCCGCCGTGCGCTGGTCAGCATTTGAGCGACCAAGTCTTGGGGGCAAAGCGGCGATTATGGGCCCGAGGCTTGGCCGCCACAGTGCGCAACTGTCGCAGCAGTTTCAGGCCATGTTGGGCCACTCAAACCG
The DNA here is from genome assembly GCA_041174965.1 of Pseudomonadota bacterium. GTDB lineage: Bacteria > Pseudomonadota > Gammaproteobacteria > Burkholderiales > Burkholderiaceae_C > Limnohabitans. Next base: position 9,954 of record JBEDFU010000157.1, on the reverse strand, counting down.
GCTTGAGTGGGCGCAACTCAGCTCAGGTAGATTTTTTGCAGCAATTGCTTGAGGGTGGCTTGTTCGGCGGTGCTCAAACCGGCGCAGGCTTGTTGCTCGCTGGTCAGGATGCGGGTTTCGGCCTGTGCCAGCAGGCTTTCGCCGGCAGGGGTCAGGTGCAAGCCCCAGGCGCGGCCGTCGGTGGGGTGGGGCAGGCGCTCCAGGCAACCGCGCTCGGTCAGGGCGCTGACCAAGCCGACCAAGTTGGGCGCTTGGATGTCCAGCGTTTGGCACAGTTGGCGCGAGGTGATGCCGGGGTTGTGCCCGACCAAGCACAGCACCGAAAACCCAACGGGTTTGAGTTGCAAATCGGTCAGATCACGGACAAAACAAGCCACCAATTGCAAACTGGTGCGCCGGGCGTTGTAGCCCAGCAGCCCGTCCAAAAAATCGGTGCACACCCTGCCGCTGGTGGGCCCGCCCTGGGCAGGCGCCTGGGGCAGGGCAGCGGCACGGGTCATGGCAGCGGGCGCACAGGGGATCAAGACTCGGCGGTGAAGCCAATGCGCTTGACGATGGGCCCCCAGTGGTCGTACTGGCGCTTCATGTCGCGCGCCATGTCATCGGGTGTGCCACCCAATGGGGTCAGGCCTGACACGGCCAAGCTGTCGATGACCATGCGGTCTTTGATGGCGGCATTGATCGCTGCGTTGGCGGCATTGACCACGGCGGTGGGCGTTTTGGCGGGGGCGTAAAAGCCAAACCATTCTTCCACCGTCAGGTCGGGAAAGCCTTGTTCGGCAAAGGTCGGCACCTCAGGCACAAACGGCGAGCGGGCTTTGCCCGAGGTGGCCAAGATGCGGATCTTGCCGGCCTTGTGGTTGGCGATGAAGTCGCCATGCGGCGTGACCATCGAGGCCAATTGGCCGCCAATCATGTCGGCCACGCCGGGGACTGAGCCACGGTAGGGCACGTGCTTCAAGTCCACGTTTTGGCTCAGGCCCATCAAGGCGCCCAAAAAGTGGGGGGTGGAGCCCGCTGCGGGCGAGCCGTAGTTGGCGTCCTTGGGGTTGGCGCGGGCCCAGGCCAGGTAGTCGTTGACGGTTTTCACGCTGGCCGGAACCATCGGTCCGACGGCCAAGCCGTGGGCGAGCATGGAGGCCAGACACACGGGCACAAAGTCTTTGAACGGGTCGTACGACAGCTTGCTGTAGATGTGCGGGTAAATCGACATCATGGAATAGGGTGTGAGCAGCAAGGTGGCGCCATCGGGGGCGGCGTTTTTCACGGCCTCGACCGCGATGCGGCCGGCCGCACCCGTTTTGTTTTCCACCACGCCGGGGCCGCGCGAGTAGGCCGATCCGGCCAATTTGTCACCGATGCGGCGGCTGGTCACGTCGGCCGTGCCGCCAGCGGGAAAGCCGTTGACGATCTTCACTTGTTCCAGGGGCAAGCTGGTGTTTTGTGCCCAAGCTTGCAGCGGGCTCAAGGCGGCCAGGGCCAGCGGGGTGGCAGCGTGTTTGAGGAAGTCGCGTCGTTGTTGCATGGTTTGTCTCCTGTGGGTGTACTGCGGGGTGGGTTGAAAAAAGGGGTTGTCTGTCTTGGGGGAAAAGTCGCTCAGTTCAGGCTTGGGGCAGCCAGGTGTGCTCGGCCTGTCCGGCATGCAAGGCTTGCACCAAGGCGTCGCGGTGCTTGAGCACGGCGCGCTGGTTGATTGAGCCTTTGTCGGTGACCTCGCCTTTGTCGATGGACGGGGGCTCGGTCAAGATGATGGCCCGCGCCACCCGGTTGGCGCTGCCGGTGGCCTGGGCGGCCAAGCGGTTGATCACCCCTTGAAAATGGGCTTGCACGGGGGCGCTGGCGACCACATCGGCCATGGGGGCGCTGGCGTCCAAACCGGCCAATTGGCGCAGGGCGGGTGTGGGAAACAGCATGGCGCCGACTTCATTCAAGTTCAGCCCTGTGATCACTGCGTCTTGCACATAAGGTGCGGCCGCAGCGATGATTTTGGCGCGCAAGGGGCCGACGCTGACAAAGGTGCCGGTGGCCAGCTTGAAGTCTTCGGCGATGCGGCCATCGAATTTCAGGCCCAACTCGGGGCGTGCGGGGTCGATCCATTGCACCGCGTCGCCGGTGCAGAAAAAACCTTCTTCGTCAAAAGCGTCGGCGGTTTCTTGCGGTGAGCGCCAGTAGCCGGGCGTGATGTTGGGGCCGTGGTAGCGCACCTCGGTTTTGTCGCCCATGGGCACCAATTTGAGCGTCATGCCCACGGTGGGCAGGCCCAAGTCGCCAGCGCGCACATGGTGGTTGGGCACAAACACCGCGAAGGGGCCGGATTCGGTCATGCCCAGGCCCGTGCCCATGACGATGCGCTCGCCGATCTCGCGCTCTTGGGCCGCGTGCAAGCGGTCCCAAATGGGCTGGGCCAGGGCCGCGCCCGAGTAGAAAAACATGCGCACCCGGCTGAGCAAATTGCGCCGCAGCGCGTCGTCGGTTTGCAAGGCGTTGGAGATGGCCTCAAAGCCGGTGGGCACATTGAAGTAAATGGTGGGTGCCACCTCGCGCAGGTTGCGCAGGGTTTCGCCCATCAAGGCGGGGGTGGGCTTGCCGTCGTCGATGTACAAGGTGCCGCCGTTGTAGATCGTCAGGCCCACATTGTGGTTGCCGCCAAAGGTGTGGTTCCACGGCAGCCAGTCGACCAACACCGGCGGCTCTTCGCTCAGCAAGGGCATGGACTGGCACATTTGCTGTTGGTTGGCGCACCACATGCGCTGGGTGTTGATCACCCCTTTGGGCAGCTTGGTCGAGCCTGAGGTGAACAAAAACTTCACCACCGTGTCCGGCCCGGTGGCGCGCATGGCCGCATCGACCGCCGCCGTGGCCGGGGTGGCCATCAAAGTCGCCAAAGTGGTGGTGGGGCGTTCGCTCAAAACACCCTCATGCAGCACCACCTCCACATCGGCCGCCACGGTGGCGTGGATGGCCTTGCCATAGCGCTGGGCGTCGCTGGCAAACACCAGGCCGGGTTGCAGCAAATCCAAGATGTGGCGCAGTTTTTCAAAGTCTTGGCTGATCAGCGAATACGCTGGTGACACCGGGCAATAGGGCACGCCCACATACACACAGGCCAGGGCCAGCATGGCGTGCTCTAGGCTGTTTTCCGACAAGATCACCACGGGACGCTCGGGGCCCAGACCGCGTGTGAGCAGTGCTTGGCCGATGCGCTGGGCCCAGTGGATGGCCTGGGCGTAGCTGATGTGTTGCCAGTCCCCGCGCTCCCCCCCGGCGGCGGCTTCTCGGCGTGCAAACAAGGTGCGATCGGGGGCCACGCTGGCCCAATGCAACAAGCGGTCGGTCATGCGGTCGGGGGGCGGTGCGAGTTCGCCCACGCCGCGCACGTATTGCACGCCGCCGGGGGCATGGCGCACATCCACCTCGGTGACGCCAAAGCGCATGGGGCGGTAGCGGGGGCTGGCGCTGGTATTCATGCTTTTTGCACCTTGGCCGCGCGGCCTTCTAAAAAGTCGCGCACCCGCTGCTTGGCCTCGGGGGCGGCTTGGGTGATGGCCGAGATCATGGACTCGGTGAACAAACCGTGATCGGCCGATTGTTCGGCGATGCGCGGCAGGGCGTGCATCAAGGCGTAATTGGTCAGCGGGGCATTGGTGGCCACGCGCTGGGCCAGCTCCAGCGCCTTGTCCAAAGCGCTGCCCGTGGGCACCAGGTATTGGGCAAAGCCCAGGCGCTCGCCGTCGGTGGCGTTGTACACCCGCCCGGTCATCATCATGTCGGTCATGCGCGCCACGCCAATCAGCTTGGGGATGCGCACCGCCCCCGAGCCACCGACAAAAATGCCGCGCGTGCCCTCGGGCAAGGCGTAAAAAGCGCTTTCATCGGCCACCCGGATGTGGCAGGCGCTGGCCAACTCCAACCCGCCGCCGACCACGGCGCCGTGCAAAGCCGCAATGACGGGCACCGGGCCAAACTGCATGGCGTCCAAGGCGCGGTGCCAGGTGCGTGAATGCATCATCCCTTGGCCGGCGTCGCGTTCTTGCAATTCGCTCAAGTCCAAACCGGCGCAAAAGTGATCGCCCTCACCATGCAAGACCGCGGCCCGTATCGAGGACGGCATGTGGTCAAAAGCCTGCTGCAATTCGGCGATCAAGCCATCGTTCAAGGCATTGCGCTTGAGCGGGCGCGTCAGTCGCACCAGGGCCACAGCGTCGCGGTGTTCGATGTGCAGATGTGCAGAGGGCATGGGGTGGATCCTGGTTGTCAAAGTCGTTTAAATCGATTATGGTTATGTTTTATAACTATTTCAAGCCAACAAGGGCTGACAAATCCCCGTGTTTTCCCTAGGAACTGGGAATGGCCTGCACATCAACCACTGGAGAAACCATGGACCACGCCAATTTGATCGCCATCGACATCCACACCCATGCCGAGGTGAGTTGCCGCAACCCGTTCGACAACTATGGCGAGGAATACGACCGCGCCGCCGACAAGTACTTTGGCTCCAACCGCCGCCCCACCATTGCCGAAACGGTGGCCTATTACCGCGAGCGCAAACTCGGCTTGGTGATGTTCACCGTGGACAGCGAATCTCAACTGGGCCGCACCCGCATCCCCAATGAAGAAATCGCCCAGGCCGCGCGCGACAACAGCGACATGATGATCGCTTTTGCCAGCATCGACCCGCACAAGGGCAAGATGGGTGCGCGCGAGGCCGAGCGCTTGATCGAAAAAGAAGGTGTGCGCGGTTTTAAGTTTCACCCAACGGTGCAGGGCTATCACCCGTACGACAAGATGGCCTGGCCCATCTATGACGTCATCAACCACCACAAATTGCCCGCCATTTTTCACACCGGCCACAGCGGCATCGGCTCGGGCATGCGCTGCGGCGGCGGTCTGCGTCTGGCCTACAGCAACCCCATGCACCTGGACGATGTGGCCATCGATTGGCCCGACATGCAAATTGTCATGGCGCACCCGAGCTTTCCCTGGCAAGACGAGGCCCTGTCGGTGGCCACGCACAAACCCAATGTGTGGATTGATCTGTCGGGTTGGAGCCCCAAGTACTTTCCCAAGCAACTGGTGCAGTACGCCAACACTTTGCTCAAAGACCAGGTGCTGTTTGGCAGCGATTACCCCTTGATCACGCCCGAGCGCTGGATGAAGGACTTTGAGGTGGCTGGCTTCAAGCCCGAGGTGATGCCCGGCATTTTGAAGGGCAATGCGGTGCGCTTGTTGGGTCTGTGACAGCCCGCGCGTGGGTGGCCATCGCGTCCACTAAACTTGTCGCATGATGAGGATGTGTTCATGAGCAACAAACAAGCTTTGCCGGTGTTGGTGGCCGGCGGCGGTATCGGCGGGTTGGCCGCGGCTTTGGCCCTGGTGCGCCAAGGTTTCAGCGTCAAGGTGTTTGAGCAGTCGCCTGAAATTGGCGAAATTGGCGCGGGCATTCAATTGGGCCCCAATGCCTTCCATGCTTTTGATGCGCTGGGTGTGGGCCCCCAAGCCCGCTCCAAAGCGGTGTACACCGATTACATGGTGATGCACGACGCCATCGACGAGCAACAAGTCGGGTACATCCCCACCGGTGAAGCCTTTCGCCAGCGCTTTGGCAACCCCTATGCGGTGATCCACCGCGCCGATGCCCACATGGCGCTGTACGACGGTGTCAAAGCCTCCGACCAGGTGTCGTTTTTGACCTCCACCCGAATCGTGCGCACCGAGCAAAGCGCCGACAGCGTCACGGTGCACGACCAACATGGCAACGCCCACCACGGTCAAGCGCTGATTGGTGCCGATGGCGTCAAGTCTGTGGTGCGCGAGCAATATGTGGGCGACCCGGCCAAGGTGACCGGCCATGTGGTGTACCGCGCGGTGGTCGACAAAAACGAATTCCCTGTGGACTTGCAATGGAACGCGGCCAGCATTTGGGTCGGCCCCAATTGCCATTTGGTGCATTACCCGCTGCGCGGGGGTGAGCAATACAACGTGGTGGTTACCTTCCACAGTCGGCAAACCGAAGAGTGGGGCGTGACCGACGGCAGCCGCGAAGAGGTGTTGAGCTACTTTCAGGGCATTTGCCCCAAGGCGCGCCAACTGCTGGACCTGCCCAAATCGTGGCGGCGCTGGGCCACGGCCGACCGCGACCCGATTGGCCAATGGTCTTATGGCCGCGTCACCTTGTTGGGCGACGCCGCCCACCCCACCACCCAGTACATGGCCCAGGGCGGTTGCATGGCCATGGAAGACGCCGTCACCTTGGGCGAGGCTTTGCGCGTCACCAACAAAGACTGGGTCAGCGCCTTTGATTTGTACCAGCGCTCACGCGTGGCGCGCACCGCCCGCATCGTTTTGTCGGCGCGTGAGATGGGGCGCTTGTTCCATGTCAAGGACGTTGAGCGCTTGGTGCGCAACGAACTGTGGCGCGGTCGCACCCCCGAGCGTTTTTACGACGCCCTCGAATGGCTCTACGGCTGGAACGTGGCCAATTGTTTGGCCGCCCATTGACACACAAGGAGAACCGCATGAACGCCATGAACGACCTCGGCAGCCTGTCCGATTTGCCCACCGAATATGTGGAGGCTTTGGCTTCGCACAATTTGGTGCCCTTGTGGCCGAGCTTGCGTGGCGTTTTGCCGCCCACCAAGCCCCGACCCAACACCCGCGCCACCCATTGGTCTTACAAAGACATCAAACCCTTGTTGTTGCAAGCGGGCGAACTCACCCCCATTGAAAAAGCCGAGCGCCGCGTCTTGGTGTTGGCCAACCCGGGCCACGGCCTGGACAAGATGCAAGCCAGTGCCGCTATCTATTTGGGCATGCAGTTGCTGCTGCCCGGCGAGTGGGCACCTTCACACCGTCATACACCCAACGCGGTGCGCATGATCGTTGAGGGCGAGGGCGCTTACACCACGGTCGACGGCGAAAAATGCCCGATGAGCCGGGGTGACCTGATCCTCACCCCCACCGGCTTGTGGCACGAGCATGGCCACGACGGCACCGACCCGGTGGTGTGGCTGGATGTGCTGGACCTGCCCATCATTTATTACCTCGAGACCTCTTACCACGTCAATGGCGACGCCCAAACCACGGTGCCTGGTCGCGGTGACCGCATTTATGCCCACGGCGGGATGGCGCCCACGCGCATGTTTGTGCGCGGCAGCAAGCCCTATCCGATGCTGCGCTACCCCTGGGACCAAGCACGTGCAGCCTTGCTGACCCTGTCGCAGGACAACCCGCAAGAGCCATCGGTGCAAATCACCTACGTCAACCCCGAGACCGGCACGGATGTGGAAAACATCTTGGGCTTTTACGCCATGATGCTGCGCCCGGGCCAAACCTTGCAAATGCCCGCCCGCTCGCCCGCTTGTGTGTTCCACCTGATCGAAGGCCAAGCCGATGTGGCCATCGAAGCGCAAAAATTCCACCTGGTCGAGGCCGACACCTGCTGCGCACCGGGCTACACCCCGGTCACCGTGAGCAACCGCTCGAGCAGCCAACCGGCCTTCTTCTTCTTGGCCGACGAAGCGCCCCTGCACCGCAAGTTGGGTGTTTACGAAGTCCGCGCCTGAAGCCCCATGCAGCTCTACAGCTTTTTTCGCTCGGGCACCTCGCATCGCTTGCGCATCGCCTTGAACCTCAAAGGCTTGGCCACCGAATATGTGGCGGTGGACCTGCGCACCGAAGCGCACCAAAGTGCCGACTACAAAGCCTTGAACCCGCAAGGTTTGGTGCCGACCTTGGTCAAAGACGGCCAAGTCATGACCCAGTCGCCGGCCATCATCGAGTGGCTGGAAGAAACCCACCCCACACCAGCGCTGTTGCCCACCACGCCCGATGACCGCGCCCGCGTGCGCGCTTTGGCCGCGATGGTTGCTTGTGACATCCACCCCATCAACAACCGGCGCATCTTGGAATACCTGCGCCACACCTTGAACACCGACGAGGCCGCCATCAACACCTGGTGCGGCCACTGGATCACCCAAGGTTTTGATGCTTATGAAGCCATGTTGGCCGCCGATCTTCGCCGTGGGACTTTCAGCTTTGGCGACCGCCCCGGTTTGGCCGATGTGTACTTGGTGCCTCAGGTCGAAAGCGCACGCCGCTTCAAGCTGGACATGGCGCGCTGGCCGCTCATCACGGCGGTGGATGCGGCTTGCATGGCCTTGGAGGCCTTTCAACAAGCGGCACCCGCGCAGCAGCCTGACGCTGCATAAGGCTGTCTTTTGCTGTTTTAGGGAGTTGCTGCTTCAAAGCCTTGCGTCGCATCGATGCCGTGTGGCCCGGCGACCATCTGGCGCCACCTCCTCAGCCAGCCGGCTGTGGCCCACCGATGCAACCAATCGGGCGCGACTTAAATCGCCACACCCTCTAAGTTGAGCAAGGCGCGCTTTCTCTCCAAGCCCCCCGCATAACCGGTCAGCTGGCCTTGCGCACCGAGCACCCGGTGGCAGGGCACGATCACGCTCCAGGGGTTGCGGCCCACGGCCGCGCCCACGGCGCGCACCGCCAGCGGTTTGTTCAACTGCGCGGCGAGTTGGCCGTAGCTGCAAGTGCTGCCGTGAGGAATGGCACACAAGGCCCGCCACACGCTTTGTTGAAATGCCGTTCCCCAGGCGGGCACACGCGGGGTATGGAACACCTGCACTTCGCCTTTGAAATAAGCGGTCAGCTCTTGTTCAGCAAGGTCGATCCAGCGTTGCTCGCGCACCACCGGCCATTCACTTGCATCGGGGTGGTGGCTTTGGCCTTCAAACCAAGTCCCGGCCAAGCCGGCCTCACTGGCGGCAAGCAGCATCGGCCCTTGAGGGGTGCGAATCGTTTTACATACCAGCATCATGTCTCCTGTGTTTGCCAAAGCCGCAACACGGCATAGCTGCGCCAAGGTTGCCAACGCAGGGCGCGTTCGCTGGCCGCACGCGCCGGGTTGGGCGCAGCGCGCACGCCCAGGCGTTGTTGCACCACCAAGTCCCCGGCGGGAAATGCATCGGGCCAGCGCAGGGCACGCATGGCAATGTACTGCGCCGTCCACGCGCCAATGCCAGGCAAGGCCATCAGCGCTTGCACGCGCTCGGCCACATGGGGGCCGGGGTTCAAATCCAATCCCGCCGATACCGCTTGCGCCAAGGCATGCAGGGCTTTTTGCCGCTGTTTGACGATGCCCAACCCGCCCAACTGGTTGGGGCTGGCGGCCAGCACCTGATCTGGCGTGGGAAAGGCATGGCTCAGTGCGGCCCAAGGGGTGCTGACCGGCGTGCCCAGGCGGTGCACCAAACGTTGGGCATAGGTACGTGCTGCGGCCACGTTGACCTGTTGCCCCAGCACGGCGCGCACGGCCAGCTCGAAACCGTTCCAGGCACCCGGCACGCGGATGCCGCAGCCTCGGGGGAAGTCCGCTTGCAAAACCGCTTCCATGGCCGAAGGGTCGGCATCCAAGTCCAAAGCCCAGCGCACCCGGGTGAGCACCGCAGATAAATGGGGCCAAAACGAGTCGCTGATTTGAAGTCCCACCTCATGTCGGGTGGCATCCAACTGCAAACGCAGCCAGCCATGGCACAAGCCCTTGGGCGTTTCCAAGGTCAGGATGCGGCTGAAACTGTCATCCCCCGATGCGTGGGCTTCACACCACTCCAAACCTGGCACGGCGCGTTGGCGACAAAAAGCCAACATGGCTGGGTGGTCAAACGGGGGGCGGTAGGACAGGCGAATGCGCGTGCTGTCTGCGCATGACGTGCTGGCGCGGCATTGCGAGGGATTGAGTTGGTAATGCAGCGCAAAAGCGCGGTTGAATTGGCGGGCTGAGGAAAACCCGCTGAGCAAGGCCACCCACGCCATGGGCAGGTGCGTGTCCATCAACAGTTGTTTGGCCCGCAACAAGCGTTGGGTTTGGCGATATTGAGACGGCGTGACACCCACGTGGGTGTGCAAGATGCGGCGCAAATGGCGATCGCTCACGCCCAGGCG
>JBEDFU010000156.1:0-6510 GCA_041174965.1 Pseudomonadota bacterium | reverse complement strand
CCCGTTCAACCGCGCCTGGGGCTGGGCTGTCTCCGGCGGGCTGATCGGCGCCGTGGTCGCCGCTGGGGTGCTGGCACCGGCGCTTTGGTTGGCCCAAGCGGTGAATGCGGCCAGCCAGGGGCGGCTGCAATTGCGCCAGCCCAGCGGCAGCGTGTGGGACGGCACAGCCCAATTGGTGCTGACCGCTGGCGCCCGCGCCAGCGATGCCCAAGCCTTGCCTGGTGCGGTGCGTTGGCAATTGCGCCCCCAGTGGAACCACCAAGGCCCAGGGCTTTCGCTGCAAGTCAGTGCCGACTGCTGCACCACCACGCCCTTGGCGCTGCAGTGGCAACCGGGCCGCGATGGGGGGCACATCCGCTTGGCCGATGGCCAGTCGCGCTGGCCCGCCGAGCTGCTGACCGGCTTGGGCGCGCCCTGGAACACCTTGCAAGCCCAGGGTTGGATTCAGATCAACAGCCAACAAACCCAACTCCACAGCGGGCCTCAGGGCTGGCAAATGGCTGGCCTGTTGCGCTTGCAAGCCCTGGATGTGTCGGTGCGCTTGTCCACCCTGCGCCCGCTGGGCAGCTACCAGCTCGATTTGCAAGGCGGTGCCCGCACCACCTTGTCGCTGACCACCCTCAACGGGCGGCTGCAACTGAGCGGCCAAGGCCATTGGCAGGGACAGGGCCTGGTGTTCAGCGGTGAGGCCAGCGCCGCGCCCGAACACGAAGCGGCACTGAACAATTTACTCAATTTGATGGGCCAACGCCAAGGGCCACGGTCCTCGTTCAAAATAGGCTGATGCACATGAAACCCTTTACCTCCCACGCCCTGGCCTTGGCCCTGTGCTGTGCCCTGGCCAGCACCGGCTGGGCGCAAACCACCAAACCCGGCCAGCCCATCGTGCTCAACTTTGTCAATGCCGACATCGAAGCCGTGGCGCGCACCCTGGCCGGCTTGACCGGGCGCAACCTGGTGGTCGACCCCCGGGTCAAGGGCAGCATCAACCTGAGCACCGAAAAACCGGTGTCGCCCGCCGTGGCTTGGGACCAGTTTTTGGCCACCCTGCGGCTGCAAGGCTTCAGCATGGTGGTGAGCAATGGCTTATATAAAGTGGTGCCCGAGGCCGAAGCCAAACTGCAAGGCGGCGGCGTGACCGAAGTGCCCAACCCCAGCGGCACCCAAACGGCCGCCGCGGCACCCGCCGGTCAGGTGGTGACGCACATCTTCAAACTCAATTTTGAAAACGCCAACAACCTGGTGGCAGTGTTGCGCCCGCTGATCAGCCCCAACAACACCATCAACGTCAACCCCGGCAACAACTCGCTGATCATCACCGACTACGCCGACAACTTGCAGCGCTTGGGCCGCATCATCGCCGCACTGGACGTGGCCAATGCCAGCGACATCGAGGTGATCGTGCTCAAGCACGCCATGGCCAGCGAACTGGCGCCGCTGGTCACGCGCCTGCTCGAACCCGGTGCCAGCGGGGGCGCGCCAGGACCGGCCAATACCACCGACAACAGCTTCAAAACCACGGTGATGGCCGAACCCCGCGCCAACAGTTTGATCTTGCGCGCGGCCAACCCGGCCCGCGTGGCCCAGGTGCGCAGCCTGATTGAAAAGCTCGACCAACCCAGCTCGGCGCTGGCCAGCGGCAACATCCATGTGGTCTACCTGAAAAACGCCGAGGCCACCAAGCTGGCCGTGACCTTGCGCGCGGCGCTCACCGGCCAAGGCAGCAGCAACGCACCGGGCACCCCCACCGCCACACTGGCCCAACCCAACCCAACCGGGGGCACCACTGCGCCCATGGGCAGCAGCACCGCCACCAACCAACCCAGCACCGGCGGACAAATCCAGGCCGACCCAGCGACCAACTCGCTGATCATCAGCGCGCCGGAGCCGCAATACCGCCAGTTGCGCGCCGTGATCGACAAGCTCGACCAACGCCGCGCCCAGGTGCTGGTGGAGAGCCTGATCGCCGAGGTGAATGCCGAAAAACTGGCCCAGTTTGGCTTTCAGTGGCAAAACGTGGTGGGCTCGAGCGGCGGCAACCTGGGCGTGATGGGCACCAACTTTGACCCGGCCAAGGTGGGCGGCTCCAACCTCGCGCAACTATCGGTTGACCCCACCAAAGCGGCCGTGGGCGCGGGCTTGAACATCGCCGCGGTGCAAAGCGTGGGCGGGGTCTACATGCTGGGCGCCTTGGCCAATTTTTTGCAGACCAATGGCGACGCCAACATCTTGTCCACACCGACCTTGCTGACGCTGGACAACGAAGAGGCCAAGATCGTGGTCGGCCAGCAAGTGCCCTTCACCACCGGCAGCGTGGTGCTGGGCAGCGCGGCGGCCACCCCATTCAACACCTTTGAGCGCAAAGACGTGGGCCTGACCCTGCGGGTGCGCCCGCAAATCAGCGAGACCGGCACGGTGCGCTTGGCCGTTTACCAAGAGGTGTCGAGCATCGACAAAACCACCGCCGCCTCCACCGGCGGGCCGACCACCAACAAACGCTCCATCGAATCGAATGTGTTGGTCGAAGACGGCTCCATCGTGGTGCTGGGCGGCTTGCTCACCGACGAGTCCAGTGACAACCTGAGCAAGGTGCCGGGTTTGGGCGACATCCCGTTTTTTGGCAATTTGTTCAAAGGCCAAAAGCGCGAGCGCAGCAAGAAAAACCTGATGGTGTTTTTGCGCCCGGTGGTGGTGCGCGACGGCAGCCAAACCGATGCCTTGTCGCAAAGCCGCTACCAACAAATGATGGGCTTGCAACTGCAATCGCAACCCGCGCCCAACCCGGTGCTGGGCATCGACGGCGCGGCGGTGTTGCCGCCCCTGCCCATAGCAGCTCCTGCGGCGACCGCACCGACTGCACCACCCAAGAGCGGCGCGCCCAACCGCTGAGCGCATGACCGCCTGAGCCACCCATGCGCCACCCCTTGCCCTATGCCTTTGCCCGCAGCCACCAGCTGCTGCTGGAGGACGACGGCCAGCAACTGACGCTGTGGCACAGCGACCAACCGGACCCGGGCGCCTGGGGCGAGGTGCTGCGCCTGCACCCGGTGCGCCAGTGGCAACACCTGGACGCGCAAAGCCTGGCCCAGCGCATCAGCGCTGCCTACGCCGGTGCCGGATCGAGCGCCGCCGCGGTGGTCACCGAGGTCGAGGGCGAGGCCGATTTGGCGCGCATGATGCAAGCCCTGCCGGCCGTCGAAGACCTGCTCGAATCGGCCGACGACGCGCCCATCATCCGCATGCTCAACGCCTTGTTGTCGCAGGCCGCGCGCGACGGCGCCAGCGACATCCACATCGAGCCCTTTGAGCGCCACTCCAGCGTGCGCTTTCGCGTCGATGGCGGCTTACGCGAGGTGGTGCAACCCAACCGCGCTTTGCACGCCGCGCTGATTTCGCGCTTGAAGATCATGGCCTTGCTCGATATCGCCGAAAAACGCTTGCCCCAAGACGGGCGCATCTCTTTGCGCCTGGGCCAGCGCGCCATCGATGTGCGTGTCTCCACCTTGCCCAGCGCCCATGGCGAGCGCGCCGTGTTGCGCTTGCTCGACAAAAGCGGCGCGCGCCTGTCGCTGGAGTCGATTGGCATGCAAGGCCCCACCTTGCAGCGCTTTGAGCACCTCATCGCCCAACCGCACGGCATTGTGCTGGTCACCGGCCCCACCGGTTCGGGCAAAACCACCACGCTGTATGCGGCGCTGCAGCGGCTGGACGCGGCACACAGCAACATCATGACGGTGGAAGACCCGATCGAATACGAGCTCCCTGGCGTGGGCCAAACCCAGGTCAACCCCAAGATCGATTTGGACTTTGCCAAGGCCTTGCGCGCCATCTTGCGCCAAGACCCAGACATCATCATGATCGGCGAAATCCGCGACCATGAAACCGCGCAAATTGCGGTTCAGGCCTCGCTCACCGGCCACTTGGTGCTGGCCACCTTGCACACCAACGACGCGGTCAGCGCCGTCACCCGCCTCACCGACATGGGCATCGAGCCGTTTTTGCTCAGCTCCTCGCTGCTGGGCGTGTTGGCCCAGCGCTTGGTGCGCAAAACCTGCACCGCCTGCCACGGCAGTGGTTGCGCGGTGTGCGGCCACACTGGCTACCAAGGTCGCACCGGCATTTTTGAATTGCTCAGCGTGGACGAAGCCTTGCGCGGCCTGATCCACAACCGTGCCAGCGAAAGCGACCTGCACCGTCAAGCCCAGCGCAATGGCCTGGGCAGTTTGCGCGAAGACGGCGAACGCCTGGTGGCCCTGGGCCTGACCAGCCGCGAAGAGCTGTTGCGCGTCACCCGCGACTGAGCCCAGCGCCATGCCCGCCTTTGCCTATCAAGCCCTGGACGCCCAAGGCACCACCCAAAGTGGCGTGGTCGAAGCCGACTCGGCGCGCGCCGCGCGCAACCAATTGCGCGCCCAGGCCTTGGTGCCGCTGAACCTGTCGGCTTTGGGTGCGGGCAACAGCCCAACCGCCCAGCAAAGCGGCTGGCACAGCGCGGCGCTCAGCCGCAGCGAACTCACCACCTGGACGCGCCAACTGGCCGGCTTGGTTGGCGCGGGCCTGCCGCTGGAGCGTGCCTTGAGCGCCTTGGCCGACGAAGCCGAGCAACCGCGCCAACACCATTTGGTGGCCGCCTTGCGCGCCGAGGTCAACGCCGGATCGACCTTTGCCCAAGCCTTGGGCGAGCACCCGAGGGAGTTCCCGCCGGTGTACCGCTCGGTGGTCGCTGCGGGCGAGCAAAGCGGCCATTTGGGCGCGGTGCTGGAGCGCTTGGCCGACGATTTGGAGCAACAACAAACCCTGCGTGCCAAACTGCTGGCGGCCACCTTGTACCCGGCCATCGTGAGCGCAGTGGCCATGCTCATCGTGCTGTTTTTGCTGGCTTATGTGGTGCCCCAGGTGGCCACCGTTTTTCAGAGCAGCCAGCGCAGCTTGCCCACCCTGACGGTGGTGATGCTGGCCATCAGCCACGCGGTGCAAACCGGTTGGGTCTATGCCGCCTTGCTGCTGCTGGCGGGCAGCGCCTTCATGTGGCAAGCGCTGCGCCAACCGGCGGTGCGCGAGCGCTGGGACGCGCTGTGGCTGCGCCTGCCGCTGGTGGGGCCGCTGGCACGCGGCTACAACGCGGCGCGCTTTGCCAGCACCTTGGCCATGCTCGCTGGAGCGGGCGTGCCCATCTTGCGTGCCCTGCACGCAGCAGCCGACACCTTGTCCAACCAAGCCCTGCGTGCCGACGCCTTGCAAGCCGAGGTACTGGTGCGCGAAGGCGCGCCCTTGGCCCAGGCCCTGGCCTACCACCGCCGCTTGCCCAGCTTGCTGCCCATGTTTGTGCGCCAAGGCGAACAAACCGGCCGCTTGCCCGAGATGCTGCAGCGCTGTGCCGAGCAACTGGGCAACGATGTGCAACGCCGCGCCATGCAACTGGCCACCATTTTGGAGCCGCTGCTGATCGTGGCCATGGGTGGCTTGGTCATGCTCATCGTGCTGGCGGTGATGCTGCCCATCATCCAACTCAACCAATGGGTGCGCTGACATGACCATTCATTTCGCGGCCATCTCCCCCACAGGTGCCCCATGGGCGTGACCCTGGACGGCCAATTGGTGGTGGCGATTTCATCGCGCGCCTTGTTCGACTTTGAAGAAGAAAACCGCTTTTTCGAACAAAGCGACGACCGCGCCTATATGAAGCTGCAACTCGAGCGCTTGGAGCAACCGGCCAAGCCCGGCGTGGCGTTTTCGCTGGTGAAAAAGTTGCTCGCTTTCAACCAAGGCGATGCCCCCCAAGTGGAGGTGGTGATCTTGTCGCGCAACGACCCGGTCAGCGGCATGCGGGTGTTTCGCTCGGCCCAGCACTACGGCCTGCCCATCCAGCGCGGCAGCTTCACCCGCGGCCAGCCGCCGTGGCGTTACCTGAAGCCGTTGAACGCGAATTTGTTTTTATCCGCCCACCTGAGCGATGTGCGCGCCGCACTCGACGCCGGTGTGCCCGCTGCGCAGGTGTACCCGCACTCGGCCCATGCGTCGGTGGCGCACCCGAACGAGGTGCGCATCGCCTTTGACGGCGACGCGGTGCTGTTTTCTGACGAGGCCGAGCAGGTGTTCGCCGCCCAAGGCCTGTCGGCCTTTCAAGCCCACGAACGCGACAAAGCCACCCTGCCCTTGTCGGCCGGCCCCTTCAAACCCCTGCTGGCCGCGCTGCACCGCTTGCAACGCGCCGGCACCCCGAGCATGCGCATCCGCACCGCCTTGGTCACCGCCCGCAGCGCCCCCGCACACGAGCGCGCCATCCGCACCCTGATGGACTGGGACATCGAGGTCGACGAAGCGATGTTCCTTGGCGGTCTGGACAAAGGCGCGTTTTTGCGCGAGTTCGAGCCCGACTTTTTCTTCGACGACCAAACCGGCCACATCGAATCCGCCGCCCAACACGTGCCCGCTGGGCATGTCGTGAGTGGCGTCAAAAACCCCGCGCCTTAATTGTTAATTGGGGTCAGATTCCAATTGTTTTGGGCT
>JBEDFU010000155.1:0-18482 GCA_041174965.1 Pseudomonadota bacterium | reverse complement strand
CGCGCCACAGCTGATCAGCGCCGCCGCGCCTTGCGTCAGCGCCACACCCACAGGGCCCCCCAAGGATCTCGTGTGATGTGAAGCCTGCGGGTCGCCATATACTGGCGCACCGCACCCCACTGAGCGTCCCCCCGATGACAACCCACACACCCGCCATCGCCTCCCTGCCGCAACGCGCCGCTGCCATTGAAGCGGCCCTGCAAGCCCATGGCCTGGACGCCAAAGCCGGCATTGAGCAAGGTGTTCACAACGCCGAAGACGTGTGGCTGCCCGAGCGTGGTGCGCGTGTGGTGGCCAAGGCCTGGGTGGACGCGGCTTATCGCCAGCGCTTGCTGGCCAACGGCAAATCTGCCGTGGCCGAAT
The DNA here is from genome assembly GCA_041174965.1 of Pseudomonadota bacterium. GTDB lineage: Bacteria > Pseudomonadota > Gammaproteobacteria > Burkholderiales > Burkholderiaceae_C > Limnohabitans. The sequence goes on along the minus strand of JBEDFU010000155.1, from coordinate 18,119 downwards.
TGGGCATCGAGTTACCGCCCCACCACCGCCACTTGGTGGCCCTGGAGAACACCGCGACAGTGCACAACGTGATTTGCTGCACTTTGTGCTCGTGCACCGCCTTCACCGTCATTGGCCTGCCCCCCGACTGGTACAAAGACCTGAACTACCGCGCCCGCATCGTGCGTGAGTCGCGCAGCGTGTTGCGCGAGATGGGGCTGGACTTGCCCGACACCATGGAACTGCGGGTGTGGGACACCACCGCCGACACCCGCTACATGGTGTTGCCCCAGCGCCCGGTCCACACCCAGGGTTGGAGTGAGGCGCAATTGGCCGCCATCATCAGCAAAGACGCCATGATTGGCGTGACCCGGCTGTAAGCGCATGGACGGCGTGCACGACCTCGGTGGCCGGCAAGGCTTTGGGCCCGTGGTGCACAGCACCGATGCAGCGGTGTTCCATGAGGAATGGGAAAAACGCATCAATGCCCTCTACGGTGTGGCGGTGCGTGCCGGCATCTTCAACATGGACGAATACCGCCACGCCATTGAGCGCATGGAGCCGCGCCATTACATGAGCGCGGGCTATTACGAACGCACCCTGACCAGCCTGGCCACCCTGTGTGTGGAAAAGGGCGTGCTCAGTTTGAGCGATTTGGAGCAACGCGCCGGTGGCCGCTTTCCGCTGGCCCTGCCTTTGGGTGCCGGGCGCAGCAATGCCGCCGATGCGCACACATTTCGCGTGGGCGACCGGGTGCAAGTGCGGCTTGAGCATGTGGGCGGCCATGTGCGTGCGCCCGGCTACATCCGGGGCAAAACCGGGGTGGTGGTGCACATCTCGCCGGCCTACCCCTTCCCCGACGCGCACGCCCACGGCGTGCCCTCTCACGACGAGCCCACCTATGACGTGCGCTTCCACAGCGCCGAGCTGTGGCCCGACGCGGCCGACAACGCGTTTGTGCATGTGGGCGTGTTCCAAAGTTATCTGATACCTGCCCCCTGACGCGAACTCAGGCCGCGCAAAACCCGGTGTTGATGGCCTTGCACGGCTGCACGCTTGCGGCTAAATTGGCAGGCAATCACAACCTTGGCTCCATGCCCACACCACAAAGTAGACCGCCATGCTGACACCCGACGAAATGGAAAAGCTCATTCCAGCCGAGCGCGCCAAATTTCGCTCGCCCATCCCCACCCAGTCGGTCTCCAGCGATGAGTTTTACCCGGCCGCCCAAACGCCCAGGCAGCGCGAGTTTGAAGCCCGCATCAAACGGCTGGGCAGCGAGCTGGCCAAGAAACAAGGCGTCTCTCGGCGCAAATTTTTCCAAGGCGCTGCGGGCATGGCCGCCGCTTATTTGGCCATGAACGAAACCTACGGCCCGCTGTACATGGTCAGTCGCGCCGAAGCGCAAACCCCTGAGATGGCCAATGCCCGGGCCAACGCGCTCAAGGGCCAGTTCATCATGGACATGCACACCCACTTTTTGCGCGACGACACCCGGCTCGAAGGCTTTGTGCGCTCGCGCGAAGCGGTGGGCAGAGCGGGCTGGAACCCCAGCCTGGTGAACAAACCGCAAACCCTGGACGACTTGAAGTTTGCCAACTACTTCAAAGAAATTTACCTCGACAGCGACACCAAGGTGGCGCTCATCTCCGGCTCGGGTTCAGAAGATCTGCGTGACTGGTTTTTGACCAACGAGATGAAGGCGCAAGCGCGCAGCCATGTCAACCAAAAAGCGGGGAGCCAGCGCATGTTCTCGCACGCCATCTTCATGCCCGGCATGCCGGGCTGGCTGGAAAAAGCCGAGCAAGACCACGAAACCTTGAAACCCGATTCGTTCAAGGGCTACACCATTGGCGACAACACCAACAAACACCTGGCGCGCCACCCTTGGCACTTGGACGACGAAAAACTGCTCTACCCGTTTTATGAAAAACTGGTCAAGTGGAGCAAAGCCAAACCCAGCCTGGCCAATGTGTGTGTGCACAAAGGCCTCTTCCCGCCCTCCACCACCCAGCAGTTTCCCAACCTTCTGAAATACGCCGACGTGCGCGACGTGGGCAAAGCGGCCAAAGACTTCCCTGAGCTGAACTTCATCATCTACCACTCGGGGTTTCGCTTCACCGGTGGCGCCCAAAAAACGGGCTGGGATCAGTTTGAACAAACCGGGCGCATCGACTGGGTCACCGACCTGGCCGACATCCCGCAAAAGTACGGCGTCAAAAACGTGTACGGCGACCTGGGTCAAATCTTTGCCCAAAGCACCTTGGCTGAACCGCGCTTGTGCGCGGCCATGATGGGCCAACTGGTCAAAGGCCTGGGCGCCGACCACATCGTGTGGGGCTCGGACGCGGTGTGGACCGGCGCGCCGCAATGGCAAATCGAAGGCCTACGGCGCTTGGAAATCCCGCAGCAGATGCAAGAAAAATACGGCTTTGCCCCCCTGGGCGCAGCCGACGGCCCGGTGAAAAACGCCATCTTCGGCGGCAACTCAGCCCGCTTGTATGGCTACACCGCGCAACAACGCGCAGCCCTGAACAACGACCCCGTGGCCCTGGCCCGCGCCGAATACGACTTGCATGGTGAAGGGCGCACCAATTTGCGGTATGGGTATATGCAGCGGGCTTGAAGGCTCAGACGCCCTCAGTCCTGTCGCCCTGCATCCGCCTGCGCAAACCGCCGCCGAAAGTCCCAGGCATGTGCCAGGCCGGCACCAGCCAAGGCGAGAACCGCAGGCAGGGGCAACTCGGGCACATCGGCCAGGCGCAGGGCGATCATCAGGCACAGGCCCGGGGCCAGTCCGGTGGCCAGCGCCACGGCGCCCAAGCCGCGCCCGGTGCGCTGGTGGCGCCAAACCAAAATCACAAACTCCATGACGGTGAAGGCGATCACCGCGTCCACCAAGCTGGCAGGCATGTTCATGGGTGCCTCAACTTCGCCGGGGCATGCGCCAGGGCAGCATGGCTTGCACGATGGGAGCGACCAAGCGCGGCACGTTCAAGGTTTCGTGAAAGCTGTGCACCGTCTCGCCCAGCAATTCGCTTTGCAACACGGCGCGTTGGTAAAACGGCGTGTCCTCGAGTTGCTGCGCGATGCGCACGGCTTGTGGGCTGCGCATGCGACGGGGCAAGCCCCAGGCGGTGCGCGGCAGTGCTTGGCGTGGCGGCGCGTCGAAAGGCTCGATGCGCCCTTGCGGGGTGAAGCGCAGGGCCAGCAAGGTGTCGGAGCCGTCCTTGGCCTGCACGTCGTAGAGCACCGCCGTGCTGCCGTCTTTCATCGGGCTGCGTGACCAGTCCCATTCGGTGAAGGGTGTGTCAATCGGTTCGTCGCCTTCGTTCGAATCCAAATAGGCGTGGCCGCTCCAGCGCTGGGCCGGGTGTTGCAACGCCACCTCGACCCGGGCGTGCGGTGCCAGCGGGCCCCAGCGGTGACGCCCCAGCTTGTCCAAGGGCGTGCTGAAGTCAAACAGCTGCTGCGGGTGCACAGTCACGCGCCCGCGCACGCGGTGTGGGATGGGCACGCCCACCTCGTCGATGTCGATGTGCAAAGCCGCGCCGTCCCAATGCAATTGGCTGGGCCCAATGACAAAGCGCTCGGCATTGCGGGCGTTGTGGCGCTGGCCGCGCTCGGTCATGGTCCAGCGCTTGGCGCCCCGGCTGTACAAGGCCACATTGAGGGCGCAATGGTTGTCTGGGGCGGGTTGTCCGCCATTGCGCCGCGCCCAGGCGTAATAAGGCGAGAACACGCTGCCGACAAAGGCGATGATGCTCAGGCCCCATTGGCCGTCATCGCTCAGGGCGTCGACATACCACCAGAGGTAAGCACCGGGTGATACCGCTTGGTCAAAGCGCGGTGCGCCATCACGGCCTCGGCCGCCAGTTGGCCCGACAGCGCTGCCATCGGCACCCCCGGCCCCGGGTGCACGCTGCCCCCCGCCAAAAACAGGCCCGGGATGCGGCTGGCCGAGTTGGAGCGTGCAAAGGCCGACATCCAGCCGTGGGTCGCCTGGCCATACAAGGCCCCGCCGGTCGCCGGAAACAGCTGGTGGAATTGCGCTGGCGTGGTGCGCACGTGGTTGTGGGATTGCAAGCTCACTTGCAGGCCACAACGCTGGAGCCATTGGAAACTGGCTTGCTCGCATTGGTCGATCGCCTCCGGGGTGATGGTGTCGGTGTCGCCCAGCGCGGGGGCATTGACCAGACACAGCAGCCGCTCGGGCCCTGTGGGGGTGTCGGCGAGTCCCCGGTCTTGGGCACACACATACACCGTGGGCTTGTGGGGCAGCCGCGCGCGGTCAAAGATGTCGGTGAATTCGCTGGCGTAGTCGTCTTGGAAAAACACATTGTGGCGCTCCAGGGCAAAGCCACTGGTGGGCGCATTGATCGACCAGGTGATGGCCGACAGAGAACGTTCGGGGGCCTGGCCCTTGACGGCCCGGGACAGATCGCCCTCACCCAACAAACCCTCACGCAACGCCGCCACATCGCCGTTGAACACCACCGCTTGGGCATCCAATGCCTCGCCGCTGGCCAGTTGCACCCCGCAAGCGCGGCCTTGCGACAGGCGAATGCGGCGCACCGATTGACCGTAGCGAAACTGCACACCGCGCTGCGCCCCCAAGCGGGCCAGGCACTGCGCCAGCGCATGCATGCCGCCATCCACCGACCACACGCCGTCCATCTCCACTTGGGCGATAAGCATCAAAGTGGCTGGGGCTTGCCATGGCGAGGAGCCGCAGTAGGTGGCATAGCGCCCAAACAACTGCTGCAAGCGTGGGTCGCGGAAATGCTGGCCCAGGCTGCGCCACAAACTGGGCATCACGCCCATGCCGAGCAACACGCGCAAACCCGATGGACCCAAGGCGCGCGCCATTTGCAACAGCGTGGGCGAGGGCGAGCGGATGAACGGCCCCTCCAAGGTGTCGTGCACCAAACGGGCTTGCTGGCAAAAGCGTTCAAAACGTTGGGCCTCGTCGGGGCCGGCAAATTCGGCCACCGCCTGGATGGATTGCAGCGGATCGGCATGCAAATCCAGGCGTGAGCCATCGGCCCAGGCGTGGCGCGCCAGCACCGACAAGGGTGAGATGTTGAGCTCGCGGGCCAGGCTGGTGCCAGCGGCATCAAAGATGCGGTCAAACACCCAGCGCATGGTGAACACCGTGGGCCCGCTGTCGATGGCTGCGCCATCCACATGCAATTGACGCATTTTTCCGCCAGGGTTGTCGGCCGAATCCACCACTGTGACACGCACCCCGCGCTGAGCCAACAACAAGGCGCTGACCAAGCCCGCCATGCCTGCGCCCACCACCACCACACCCGTTTCAGACATGGGCGCTTTCGGCGCTTGGATAGGCCGCGGGGTTGCCATAGGCGCGCCCCAGCCACACGCCTTGCATGTCCAGCACGCGCATGCGCACAAACATCGATTCGGTGAAAAAGTGGTGTTTGTACGCCGCTTGAATGGCTTGTTGGTGCGCCCCTTGGCGGGCGTAGTCGTGCATGCTTTTTTCGTCGCGCCACAAACTGAAGGTGCACTGGCGCACCAGCGGCGCTTCACCCAAGCCCATGGCCAACATGCAACCTTGCGCCTGGGCCAGGCTGTCTTGCGCGGCCGGGGCATGGCGCCAAAACGACATGGCGCTGGCCGCACGGATGCTGGCCCGGGTGAGGGTGGCCAACACGGGCGCTTGGCGTGTGGGGCTTTGCGCGGCAGACGCGTCTGCGGCTTGAACCTCCCAAGCGGGGCTGGCCTCCCAGGCCTGTCCGTCCCACTGGCCGCGGCTGCTGCCCACGGCCATCAAGCCGGTCCAGTATTCGCGGGCGCGTTCACGGTAAGACATGACATGGGGACCCGCCAAAAAAGCACGCGCATGGGCATGGGTGTCAAACAGGCAAATCCAGCCTTGGTGGCTGGCACTGGGGCGCAAGCCAAAACCACCGTCATGGCCGCTGCCCATCACTTTGGCGAACAACAGGCCGGGGGTGCTTTTCAAGGCCGAGGGGCCTTGGACCATGCGCATCCAGCCCCAGGCACGGTGCTGGCGCAAAAAATCCACCAACAAAACCACCACCACGCCGGAGAGGGTGGTGGTGGGCGTATCCAAATCGCTCATGGCCGCAAGCCCAGGGTGCCCGGCTTGGCCAATAGACCGATCAGCGCTTGACCGCAGCCACTTGGGCAGGGGCCGGCTTGCCCACCAACTCGGGGTGGTTTTTGATCATCGGTGCGCCATTGAGCGGTTTGTACGCGCCTTGGTGGCAGGTGGCGCAATTGAGCTTGGCCACGTCGCCCATCTCACCCTTGCGCTGGCTGGGGAAGGTGGCTGTGAGGGGCTCGAGGTAATTCAAGTTCAGGTCACGCGCCATCCGGATGCCGTGCCATGCCGTGGCCCGCTGCGGGGGGTTGCCCTCCCAACTGGAGAACGAACGCGAGTTGTGGCAGTAGGTGCAGTTGACCCCCAAGGCGGTGGACATGTGGGTCATCAAACCATAGGTCCATTCGGCTTGCTTGATCGAATGCCGGTTGCCATTGGGCAAGGCGGTGTCGCCGTTGACGCGGATGTCCAAGCTGTCGAGCAAGAACGGGGTGAACGGGTCGCTGGGCAAGGAGCTCAGACCGACACTTTTCGCTGCCAAGTTTTGCCCAGCGCGCCCACCGATGAAGTCAGCGCCGTTGGCTTGGGGCGGCTCTTTGAACCAAATTTGCGACGGCACCGGTTGACCGCGGTGGCAGGTGTAGCACGTGACGCCGGTTTCGGCAACGTGGTTTTTCCAGCCGCTGTTGATGTGCTGCGTCATCTCGATCATGCGCCGCGCCACCACCTTGGTGTACTTGCTGTCTTCGGCCAAGTTGGCCGGGTTGTGGCAATAGGCACAGCCCTCGGTGGGGGCGACCCAACTGGTCATGGAGACCATGAGTTGGGTGAACTGCGCAGCGCTCAAATCGCCCAACACTTTGACGTTTTGATAGACCTTGCCGGCCTTGGGTCCATCGGCCGATGCCGGCGGCAAGGACACAGGGGCCGCGTGCAGCTCTTCGTTTTGTTCGATGATGCGCGGGTTGTACACCTGCACCATGCCCGTGCCACGGTAACCGCGCTGCACAGAGTCCATGACCGGGCGCTCACACGCGCTGAGCAAGACCACACTGGCCAAGGCCAGACCTTTGAGAAACAGGGCTTTGATCATGGCTTGACCCCCATCACAGTGGCCGGGTCGACCACGACTGGAAACACCACAGGGTACGGGGGTGCCACGCCGTGCTTGACCGCCCACAAATACCAGTTATCGACCACGGTGCCGGTGAGCAAGATGCCGATGCCACCGGTGATGGGGCACAGCACCGCAAACCACCAGGCCCAGCGGTGAATGGATTCCATGGTGGCGTTGAAGCCCATGGTCCAACGCCAGAACAAGGCGGCGCGCTCAGAGGCGGTGCCTCGGTCAACGATTTGCTCGATCTCGCGCTCGCCGCCATAGCGGGTCACGGCCAAGATGGTCGCCCCGTGCATCGCAAACAGCAGCACCGAGCCGTACAAAAAGACAATCGACAAGGCGTGGAAGGGGTTGTAGAACAGGTTTCCATAGCGCAGCGAAAACGCCGCCGTCCAGTCCAGGTGCGGGAAGATGCCAAAGGGCACGGCCTCGCTCCACGAGCCCATCAAGATGGGGCGGAAAAAGCCCAGCACCAAATACAGCCACAGCGCGGCGGCAAAGGCCCAGGGGATGTGCATGCCCAGGCCCAAGGCCTTGGCGCGGCGGTACATGCGCGCCCACCAAAAAAACAGCGAAGCGGTGAGAAACAAGCCGGTGAGCAACCACCAGCCGCCTTCATTCATCGGTGGAAAGCTCAAGCCATACACCGGCGCTGGTGGTTCCAGGGCCAACCAAAACAGCTGGCGCACAAATTGGATCGGGTCCCAGTTGACCGAAGCCAACATGTTGAAGCCAATGATGTTGAAAGCCAAGGTGCCCAAGACCAGCGAGGCCAGGCCCAAGCTGCCCAGGTAGATGGGCCCAATTTGCGCGTTGCCTATGCGGCCCAGCAAATGCAGGAAAAAGGGCTTGAGCATGCGCTCGCGCTCGCCACCCTCAATGGGCACGCCGCTTTGGGTCGGCCCAGTGGCTTGAACAGCGGTGAATAGATTTTGATATTGCGGCATGTGCGTCTCCGTTTCAGCGCCAAATGGGCATGTTCAACCACCAGCCCCACCACTCGGGCCAGCCACGGCTCCAGAATGGGCCGCTGATCACAATGCACAAGGCACTGAAGTAAACCGCGGCCAAGGCCAGGAACAAACCGAGCCGGTGAATGCCCAGCGTGCCCACCGAATAGCCAATGGTGTCGCGGAAAAAGGTGTCTTCGTGTTCAGGCGTTTTGACCACATGGCTGCGCCCTGGGTTGGTGGCCGACAACACCAAACCACCGTGCAAAGACAGGGCAAAGGTGGTGGCAAAGAAAAAGCTCACCGCGATCATGTGCGCGGGGTTGTAGTGAAAGTGCAGGTACTGATAGCCCACGTTGGAGACCCAGTCCAAGTGGCTGAAGATGCCATACGGGAACCCATGCCCCCATGCACCCAGCAAGACCGGGCGAATCACCACCAAGGTGACGTAGGCGAAGATGGCCATGCTGAAGGCCACTGGCACGTGGTAGCCCATGCCGAGCTTTCGGCATATTTCAACCTCGCGCATGGCCCACGAGCCAAAAGCCCCAATGGCACAAATGGTGATGAGCTGCCACAGACCCCCTTCCATCAAGGGGGCCATGCCCAAACCATACGACAGATCGGGCGGGGCAATGCTGATTTGCCACAGGTTCCATGTGGGCCCTTGTGACGCGCCCCACAAAATCAAGGCGGTGCCAACAAAGGAAAAGAACAAGGTGGTGACGCCAAAAAAGCCCACGTAAAACGGGCCGATCCAAAAATCGAGCAAATCACCGCTCACCAAGGTACCGCCTCGCACGCGGTACTTCTTTTCAAAACTCAGCATGGCCATGATCGGGCCCTCCTAGAAGCCACGGCTGCACCGTGGCCCATGAATCTTTAAAAGGGCAGGCGGTGTGGGTTTCCCAAAGGACGCCCGCAACGCCTGCCAACTGCTGCCAACCCCTTCAGGATTTCGCTGCAGGAACGGGTGAAGGCAGTGGCGCGTTTTGTGACGCCGTGCCTTGGGCCTTTTTCGGGCCATCCAACCAGTTGAATTTGTTCGTGCTCAACAAGATGAGGTGAATCATCGCTGCCAAGCTGAACAAAAAGATGCCTTGAACGACCATTGCACGCAATGGATCGTAAAGTCGCCAAATTCGCCACATGGTGATTTCTCCTAAAGAATGTGGGACATGAAGGTGTACACACCCGACTTGACCCCTGCTGTGAGGCTCTTCATGTTCTCTGCACCGGGCAGCCAGCTGCGCCAATGCAAGCCAAGCACTTGGCCCAGCACAGCAACGGCAAACAACACGGTAAAACCAAGGGCAAAGATCAATGAAAATGCCCGAGAGTCGCCTGGGAACAGGCGCTTGGACTTCACATCAGAATAGTCATGCATGGTGAGTTGCTTCATGAAATGGTTGATAGCCTCAGAACCAGGGGCGCCACGCCCAGACCAAGAAATGCGCCACCACGGCAACTGCCGTGAATGCCACTGTTCCTTGAATCCAGAAAGTGTGGAACTCCTGAGCTTCTTCGTCCGTCAGTCCGGAGATGGACTTGTGATTTGACATAGACTGCTCCTTCACAAAATGACCTTGCGGCCGATCATGCGCACAGCCCGCGCAACATGGGCATCCGCAGCGAAACGCCACGACATCTCGGGGTGGGCCAGCACCATGGTGAGCACAGGGCTCATCCGAACTTGGCGGCGGCTCATGCCGGCTCTCCCAAACCCAGCTCCAGGCCGGCACGCTGCACATGCTGCTCGGTCACCACCTCGTCGCCGGCTTCTCGCGCACGCTGCTCGGCCTGATCGCGCAGCCGCTTGGCGGCTGAAATTTGCACCAACACCGGTTGCTGTTCGATGACTTTGCGCAACCAGGTTTGGGCCGCGTCGTCCCAGCGCGCGTTGTCACCACTGACGCCGCGCGCCGGGGTTGCCTCCACCCGGTCCATGTCGGTGCCCAAGGGCAGGATGTGGAACAGTGCGTCGAACAAGGCGTTGCACACCTCTTGCACCACGTAGGTGGCGCCGCTGTAGCCCATGAAAGGGGTGCCGGTGTGGCGGCGAATGACCGAACCCGGAAAAGATGCCGGGATGTAGGTGGCACGCATGGGGCCGCTGCCGCCGATTTCGCTCAGGTACATGCGTTCGTTGTAGCTGCCAAACATGATCAGCGGGGTTTGTTTGTGGACCAACTCGCGCACCGCTGCGTTGTCGGTTTTGGTGCCTGCGGTGCGCGACACACTGAAGCGGCAGGGCAGGCCCATTTCGTCTTCCAAGAAATGACGTAGGCCACGCGCATAGGTTTCGCCCGCGACCACGGCAAAACTGGCGGTGGCGAAAAAGTCTTGGGTCACCGAGCGCCACAAATCCCACAAGGGCTTGAGCGTGGTGTGGCGTTCGCGTTCAATGAAGGGCTCGGGGTCGATGTGCAGCAACTCGCCCAATTTGCGCAAAAACGCGGTGGTGCTGTGCAGGCCAATGGGCGCTTGCAAATAGGGACGCTCCAGCGCCTCGCACAGCATGCGGCCAAATTCGCGGTACATGCAAATGTTGACATCGGCCTCGACCAAGCGCGACACATCGGCCAGGTGGCTGGTCAGCGGAAACACCATGTTGACTTCGGCGCCGATGCCTTGCACCAAGCGGCGGATTTCAGCCAAGTCGCTGGGCGAATTGAAGGTGCCGTAGCACGGGCCAATGATGTTGACGCGGGGTTTTTCGCCAGCTGGGCGCTGATCAAAGGGTTTGCGCGCCGGCACTTTTTTCATGCCGTACTCGCTCCACAGCCAGAACATGGCGCGGTTGGCGCACTGCCACTGGTCTTCGTCAATGGTGCGTGGCAAAAAGCGGGCGATGTTGGTGCCCTCGGGGGTGACGCCGCCACCGATCATTTCAGCGATCGAGCCAGTGACCACCACGGCGGGCAGATCCGGGTCGAGGGTGGCGTGGGCGCGCTTCATCGCGCCCTCGGTGCCCTCGCGGCCCAACTGCTCTTCGGCCAATCCGGTGACCACAATGGGCAACTCGTGCGGGGGCAAGGCGTCGGTGTAATGCAGCACCGATGTGACGGGCAGGTTTTCGCATCCCACCGGCCCGTCGATCACCACTTGCAGGCCTTTGATGGCGGTGAACACATACACCGCACCCCAGTAACCACCGGCGCGGTCATGGTCGAGCACGTAATTGAGCTGGGCCTTGGGCGCGGCGTCAATTTTCACGGCTGGTGCACCCGTGGTCGGCGGGCCACCAGCACTCGCGGACGGTCCAGCATGGGTGGGGGCGGTGGGGTGTGACATCAGCCCATCTCCTCGGCTTTGCGTTTCTTGGCGGCGCGCTCCATTTGGCGCTTGGTCTCGGCTTTGAATTCAGGGCGGTCTCTGGGCACGCCCTCCCAGACGCCAGTGGCGTGGCCTGTGCCCACACCACCAAAAAACGCTTTCATGGCATCAAAGCGGGCTTGGTTGCCCATGGCGGCTTGCACCACTTGCACCAGCGAACCGGCACCGGCCACGCCCATCAATGGGCGCGCAGAAATGAGGTTGGTGAAGTACAGCGCAGGGATGCTGGCTTCTTTGGCTTTTTGCACCACCGGCGTGGTGCCAATGGCCAGTTGTGGCTTGAATTCGTGCATGGCCGCCAAGTCTTGCTCGAGCGAGGCACGGAACTGCACCTGCACACCTTTGGCCGACAGCCAATCGGCGTCATGCCGGTTCCACGGTGTGGCCGGACAGGCCGAGCCCACATAGCGCACGTCGGCACCGCATTCAATGAGCAAACGCGCCACCAGCAACTCTGAACCCTCATAACCGCTCAAGGTGATGCGGCCTTTGATGGGCTTGGCCGCCAGCATGGCGCGCATGGGGCCCAAGGTTTGGTTGCGTGCGGCATCAATCTTGGCTTGCGCCACACCCATGCTGTCGCCAATGGCTTGGAGCCAGTCGTGGGTGCCATCCACGCCCACCGGGGCCGAACCCACGATGGGGCGGCCTGCGGCTTGAAACTCGCGGATGCTGGCGGTGTAGAAGGGGTGGATGGCGGCGACGCTGGCGCAATCGAGCGCAGCGTACAACTCGCGCCACTCGCGGGTGGGCACCACAGGGCCAGCCAAGATGCCCATGGGCGCCAACATTTGGGCAATGATCACTGGGTCGGCGGGAAACATCTCACCAATCAAGGCCACGCTGGGCTGGCTTTGGCGCCCGCCCTTGGGGGCTTGCACCGGACCGCTCATGATCTCTTCACGCGCATAGCGCAGCATGGCACCGGCCAACACATCTTTGGCCTCGGCATGGGTGGGTACACCAAAGCCCGGCACATCGATGCCGATCACACGCACGCCATTGATCTCTTTGGGCAGCAATTGCAAGGGCACGCCACTGGCGGTGGGCACACACAAATTGATGATGACAATGGCATCGAGCTTGGCTGGATCGGCTTGGGCATGGACCGCGTCGCGGATGTCCTCAAACAGTTTGCCGGTGACCAAGGTCTCGGAGTTGAAAGGCACATAGCCCACGGTGCGGCGCGCACCGTAGAAATGCGATGTGAAGGTCAGGCCATACACGCAGCATGCCGAGCCGCTCAAGATGGTGGTGGTGCGGCGCATGCGCAAGCCCACGCGCAAGGAACCAAACGCCGGGCACATGCTTTGCGGCTGGTCGTGCGGACCGGCATCGGCTTTGCGGGGATAGTCTTGGGCGTATTGCGTCAAGATCTCGGACTTGCCAGCCGCTTGGGCGGCAGCGAGCATGGTCTCGGCACCCGAGTGGCAACCCAGCCCATCGGCTTGTGCGCCCGCCGGGTTGGCCAACACGGGCGCAGCTTGGATCGGAATGGTTTTGGCCATGGTGCGCTCAAGCCTCGTCGTAGACGACTTCCAGGGTGGGCTTGACCACATCGTGGCGACCCATCATGTCAAAGGTGGTGGCGGGCTCGAGCACCACATTGCGGCCCACGGTGTCGGCGCTGAACAGGCCGAGCAATTCGTCTTGGGTTTGCGGCTTGGGGCGCACCGGAGGCGCGTCGGCCACGTTTTGCGCCAACTCGGCAAACAAGGGGCCCCAGGTGCTGTCGGGCGTGCCAATGATTTCGTAGCTGGCGCTTTTGCGGCGGATGTCTTCGTTGGCCGGAATGGCGGCCAACACCGGGATGCCGGCATTGCCAGCAAATGCCTGGGCCTCACCGGTGCCATCGTCTTTGTTGATGACCATGCCGGCCACGCCGACATTGCCGCCCAACTTGCGGAAGTACTCGACCGCGCTGCACACGTTGTTGGCCACATACAGCGACTGCAAGTCGTTGGAGGCGACCACAATCACTTTTTGGCACATGTCACGGGCAATCGGCAAGCCAAAGCCACCGCAGACCACGTCACCCAAAAAGTCGAGCAACACAAAGTCAAAACCCCAGTCGTGGAAGCCCAGTTTTTCCAGGGTTTCAAAGCCGTGGATGATGCCGCGACCACCGCAGCCGCGTCCCACCTCGGGGCCACCCAGCTCCATGGCGTAGACGCCGTCGCGCTTAAAGCACACGTCGCCGATTTGCACCGCTTCACCGGCGAGCTTTTTCTTGGAAGAGGTTTCAATGATCGTCGGGCAGGCCTTGCCACCGAACAACAAGCTGGTGGTGTCGCTCTTGGGGTCGCAACCAATCAGCAACACCTTTTTGCCTTGCTGGGCCATCATGTAGCTCAAATTGGCCAAGGTGAAACTTTTGCCAATGCCGCCCTTGCCGTAGATGGCAATGATTTGGGTCTCTTTTTTGACTTCGCCCGTGTGCACGGGTTCGGGCTCTTGTGACGCCTCTTGGCGCAGGCGATCGACAAACTTCACTGGCTGCGGTGTCGCCCCTAATTGGTGGTTGCTCATGCGAAGTTTCTCCAGTCCAAAATCATCTTCAAACACAGGTCATCGCCAAAGGCCGTTGCGTAAGCCGCATGGGCTTGCGCTGGCACTTGGTGGTGGGTGATCAAACCGTCGAGGGACAAACGCCCGCTGTTGGCCAATTCGGTGACAGCCATCAAGTCGGCCCGCTGCCACTGCGCCGCGGTGCGCACCGTGGCCTCGCGGGCATAGGCCTGGGTATGTTCAAAGTGCAAAGCTTGGCGGTAGTTGCCAGCCAAGACAATTTCGCCGCCCGGGGCCAGGCGCAGCATCCACTGGCCCAAGTCATCGGCCTGGCCGCTGACGTCGTAAATGGATTGGTAATCGTGGCGATCGTCGTCTTGTGGTCGGCACACCGCATATCCCTGGGCCCCACCCATGCGCTCGGCCTGGGTTTCCCACACGGTGGGAGCGGGTGCGCCTGAAGCCACGGTCAGCCGCGCCAGCAAACGGCCCATCACACCATGGCCAACGATCAACTCAGGGGGCGCAATGTCTTGGCGCTTTCCGCCCAATGCGACCGCGTGGTAGGCGGTGGCCGCCAAGGCCAACAGCACGGCACGCTCTTGCAAATGCGCTTGCACCACGGTCACTTGGTTTTGCGCCACCACCAAACGCGAGGCCGCGCCGCCAAACAGGCTTTTGACCCCTTGAAAACAACTGGAGCCAGGCACAAACACCCGCTGACCGATGTCGAGTTGGCAACCGGGGCCGGTGCGAACCACCCGCGCCACGGTTTCGTCACCGGGTACCAGGGGGTAACCCAAGCCGGGAAAGGCGGGCATGCTGCCGTCCCACAACAAGCGCTCGGTGCCGGTGCTGATGCCGCTGAATTCGACCGCCACCTCGGCCTCGCCCACACCGGGTGCGGGTAAGTCCAAACCGCGCACCGACAGGTGCTGGGGACTTTGGAAGACAATGGCGTGAGCTTGCATACGCTGTAATTTAGGGTTGACGTTAATTTGTGTCAAGTAAAGATGACGCTTTGGTGCCGGCCCTAGGGTAAACACTGAGCTTTGCGACCCACCAGGATTTGGGTTTGCAAAGGCACGGCGTTGGGCACCTCTTCAATGTGGGTGAAACCGGCCTCGGCCATCATCTGGCTGAGTTCGGTCGGGGTGCGCAGACGCCCACTGCCCATGGCCAACAGGTAAAAGTGAAAGTAAGCATCGCCCAAGGGCTGATGGCCCGGCGCTTGGGCCATGGGTTCGGCCAACAACAGGGTGCCGCCCACCGGCAAGGCCTGGTGAATGGCTTTGAGCAAGGTGCGCACATCGCCATCGGGGTGGTCGTGGGCAATGCGGATCAAGGTCACCAAGTCGGCGCCGCCGGGCAGTGGGTCGCGCAAAAAGTCGCCACCATGGGTTTGGATGCGCTGGCCCATGCCGTTTTGATCGACCTGTTGCTGGGCCATGGCAGCGACTTGCGGCAGGTCGAACAAGTTCAGGCGCAGGTGGCTGGCATGCTGGGCCAAGCGGCGCACAAAACCGCCTTTGCCCCCGCCCACGTCGAGCACTTGCTGGTGGGCGTCAAAGTTGTATGCGGCCAGCACCTCGTCAATCACAAACGGCTGGGAAGCCGCCATCAACTCGGAGTAGCGTGCCACTTTGTCGTCTTGCCAAGAGCGGGCGCCATCTTGGTGGGCGTCTTGCGCGTAGGGCCAGTAAGCGGCCATTTCGCTTTGCGGCATTTGGTCGCGCAGAAGGGCCACAGGGTCGTGCATGTCGTGGTACAGGGCCGCGTGGTGCTCGATCATGGCGCGCAAGCCGGGGTGACCAGCCACCGGCGCACCCAAGGCACCCAAGCCATAGCGATCTGGGCCGCGCCACTCGAGCAACCGCAAGGCCACCGCCGATTGCAACAAGCGCTGCAAGGCATGGGGCGAGACTTGGCACATCAACGCCAACTCTTGCAGGCTGCGTGGTGACTGGGCCACGCGCTCCAAAATTTGCAGTCGCACGCAAGCCAGCAAGACCTGCGAATAGACAAAACCAGCCATCAGGTCAAACACCTGGCGCGCACGGCGCTGGGTGACCCAGCGGGTAAAGGGGTTGGCCACGCTCCAGCGGTACATGGCGCTGGAGGTGAGCCAAGCATCCCACCAGCGGTCGATGGCGTCGCGCCAAGCGGGTCGTTGGGTCAGGGCACCCACGTCATGGGAGAGATCCAGTGTTTTCATGGCGGTATCGTGGAACTGGGGGCTTAGGCGGCTTGGCGGCCAGCCGTCGCAGCGCTTTGGCGGTATTTCTCGCAGGCCTCGCGGGGCACCAAGCGCTCGGACTCTTGGCGCACCAATTGGCGCAGCGCCGCGGCAGCGGCGCACTCGGGCACGGCGTCGACCGTGGCTTGCACCAGCGACTCGAAATGCGCGATCGCGCCGCTCAAGCCGAGGTCGGTGGCGGCGCTGGGGCGGCTGTGGTGCAGGTCTTGACCCACGGGTTTGCCCAAAGCTTCGGCTTGGCCAATCACATCGCGGATGTCATCGGCCACTTGGTAAGCCTCGCCCAAGCACTCGCCCAAGGCGCGCCAAGGTTGCGGGTCGGCCCCCGCAGACAAAGCCCCCGAACACGTGGCAGCCACAAACAAAGCACCCGTTTTGGCGCGCTGGTATTGGCCCAAATCGGCACGGGTTTCGCACTCCCAGGCCTGGCCCGCGACGATGCCAGAGGGCGCGCCCACGCCTTCACCCAAAAGCTCCAGCAAGCCGACCAAGCGCTGGGGGTGGGCGGCTCCGGCGCGCACCAGGGTTTGGTAGGCGGCCACGATCAATGCGTCGCCCGTGAGCAGCGCCAAGGGTTCGCCAAACTGTTTGTGCACCGTGGGCAAACCGCGGCGCGTGTCGGCATCATCAAAACACGGCATGTCGTCGTGCACCAAGGACGCGCAGTGCATGAACTCCAGGGCCACAGCGGCCGCATCGGTCAACTCGGGGGCATCTTGCCCACACGCGCGCGCCACGGCCACGCACAATTGGGGGCGGATGCGGGCCCCACCGGGAAACACTGCATGGCCCATGGCGGCCATCAGCCGCGGCGGTGCAGACGGCCCGCCAGATAAGGCCAAATGCTGGACCAGCGCTTGTTCAATGCGGGCGATGACGGTATTTCCCATGGGGACTCCTTGGCAGTGTCAATTAAAGTTGACAATTAGAGGTGTCAATATATCTCATAAACGAGGCTTGTCAACCGGGTTTGCCTTCGTCACCCGCCTTCTGGCCATGGCCACAGGTGCGCTGGGATGTGCCTGCCCTTGCTGAGGCCCGACAATGGCGGCATGGACATGCGATGGAAACCCAGCGTCACCGTGGCGGCGGTGATCGAGCGGGAAGGCCGCTACCTCTTGATCGAGGAACACACGCCAGAGGGATTGCGCCTGAACAACCCGGCCGGTCACCTCGACCCGGGCGAATCACTGGTGCACGCGTGTGAGCGCGAAGCCTTGGAAGAAACCGCCCACCGCTTCAGCGTGGAAGCCTTGGTGGGCGTGTACATGGCGCGCTTTCAGCGCCCGGCGCGGGGCGACGCAGCGGCCGAGGACATCACCTACCTGCGCTTTGCGTTTGGTGGCACCTTGGGCGAGCACTTGACCGAACGCCGCTTGGACCATGGCATCGTGCGCACCCTGTGGATGAGCCCCGCTGAGGTGCAAGCCAGTGTGGCGCAGCACCGCAGCCCCTTGGTGTGGCAGTGTGTGCGCGACCACCAAGCGGGTGTGCGTTGGCCCCTGTCAGCGCTGCACACCGATGCATCGGTGAGCGCCCTGCACCCTGGGCCACGCGGATAATTCAGCGCATGGCCAAAAAACACAAAGTGGTGGTGGGATTGAGCGGCGGGGTGGACTCGGCGGTCAGCGCTTGGCTGCTCAAGCAACAAGGCCATGAGGTGTTGGGCATCTTCATGAAGAACTGGGATGACGACGATGACAGCGAATACTGCGCATCGAACGTCGACTTTGTGGACGCCGCTGCGGTGGCCGACGTGATTGGCATCGAGATCGAGCACATCAACTTCGCCGCCGAATACAAAGACCGGGTGTTCGCCCAGTTCCTGCACGAATACCAAGCCGGGCGCACGCCCAACCCCGACATCTTGTGCAATGC
>JBEDFU010000154.1:0-3076 GCA_041174965.1 Pseudomonadota bacterium | reverse complement strand
GGGTCAGCGCGGTCTTGGGCATCGAGCAGCCGCTCGTAATCTTCACGCGGAAACTTGGCGTCGATGGGCAGCCAGACCTCAGCGCCATCGTCGCTGCGTCCAGGCAGCTTGATGGCAAAGTCCACCCGCTGGTTGCTGCGCGGTTTGGTCTCCACTTGCTTGCCGTACTGCTCGATGGTCAACACCTGCTCGAGCAAGGCCTCGAGTTGCACCTCGCCAAAAATCCCACGGGTCTTCACGTTGCTTAAAACCCGCTGCAAATCGCCCACGCCTTGGGCCAAGGTTTTCATGTGCCCTAAACCTTGGTGCACCTGCTCCAAACGCTCGGCCACTTGTTTAAAGCTTTCGCTCAACCGCGCTTCCAAGGTGGTTTGCAGTTTTTCGTCCACCGTTTGGCGCATCTCATCGAGCTTGGCCGAATTGGTTTTTTGCAATTGCTGCAGCTGCTGGTCCAAGGTGTCACGCACCTCGGCCATGCGCCGGGCATTGCCCTCGCTGAGCGCCAGCAGTTGGGTGCTCAAGGTGTCGCCCAGGTTTTTTTGCAACAAGCCCAATTGCTCGGATTGCGCCTGCTGAAACTGCGCCAAATTGAGCGACAGCTCTTGGCGTGCACCGCGCGCGGATTCGCCTATTTCCAAGCGCATGTCACGCTCCAAGCGGTTCAGTCGCTCGTGCAGTTGTTCCCATGCGGCGCTTTGGGCGGGGTCAGGCGCCGGGGCGGCGCGGCGCCACATCAACAGCGCCAGCATGGCGCACACGGCCAGTGCCGCCAGGGCCACCCAGGTGGGGGTATCGATCAACGGCTTGCCCCGATGACTTCGGGGTTGAGCGGCGTGCGCGCTTGGCCTTCGGTGAGGTAACCAATCAGGTTGTCGGCTGCCAAATGCGCCATGGCCAATCGGGTGGCAACGGTGGAGCTGGCAATGTGCGGGGTGAGCACCACATTCTTCAAACCCAAAAAGCCAGGGTTGAGCGCAGGCTCGCCTTCAAACACATCCAGGCCCGCCGCTGCGATGCGGCCTTCGCGCAAGGCCACGATCAAGGCCGCGTCATCCACGATGCCACCTCGGGCGATGTTGGTCAGGGTGGCGGTGGGTTTCATGCGCGCGATCTCGGCCGCACCGATGGTGTGATGGGCTTGTTTGGAATACGGCACCACCAACACCAGGTGATCGGCTTGCGCCAGCAATTCATCTTTGCCCACATGACGGGCCCCGCAAGCGGCTTCCACCTCAGGGCTCAAGCGGCTGCGGTTGTGATAAATGACTTGCATGCCAAAACCATGCGCGCCTCGGCGCGCAATGGCCTGGCCAATACGCCCCATGCCCATGATGCCCAAGGTGCTGCCATGCACCTCGGCGCCAGCGAACAAGTCGTAACGCCATTGCTTCCACTGGCCGGCGCGCAAAAAATGCTCGCTTTCGGTCACACGGCGGGCCGCCGCCATCATCAGGGCAAAGCCAAAGTCGGCGGTGGTCTCGGTCAGCACATCGGGGGCATTGGTGGCCAAGACCCCATGCCGGGTCATGGCGGGGATGTCCAAATTGTTATAGCCCACCGACATGTTGGCGCAGATTTTGAGGTGCGGGCAGGCTTTCAGCACTTCTTCGTCCACCGGATCAATGCCCATGCTGAAGGCGCCCACGTGTTGGCTCAAACGCTCGGTCCACTCGGCCTTGCTCCATGCCACATCGGCTTGGTTGTCGGTGACCTCAAAGTGTTGGCGCAGACGGGCCACCACTTCGGGAAACACGGTGCGGGCAATCAGAATGCGGGGCTTGCTCAAAATAAGGCTCTCCTCGGAATGGGTCCCGCCTTCAGCGGAACCAAATGAAACCCATGATGATGAACAAGGGGATCAAGATGCCCACCGACCAAAACATGTAGCCGAAAAAGCTGGGCATCTTGACGCCTCGGTCTTCGGCAATCGCCTTGACCATCAGATTGGGCGCATTGCCAATATAGCTGTTGGCACCCATGAACACGGCGCCTGCAGAAATGGCGGCCAGGGTGGGCGCCAGCGTGGTCATCAACACCTGGGGGTCGCCGCCAGCGGTGTTGAAGAACACCAAGTAGGTGGGCGCGTTGTCCAAAAAGGAACTCAACAAGCCCGTGATCCAAAAATACATCAGCACATCGGGGCTGCCATCGGGTTGGGTAACCGCCGAGACCACTGCGCCAAATGGCCCGTCAACGCCAGCTTTCAGCATCGCAATGACCGGAATGATGGTGAGGAAAATGCCAGCAAACAGCTTGGCAACCTCCTGCATGGGCGCCCAGCCGAATTGGTTGTCGGCATGCACCTGGGCCGGCGTCAAACGCAGCGACACCCATGTGACCAACACCAAACCGAGGTCACGCAGCAGGCCGGGCAGTCCGACCTCGGTGCCCCAGACATCGAACACCACGCTGCTGGTCCAGACGCCGCTCATCAGCACCAGCGCGACGATCACCGCCAGCAGCACAAAATTGCCAGCACCATCAAAGCCGATGGATCGGCTCACAGGCGTTGGGTCGACTGGCAGCATTTCCTCACGGCGGTGATACAGCCAGGTATCGAGGGCGTAGAAAATGGCCAGCAAACTGCCCACCAAAAACAGGGTTTCGGGCAGCAGGGTCTTGAGCGTCCAGAAAAAATCCACGCCTTTGAGAAAACCCAAGAACAGCGGCGGGTCGCCCAAGGGGGTGAGCGAGCCACCCGCGTTGGAGACAATGAAAATGAAGAAGATGACCACATGGGCCACATGCCGGCGGTCATCGTTGGCTCGGATCAGGGGTCGGATCAGCAGCATTGAAGCGCCGGTGGTGCCCATGACGCTGGCCAACACCGCACCCACACCCAAAATGGTGGTGTTGAGTCCGGGGCTGCCGCGCAAATTGCCGCGGATATAAATGCCGCCAGAGACGGTGTAGAGCGCCGTCAGCAAAATGATGAAGGAGATGTATTCGGCCAGCAGGGCATGCACAAAGTTGGCGGCGGCCAGGCCGGGTCCGTACACCGCCGCAAAGGGCAGCAAGAAAGCCAAGGCCCAGCCAGCTGCGATCTTGCCGTAGTGGTGGTGCCACAGCGTGGGTG
>JBEDFU010000153.1:0-21820 GCA_041174965.1 Pseudomonadota bacterium | reverse complement strand
GCCCAGGCCCACCCCTTGCCCGATGGCACCGACTTTGCTGCCGGCGCCTGCATGGGCATCCCAGGATTGACCGCCATCCAGGCGGTGCATTTGGCCGGTGACCTGAAGGGCAAAACCGTGTTGGTCACTGGCGCGCCTTCAGCCGTGGGCCACTATGTTTCACAAATGGTGATGCTGGCAGGTGGCCGGGTCATTGGCACGGCGGGTTCGCAGGCCAAGGCCGATCACGCCATCAGCGTGGGCGTGAAAGATTGGATCAATTACAAAACCGAATCGGTGCCCGAGCGCGTCAAAAGCCTGACCGCTGGCAAAGGCGTGGACGCCATCATCGACATGGATTTCTCCACCACCGCCACATGGCTGCCCCAGGGTGTGCTGGCGCCTGAGGGCCAATTGATTTGTTATGGATCAAACGCCGCCGAGACCCCTTTGAGCTTTCGGTCTTTGTTGATAAATGCCTACCAGTTGAAGTTTTTCATCGTCTACGAATTGAATGCCACAGACCGGGCACGGTCCCTGGCAGACCTGAACCACTTATTGGCCCAAAACAAACTGGTGCATGGCATTGGCCCGCGCTTTTCGCTGGACCAAGTCGTGGCCGCCCATGAATGCGTTGAAGCCGGGCGTGACATTGGCAATGTGGTGATCGATATCTGATCGATACCGACTTGAACTCGCTGGGCCCTGGCAGTGCCCCGTGAGTGGCTTGTCAAGGGCTTGAGCGCGATGCTTTGTAGGCGCCCACAATGGCCACCAAGCCGGGCACCAAGATCAAGGCCCAAATGATGATTTGCAGATTTTTGCGCACCACCTCTAGGTTGCCAAACAAAAACCCAGCGCCGCACAATCCCACCACCCAAATCAAGGCCCCCACCACATTGAACAGGGTGAAGCGGGTGCGTTGCATATCGGCCACGCCAGCCACAAAGGGCGCAAAGGTGCGCACGAACGGCATGAAACGCGCCAGCACCAAGGTGATGGCGCCGTAACGCTGATAAAAAGCATGCGCCTGGTCAAAGGCGCGGCGGTTGAACCAGCGGTTGTTCCAAGCGAAGACGCGCACACCCACACGCCGACCGATCAGGTAATTGCACTGATCACCCAAGATCGCTGCGACCAGCAACACCCCCATGGCCGAGGGCAAATCCATCAAGCCAGTACCACACATGGCGCCGGTGATGAAGAGCAAAGAATCGCCGGGCAAAAACGGCATCAACACCACGCCGGTCTCGACAAAAACAATCGCAAACAACAAAGCGTAGACCCAGGCCCCATGGCTGTGCACAAACTCACCGATGTGGCGGTCCACATGCAGGACAAAGTCGATCAATAAAGCTATCAGTTCCATGGTCATCCTTTGCGCAATTATCGTTGCAGCGCCAGCCGTAAAATGCCTCGGTGATAAACCCCCCCCCCTCTCCGCGACCCATCCGCGAACTTCCCGATGAACTGATCAGTCAAATCGCTGCTGGCGAAGTCATTGAGCGACCATCTTCGGTGTTGCGCGAGTTGTTGGACAACGCACTCGATGCCGGTGCCAGCCACATTCAGGTGCGTTTGCGCGCCGGTGGGGTTCGGCTGATCAGCGTCGAAGACAACGGTTGCGGCATTGCCCCCGAACAATTGGCGGTGGCCCTCAAACGCCATGCCACCAGCAAGATCAGCAACTTGCAAGACCTGGAATCGGTGGCGACCATGGGCTTTCGGGGTGAAGCGCTGGCGGCGATTGCGTCGGTGTCCGACCTCAACCTGACCTCCCGCACGGCCGAGCAAGGCCATGCCATGAGCTTGCAAGCCCGCACCGGCGAGCTCGTCCCAGCAGCCCGCGAGGTGGGCACCACGGTCGAAGTGCAAGACTTGTTTTTCAACACCCCAGCACGGCGCAAGTTCCTCAAAACCGACGCCACCGAGTTGGCCCATTGCGTGGACAGCGTGCGCCGCCATGCCCTGGCGCGACCCGATGTGGGCTTTTCAATATGGCACGAGGGAAAAACCATCGCCCAATGGCGTGCCCACAGTGGCCCAGAAGCCATGCCATTGCGCTTGGCGGATGTTCTGGGCGAGTCGTTTATGACCGATGCGGTGCGGGTGGACCACAGTGCCGGTCCCTTGCGTGTGCATGGCTTTGCCGGAACGCCCGATGCGGCCAGGGCGCGGCCCGACCAGCAATTCGCTTATGTCAATGGCCGCTTTGTGCGCGACAAAGTCATTGGGCATGGGGTGCGCAGCGCCTATGACGATGTGCTGCACGGGCAACGCCAAGCTGTTTACGTGCTGTTCATCTCCATCGACCCTGCCCGCGTGGATGTGAACGTGCACCCGACCAAAATTGAGGTGCGGTTCCGCGACAGCCGTGAAGTGCACCAAGCGGTGCGAACCGCCGTGGACAACGCCTTGGCCCTGCCCCGTCTGGGCCAAAGCACTGCACCATCGCCGATCGATGCCGCACTCACACCAGACGCACCCTTGCGCGCCGCCACATGGCCGCAAGCGCGGCTGGACTGGTCGCAGGGTCACCGGGTCGCTGAGCTCGATGTGCTGTGGGGCCAGCCGCAGAGCTCCCCGGCCCGAGATGGCACTGCGCCCAGCCAGGCGCAACCCCAAGCAACTGGCCATGCGCCAAGCTTCGCGCCGCTGGACGTGCGCGGCCATTGCAGCGACAACCCAACCACAGGTGCCGAACATGCCCCCACCGACTGGCCCCTGGGCCGCGCCTTGGCGCAATTGCAAGGGATTTACATCTTGGCCGAAAACCACTTGGGCTTGATCGTGGTGGACATGCATGCCGCCCATGAACGGGTGGTTTATGAACGGCTCAAAAGCCAATGGGATGGCCAGGGCATTGAATGCCAAGCGCTGCTCCTCCCCACTCCCTTTCAAGCCTCGCCCCAAGAAGTGGACTGCGCCGAGTCACACCCCGAGGCCTTACATCGATTGGGGCTGGAACTGTCGGTTCTCTCGCCCACCTCGCTGGCGGTACGCTCTGTGCCCAACACCTTGGCACAGGGAGACCCCGTGGCCCTGGCGCGCAGTGTGTTGGAGGAGTTGCAATCGCACGGCGCCACGCAAGTGCTGGAGCGCGCCCGCAATGAAACCTTGGCCACCATGGCCTGCCACAGCGCGGTGCGCGCCAACCGCCGCCTGACCCTGGACGAGATGAACGCTTTACTGCGCCAAATGGAGGCCACCGAGCGCGCCGATCAGTGCAACCACGGCAGGCCCACTTGGCGCCAAATCAGCGTGGCCGAGTTGGATGCCCTTTTCATGCGGGGCCGCTGAGATGAAACGCATGAGCGAGCCCATGCTGATTGCCTTGTTGTCGCTGTTGGTGGGCACCATGCCGATCAGCACCGACCTGTACCTGCCGGCCTTGCCCACCTTGAAGCTGGACTTGAACGCCAGCATGTCGCAAGCCCAGCTCACCTTGACGGGGATGCTGCTGGCCTTTGGTGTTTCACAGCTGTTTTGGGGGCCTCTGTCAGACCGTTGGGGGCGACGCCCTGTGCTGCTGTGCGGCTTGTCGGCATTCACCTTGGCGGCGGTGTTTTGTACGCTGGCTCCGTCCATTGAGCAATTGATTCTGTGGCGCACCTTGCAAGGCGCGGCCATGGGCTCGGTGGTGATGTGTGCCCGCGCCATCGTGCGCGACAGTTTCAGCCCCGCAGAAGGCGCGCGCTTGATGTCCAAAGCCTTCACAGGTTTGGGCTTTATTTTGTGCCTGAGTGCACCTTTGGGCGGCTGGCTGGCCGCCTACAGCGGATGGCGATCGGCCTTGGTGGTATTGGTGATTTATGGCGCCCTCACCTGCGCCATGGTATGGGGACAATTTCGCGAAAGTCTGCACACCCCAGACCCCACGGCTTTGCAATGGCGGGTGCTCAGCGGCAATTGGGTTCGTTTTTTGTCCAACCCCAGCTTTCGCGCGTACACCTTGTTGTCGATGTGCACCTACGGTTATTTGTTCACCTACCTGGCCTCGTCGTCGTTTGTGTTCATCCATGTGATGGGCTTGAGCAATTTGGAATACGGCTTGATATTGCTGTGTTCAACCTCGTCGTACATCGTGGGCACCTGGGTGTGCCGTCGCTGGTTGGCGCGCTGGGGTTTGCGCAAGACCATCTGGGTGGCTGGTGGTATGACGCTGAGCGGCGGTATCGCTCTGTTCATCTGCGCCCATTTTCCTGTCACTGGCGTGCCCGGTCTGATCTTGCCCTTCATGCTCATCATGCTGGCCCATGGCGTGCATCAACCAATTGGTCAAACGGGTGCCGTGGGCCCCTTCCCGGACGCCGCCGGGGCTGCCTCGGCCATGGGTGGGTTTTTGATGATGCTGGTGGCTTTTGGATGTGGCACCTGGCTGGGCCACACCATGGACGGCACGGTTTTCCCCATGGCCAACGGCATTTTGTTTTGGTGTGTGGCCGTGGCCTTTGTGGCCTGGGTGCTGATACAAAAGGACAAGACCCTGGATGGCCAGTGATGCGCCCTTGGCCGCTGCGCAAGGCCCTTGGCCATGGCCCTGGGACTGGGTGGGCTTGGCTGGCCCCACAGCCAGCGGCAAATCGGCCGCAGCCATGGCCTTGGCGCAACACATCTCGGTCGAGATCATCAGCGTGGACTCGGCACTGGTCTACCGCGGCATGGATGTGGGCAGTGCCAAACCCTGTCTGGCCGATCAGGCACAAGTACCGCACCACCTGATCGATGTCTGCGACCCGCTGGACATGCACAGCGCGGCCGACTTTGTCCGCGCGGCCTCCCCGCTGATTGCGGACATCCAACAACGTGGGCGGCTGCCCTTGTTGGTGGGTGGCACCATGCTTTATTTCAAAGCCTTGATCGATGGGCTGGACCCCATGCCCGCCTCGGACGCGGCCATCCGCGCCGACATCGCGGCCCAAGCCCAGCGCGAGGGATGGCCCGCCATGCACGCCCTGCTGGCCAAAGTGGACCCCGTGACCGCCCAACGCCTGCCTCCCATGGATGCACAGCGCATCGGTCGGGCCTTGGAAGTGTGGCGCATCAGCGGCAAAGCCTTGTCAGCACACTTCAGCCCCCGCAAGACGGCCCCTTTAGGCAGCAAATTGCGCGATGCCGATGGCCGAAGCGCTTTGCTGTTGTCGCTGGAGCCGCAGCAGCGCGATTGGCTGCACCGACGCATCGAAGTGCGCTTTGACCAGATGTGGGCGCAAGGATTTTTGCCCGAGGTGTTGCGCTTGCGCGCGATGCCAGGTTGGCATGAAAACGCACCGGCCATGCGCTGTGTGGGCTACCGGCAGGCATGGGCCGTGATCGACCATTGGCATGCCATGGGCTGGACCGATGAGCGACTGCTGGCCACGCTGAAAGCGGCGGCAGGGGGTGACCCGTTGCCGCCCTCGGCCAAGAATTTTTTCATGCAGCACCCCGAGGCGGATTTGCGCCAGGGTTTGAGTCAATGGCGCAGCACCACTTTGGCCGCCACGCGGCAATTGGCCAAGCGGCAATTGACTTGGCTCAGAGGCATGCCCGAGAGAACCATCGTGGCGTGTGATGCGCCCGATGCGATTGAACAGGTTCTGGCCCAGGTGTTGACAGGATCTGAGACCTGAGCCTCATGGGCAGCCGGTCAGTGAACCGGGCCTTTCAGAGCGGCAGGCATGGGCAAGCTCACCACCGCAATGCCCTCTTCGTGCAAAGCCTGTGACTCTGTCGCCGTGACTTGGCCGCGGATATTGCGCTCGGGTTTTTCGCCGTAGTGAATTTTGCGCGCCTCTTCGGCAAAACCAGAACCCACATCCTCGGTGTTTTGCAACACATGCTGAACCACCTTCATCCAGGCCTGATTCATTTGGGCCATGGTGGTTGACGTCTGCTCGTGAGATGGTTCAACACGCTCGACAGCGGTGCTCTCAGCCGGCATCGGCACAGGTTCGCGCAAAGAAGTGCTCAGGTTCAGGCGCGGGGCACTGAGCAGCTTGGCCACTTGGCGGTCACCACACAAAGGGCACTCCACCAAACCCGATGAGAGTTGGCCTTGAAAATCATTCTCGGAGCCAAACCAGCCTTCAAAGGCATGGCCGTGCTGGCACTGGAGATCGAGGACTTTCATGTGACCAATTATCCGGCAAGCAGCGGCGGGTCACAGGCCCACGGTCTCAGGGACTTGCCAGTCCAAGGGCCATTGACCTGACAGGTGGTTTTGCAGCCACAAGGCGCCCGTGAGGGTTTTGGCATCGGTGATCAAACCACTTTGGCAGGCCGCAAAAAACGCGTCCACACCCAGGGTCAAAATATCCAGGTGCTCCCCCTCATCGAGCTTTCTGAGGCCAGGGCTCAGACCACGGGCAAACCAAATATCGATGAACTCGGTGGAATAGCTGATCACCGGGTGCATCACACCCGCGTGGGCCCAATGGGTGGCGCTGTAACCGGTTTCCTCGCGCAACTCGCGGCGGGCGCAATGCAGCGGGATTTCGCCCACATCCAACTTGCCCGCCGGGAACTCCAGCATCACTTGTTGCATGGGGTAACGGAATTGGCGCTCCATCAACAACTGACCATCGTCCAGCAAGGGGATGATCATCACCGCACCCGGGTGGGTCACATATTCACGCGTGGCGGTTGCGCCCGTGGGCAGGCGAACGGTGTCTCTGAACGCATGCAGAAAATGCCCTTTGAACAGCTCTTGGCTGTCGATGCGGTGCTCGATCAGGTGTTCGTCCGCCATGGCTCAGCCAAGTGGGTTCTAACGGCCGCCCCGTGCGGCCTTAACTGCCCAAGGTGCGCACGATGGCTTGGGCGCACAGGGCCATCAAGCCACCCGGCATCAAGCCGAGCAACAAGACCAAGGCCCCGTTGATGGACAAAACCAAGCGCACATCCAATGGAGCGGAGACCGTGGTGGCGGTCAGAGGCGGGTCAAAGTACATCACTTTGACCACCCGCAGATAATAAAAAGCACCGATGAGGGACATCATCACCGCAAACACCGCCAGCCACAATGCCCACTGGGTTCCGGTTGATACCAAGGCTTGCAGAACCGACAACTTGGCGTAAAAGCCCACCATCGGAGGCACACCGGCCAAAGAAAACAAACCCATGGCCATCACTGCGGCGTACAAGGGGCTGCGCTGGTTCAAGCCAGATAAATCGGAAATTTCATCGCTCTCAAAGCCGTCCCGGGCCAGCAGCAAGATGACCCCAAAGGTGGCCAAGGTGGTGAGCACATAGGTCACCACATAAAACATGGACGAGCTGTAGGCATTGGCCGCGCTGCTGGTGCCCCCATTGACCACGCCGCTGAGCAAACCCAGCAGCATGAAGCCCATCTGCGAAATGGTGGAAAAAGCCAACATGCGCTTGAGGTTGGTTTGGGCAATGGCGGCCAAATTGCCCACCAGCAAAGAGGCCACGGCCAAAACGGCCAACATTTGTTGCCAGTCGATGGCCAAGGGCAGCAAGCCTTCGACCAACAAGCGCATGGTGATGGCAAAGGCGGCCAATTTGGGTGCGGCTGCAATCATCAAGGTCACCGCGGTGGGAGCACCTTGGTACACATCGGGCACCCACATGTGGAACGGCGCCACGCCGAGCTTGAAAGCCAAACCACAGACCACAAAAACCAAGCCCAAAACCATCACTTGGTGTTTGATCTGGCCCGAGGCCACCGCCTTGAAAACGGCGCCCAATTCCAAACTGCCGGTCGCGCCATACAACATGGACAAACCGTAGAGCAAGAAACCGCTGGCCAAAGCCCCCAGGACAAAATACTTCATCGCCGCTTCCGTGGCGTTGGCATGGTCACGGCGCAAGGCCACCAAGGCATAGCTGCACAGGGTCAGCAACTCCAAGCCCAGATACAGCACCAGGAAATGGTTGCCCGAAATCATGACAAACATGCCCAACAGTGAAAACAAGCCCAAGGTGAACATTTCGCCACCACCGAGCATGCCCCGGTCTGCGGCATAAGGGCGGCCATAAACCAAGGTGACCGCCACCGACAGGGCAGCAAAACATTTCAACCAATTGCCCATGCTGTCGCTGACCACCATGTTGCCAAAGGCATACCAAGTTTTGCCATCCAATGCCTGCACAGCGGTCAAACCGGCCACCGCCAACAAAGTACCCAAGGACAAAACATAGGTCAAATTGCGGCGCGGGCTGCGCACACCCAAATCCACCATGGCGATGAAACATGCCATGACCAACAAGACAATTTCAGGCCAAACGCTGGACCAAGCCATGTTTTCAATCATTTCGCTGATTCCATTGTTTGATCATGGCAACTTGGTCTGGGCCACATGTTTCAAAAGGCTGATCACCGAGGCGTCCATCACATCGGTGAAGGGCTTGGGGTACAAGCCCATGGCCAACACGGCCAAGGCCAATATTGCCAGTACCAGGTATTCACGGGCATTGATGTCTTGCAGGTCACGCACATCGTCATTGACCACGGGGCCCAAATACACCCGCTTGACCATCCACAGGGTATAGGCTGCGCCAAAAATCAACGCGGTGGCAGCGGCCAAACCGATCCAGAAGTTGAATTTGATGGCAGCCAAAATCACCATCCACTCACCCACAAAACCTGCGGTGCCTGGCAAGCCGCAGTTGGCCATGGCGAATAAAAGCGCAAAAGCGGCAAAACGTGGCATGGTGTTGACCACGCCGCCATAACTGGCAATCAGCCGCGAATGCATGCGGTCGTACAACACCCCGATACACAAGAACATGGCAGCCGAGACAAAACCATGCGCAATCATCTGCACCAAGGCGCCACTCACGCCCATGGGGGTGAAGATGAAAAACCCCAAGGTGACAAAACCCATGTGGGCCACCGAAGAATAGGCCACGAGTTTTTTCATGTCCTCTTGCACCAAGGCCACCAAGCCCACATAAATCACGGCCACCAAGGACAAGCCAATGATCAACCAGGCCCATTCGCGCGAAGCGTCTGGCACGATGGGTAAGGAAAAGCGCAAAAAGCCGTAAGCACCCAGTTTGAGCATGATGGCCGCCAAAACGGCAGAGCCACCGGTGGGCGCTTCGACGTGCACATCGGGCAACCAGGTGTGCACAGGCCACATCGGTACTTTGACGGCAAAAGCGGCAAAAAAGGCAAAGAACAACAGGGATTGGGCCTGGCTCCCCAAAGGCAGTTGGTACCAAACCGCCAAATCAAAGCTGCCGCCAGATTGGCTGTAGAGGTAAATCAAGGCCACCAGCATCAGCAAAGAGCCGAGCAAGGTGTAGAGGAAAAACTTAAAAGCGGCGTAGATTTTGTTCGGGCCACCCCAAATGCCGATGATGAGGTACATCGGAATCAAGGTGGCTTCAAAGAACACATAAAACAGCATGGCATCTTGGGCGGTGAAAACTCCCACCATCAGGCCACTGAGGATCAGAAAAGCCCCCATGTATTGGTTGACACGCTCGGTGATGACTTCCCATCCCGCCAGCACCACCACGGGGGTGATGAAAGCGGTGAGCAACACCAGCCACAAAGAGATGCCATCCACCCCCAGGTGGTAATGCACCTGGAAGCGTTCAATCCACAAGGCCTTTTCCACCCATTGCATCTGAGCGCTGTCGATTTGAAAGCCGCCATACAGCGGCAAGGTGATCAAAAAGCTGATAACTGCACCGAGCAATGCCAACCAGCGCACCGCCTTGGCATGCTCATCCCGCCCCAAGGCGAGCAACAGGCCACCAACAACAATCGGCGTCCAAATGGACAGGCTCAGCAAACCCATGTGTTTTCTCTTTTCGTGGTCATCGGGCTGTGGCTCATGGTTGCAACCACACAAACCATGTCATCAACAAAAACACCCCCATGATCATGGCCAGTGCATAGTGATAGAGGTAGCCGGTTTGGCCTTGGCGCACCCAAGCTGAGACACGACTGACCCAGCGCCACGCGCCATTGACCAAGGCCCCATCGATCAAGGCCTGATCGCCCCAACGCCAAAAGCCGGTTCCCATCCAACGCGCACCCCGTGCCAACACCTGTTCATTGAAGGCATCCAAATAGTATTTGTGGTCCAACAAGGTGTGCAGCGGTTGCAGCACTTTTTGAATCGCTGCGGGCCAGCTGGTTTTGACCATGTACAGCACATAGGCCGTGGCCACGCCAGCCACCGCCAACCAAAACGGCGCCGAGCCCAAGGCATGGCTGATCATGGCAAGGGGACCATGAAATGCCTGGGCCAAGCCGTGCATCGCGTGGTGCTTGTCGCCATTGACGGTGATGGCATCGGCAAAGAAGTCACCAAACAACAACGGATCGATGGTGAAGAACCCAATCACGACCGAAGGGATGGCCAGTAAAACCAACGGCAGGGTGACCACCCATGCGGACTCATGGGGCGAAGCTGAAGCACCATGCCCATGGTGGTCATCGTGGTGATGGGTATCCGGGTTGAGGTGGTAACGCTCAGGGCCATGGAACACCAAAAAGTACATGCGGAAGGAATAAAAGGCCGTTACGAACACACCCGCAAGCACCGCAAAATAGGCAAATCCAGCCCCAGGCAAATGGCTCTCAGCGACCGCTTCAATGATGCTGTCTTTGGAGTAAAACCCGGAAAACAAAGGGGTGCCGATCAAGGCCAAAGAGCCCAGCAATGAGGTGATCCAGGTGATGGGCATGTATTTGCGCACCCCGCCCATCCAGCGGATATCTTGGTTGTGGTGCAAACCCATGATCACAGACCCGGCCGCCAAAAACAACAGGGCTTTGAAAAAAGCGTGGGTCATGAGGTGAAACACCGCCACTGAGTAAGCCGATGCGCCCAAGGCCACCGTCATATAACCCAGCTGCGACAAGGTGGAGTAGGCCACCACGCGCTTGATGTCGTTTTGGATGATGCCCAAAAAGCCCATGAACAAAGCAGTGATCGCCCCAATGACCAGCACCACGCTCAGGGCGGTGTCGGAGAGCTCAAAGAACGGCGACATCCGGGCCACCATGAAGATGCCGGCAGTGACCATGGTGGCTGCGTGGATCAAGGCCGAAATGGGCGTGGGGCCTTCCATGGAGTCTGGCAACCAGACATGCAAAGGGAATTGGGCCGATTTACCCATGGCACCCACAAACAAGCCTATGCAGATCACGGTCACCAACAACCAAGACGTGCCCGGGAAAGTCATATCCACCAGCTCGGGGGCTTTGGCAAAGGCCTCGGCATAGTTGAGGGTGCCCGTATAAGCTGCCAACAAACCAATGCCCAAAATGAACCCAAAGTCACCCACCCGGTTGACCAAAAAGGCTTTCATGTTGGCAAACACAGCAGAAGGTTTGTTGAACCAAAAACCAATCAGCAGGTAAGAGACCAAACCCACGGCCTCCCAACCAAAAAACAATTGAAGCATGTTGTTGCTCATCACCAGCATCAACATCGAGAAGGTGAACAAGGAGATGTAAGCAAAAAAGCGGTTGTAGCCTTCGTCTTCGTGCATGTAGCCAATGGTGTAGATGTGAACCATCAAGGACACAAAGGTCACCACACACATCATCATGGCAGTCAAGCCATCGACCAAAAACCCGACCTCCATCTTGAAGCCATCCACCACCATCCAGGTGTAGATGGTTTCATTGAAGCGTGCCCCTTCCATGGCCACGCTGTACAGGGTCATGGCAGAGATGACCAAGGAGATGAATACCCCCAAAATGGTCACGCTGTGGCTGACGCCGCGTCCAATTCGCTGCCCGCCCAGGGCGGTTCCCAAAATACCGGCCAGGGCCGAGCCCAGCAGCGGGGCCAAAGGGACCATCAAAAGTTGGGTGGCGTTCAAGGTGCTGTTCATGTTGTTGGTTGGCCCGTGCTGTCAGCCCTTGAGGTTGTCGAGTTCTTCCACATGGATGCTGGTTTTGTTGCGGAACAACAAGACCAAAATGGCCAGGCCTATGGCAGATTCTGCGGCGGCCACGGTGAGGATGAAAAACACAAACACCTGGCCATGCAAATCACCCAAGAAGTAGGAAAAGGCCACGAAATTGAGGTTGACGGCCAAGAGCATCAACTCAATGGCCATCAGCAAAACAATGAGGTTTTTGCGGTTCAAAAAAATACCCGTGACCGACAAGGCAAACAAGATGGCCCCGACCGTCAACATGTGACCCAGCGTCAAGCTCATGGTTGCTCCTGGGTTTTGGGAGGTGCAGGACGCACCGGTTCGATCTTGAGCAGTTCCATGCGGTCTGCGGCTTTGACGCGAACTTGCTCACTGGGGTCTTGGTATTTGCTGTCTTTGCGCGTGCGCAAGGTC
The DNA here is from genome assembly GCA_041174965.1 of Pseudomonadota bacterium. GTDB lineage: Bacteria > Pseudomonadota > Gammaproteobacteria > Burkholderiales > Burkholderiaceae_C > Limnohabitans. The sequence goes on along the minus strand of JBEDFU010000153.1, from coordinate 9,571 downwards.
AAAGCAATGGCCGCAATGATGGCCACCAACAAAATCACGGCAGCCACTTCCAAGGGGTATAGGTATTGGGTGTAAATCAAAATGCCCAACTCTTTGGTGTTGGAAGCTTGGGCCAAGGGATCGGGTGAACTGTTGGCAAATTCGGCAATGGGCTGCGTGGCGCGGAACCCACCCATCAGCACAGCAGCCAATTCCAAGGCGATCAGTGCGCCCATGGTCGCGGCCACCGGGAAATGGCGCCAAAACCCTTTGCGCAAACTCTCAATGTTGACATCGAGCATCATCACCACGAACAAAAACAACACCATCACCGCACCCACATACACCAACACCAAGGTGATGGACAAGAACTCTGCTTTGAGCAGCATCCAAATGCCAGAGGCCTGGAAAAAGGCCAACACCAAATACAAGGCCGCATGCACGGTGTTGCTGGCCGTGATGACCCGAAAGGCCGCAAACAGCATGACCACGGAGAACAGGTAAAACAAAGCGGAAGTCGTGTCCATGGCATTCAACGGTATTTGGCGTCGGCCGCTTTGTGCGCGGCAATCTCGCGTTCGTATCGGTCACCCACAGCCAGCAGCATGTCCTTGGTGAAGTACAAATCGCCACGTTTTTCGCCGTGGTACTCAAAAATATGGGTTTCCACAATCGAGTCAACCGGGCAACTTTCTTCACAAAAGCCGCAAAAAATGCATTTGGTCAGGTCGATGTCGTAGCGGGTGGTGCGGCGCGAACCGTCATCGCGCACATCCGATTCGATGGTGATGGCCATCGCCGGGCATACCGCCTCACACAATTTGCAAGCGATGCAACGTTCTTCGCCATTGTCATACCGGCGCAGCGCATGTAAGCCGCGAAAGCGCGGACTGGCCGGCGTTTTTTCCTCGGGGAATTGCACCGTGATCTTGCGAGCGAACATGTACTTGCCGGTCAGGGCCATGCCCTTGAACAACTCCAGCAGCATGAAGCTGCTGATGAAGTCGCGCCAAGAAAAAGGGGAACGGGTTGCCAAGCTGGTCATTGTGGGTTTCTCCGCATCATGGCCACAGGGTCCAAGGGCTTTGCATCCACAAGCCCACAACCACCAACCACACCAAGGTGGCGGGGATGAAAACCTTCCAACCCAAACGCATGATTTGGTCGTAACGAAAACGAGGGAAAGTGGCGCGCACCCAAATGAACATGGTCACCACCACGAACACCTTGAGGCCCAACCAAATCCAACCCGGGATGGCATTGAACAAGGGGCTGTCAATGGGCGGCAACCAACCACCCAAAAACATGACCACCGTGAGCATGGACACCAAAATCATGTTGGCGTATTCGGCCAAAAAGAACATGGCGAAAGACATGCCGGAGTACTCGATCATGTGGCCGGCAACGATTTCGGACTCGCCCTCGACCACGTCAAAGGGATGGCGATTGGTCTCGGCCAAACCAGCGATGAAATAAATGATGAAGATGGGAAACAGGGGCAGCCAATTCCATGACAAGAAATTCAATCCGCTTTCAGCGAACTGCCCCTTGGCTTGACCCATGACGATGTCGCTCATGTTGAGGCTGGAAGACACCATCAGCACCACCACCAGGCAAAAACCCATGGCGATTTCATAGCTCACCATTTGGGCCGATGCCCGCATGGCGCCCAGAAACGCATATTTGGAGTTAGAGCCCCAGCCGGCGATGATCACCCCATACACCTCCAGGGAAGTGATGGCCATCAAGAACAACAGGCCGGCATTGACATTGGCCAAAGCCACTTCAGGACCAAAAGGCACCACGGCCCAAGCGGCCAAGGCCGGCATGATGGTCATGATGGGACCCAGCAAAAACAAAGGCTTGTTGGCCGCCGTGGGCAAAATGATTTCTTTGGTCAAGAGCTTGAGGGCGTCGGCAATGGGCTGCAACAAACCCAGTGGTCCCGTGCGGTTGGGGCCCAAACGAATTTGGGTGAAGCCAATGGCCTTGCGCTCCCACAGGGTGAGGTAGGCCACGCAGCCCATCAAGGGCAAAACCACCGCGACGATTTTGATCAGGGTCCACAGAACGGGCCACATCACCGAGGCCCAAGCTGGGAAAGCGAACAAACCCAATCCGGCGAGGTAAATCGCGTCAACCATGGCTCACCTCAGGGCGGGCATCTGCCGTGCGCTGCAATGGCGGCGAGCGGCGCACCAAACCATCGAGTTGGTAGATCGAAGCTGTGATGGGCATCTGCCCATTGGGTGTGATGTCCATCGCGGCTTGGGTTTGGTTCGACAAGCGCGAGGCGATGTCAGCTGACCAAGCCTGGTGCCGCACTTCGTCCAGGGTTTCCACGTCAAAACCGGGCAAACCGAGCATGTGGCCCAAAACGCGCAAAACCTTCCAGCCTGGACGCGCCTCGCCCAAAGGCTTGACCACGGCGTGGAAACTTTGTGCCACTCCCTCGGTGTTGAAAAATGTCCCAGCGGTTTCGGTGAAGGGCGCAATGGGCAAGAGCACATCGCTGATGTCCATGTTGGCCTTGAAAGGTGACAGGGTGACCACCATGGGCACTCGGGCCAAATGGGACACATCCGACAAAGAGCTGTCAAAGGCGGGCTCGGTGTTGAGCAGCAGCAAAGCCTGGAGTTGGCTTTGGAGCATTTGTGCGGCGTTCAAGCCCGTGCGTTGAGGCCGCGCATTCACCACCTGCGCACCGACGGTGTTGGCGGCTTCACCCAAAAAGCCCACTGTGGCTTGGCTGTGCTCGCCAATCCAGTTGGCCAAAGCGAGTAAAGCAGAGGCCTTGGGGTGGTGCGCAGCCGCATTGCCCAACAAAATGGCTTTGCGCTCACCACCCATGAGCGCTTTGGCGATGGCCACCGCATGTGCAGATGTTTGGGCCACAGCCACCGGGGCGGCAATGCCTTTCAGTTGGGCCAGGGCCGAGGCCACTTCGGCCAAGGCTTGGGGCCACAGGGCGGGCTCAGTGATCCACGATTGCTGAACCGGCATCGCCCAGTCCCGCATGCGCTCATTGATTTGCATCACCTGACCACCACGCCGTGCGGCCTGGCGAATGCGCTGGGCCAACAAAGGCTGGTCTTTGCGCACATGGGTTCCCACCAGCAACACACGCTGAAGCGCGGACAAAGAAGCCACCGAGGTGCCCAGCCAACGCACCGCGCCGTCATGTTGAAAGTCCAAGGCGCGCAAGCGGGTATCGATGTTGTCACTGCCCATGCCACGCACCAACTGAGCGGCCAAATGCAGCTCTTCGGCGGTGCTGTGGGGGCTGGCCAACACGCCCCATTGTTGGGGGCCGTGATCGGCATTGATTTGGCGCAAACCATTGGCAACATATTCAAGGGCCGTGGCCCAATCGACCGTTAACCATTCGCCGTTTTGCTTGAGCATGGGCTGGGTGAGTCGGTCTGGGCTGTTGAGCGCCTCGTAGGAGAAGCGGTCGCGATCGGCGATCCAGCACTCATTGATGGTCTCGTTTTCAAACGGCACCACCCGCATCACCTGGTTGTTTTTCACTTGAACCACCAAGTTGGCGCCCGTGGCATCGTGCGGACTGACCGATCGGCGGCGGCTGAGCTCCCACGTGCGGGCGTTGTAGCGGAAGGGCTTGCTGGTCAAGGCTCCCACAGGGCAGATGTCGATCATGTTGCCCGACAACTCCGAGTCCACGGTGGCACCCACAAAGGTTTCAATCTCTGAGTGTTCGCCGCGGTGGGACATGCCCAACTCCATGACCCCTGCCACCTCTTGACCAAAGCGCACGCAGCGGGTGCAATGAATGCAGCGGCTCATCTCTTCCATGCTGATCAGCGGGCCAATGTTCTTGTGGAACACAACACGTTTTTCTTCTTGATAACGGGAAGCACTGCCGCCATATCCCACGGCCAAATCTTGCAATTGGCACTCGCCGCCCTGGTCGCAAATCGGGCAGTCCAAGGGGTGGTTGATGAGCAAAAACTCCATCACCGACTTTTGCGCCTTGACCGCTTTGTCCGACTGGGTGCGCACCACCATGCCCTGGGTCACCGGGGTGGCACAAGCAGGCATGGGTTTGGGGGCCTTTTCCACTTCCACCAAACACATGCGGCAATTGGCAGCGATGCTGAGCTTCTTGTGATAACAAAAATGGGGAATGAAAGTACCGGCTTTTTCAGCGGCATGCATCACCGTGCAGCCTTCAGCCACTTCCACTTTTTTGCCATCGAGTTCGATTTCAACCATGGTGTGTGCTCAAGCCTTAAACAGACACAGAGACCATGCAGGTCTTGTGCGTGATGTGGTGTTCAAATTCTGCTCGAAAGTGTTTCAACATGCCGCGCACGGGCATGGCAGCTGCATCTCCGAGCGCACAAATGGTGCGGCCCATGATGCTTTCGGCCACGTTGTCGAGCAAGTCCATGTCACTGGGGCGGCCTTGGCCGTTTTCGATCCGGTCCACCATGCGCCACAACCAACCCGTTCCTTCGCGGCAAGGGGTGCATTGGCCACACGACTCGTGCATGTAAAAGTAACTCAAGCGTTGCAGGCTTTTGACCATGCAACGCCGCTCGTCCATCACGATGACCGCGCCAGAGCCCAGCATGGAGCCCGCTTTGGCAATCGCGTCATAGTCCATGGTGATGTCCATCATGATGTACGCGGGCAAAACAGGGGCAGAAGAACCGCCGGGGATGACCGCTTTCAAGGCGCGCCCTGAGCGCATGCCACCGGCCAACTCGAGCAAAGTGGCAAACGGGGTGCCCAATGGAATTTCGTAATTGCCAGGCCGCTCCACATCCCCAGAAATGGAGAAGATTTTGGTGCCCCCGTTGTTGGGTTTGCCACAGGCCAAATAGGCAGCGCCGCCGTTGTTGATGATCCAAGGCACGGCCGAAAAGGTTTCGGTGTTGTTGATGGTGGTCGGCTTGCCATACAAACCAAAACTGGCGGTAAACGGCGGCTTGAACCGCGGTTGCCCTTTCTTGCCTTCCAACGACTCCAGCAAGGCCGTTTCTTCACCGCAGATGTAAGCGCCAAAGCCGTGGGCCGCATGGAGCTGAAAAGAAAAGGTCGAGCCCATGATCTTCTCGCCCAAATAACCAGCCGACCTCGCCTCCTCCAAGGCTTCTTCAAAACGTTCATAGGTTTTGAAAATTTCACCGTGGATGTAGTTGTAGCCCACGCCAATGCCCATGGCATAAGCCGCAATGGCCATCCCTTCGATCACGATGTGCGGGTTGAATTGCAAGATGTCGCGGTCTTTGAAGGTACCGGGCTCGCCTTCGTCGGAATTGCAGACCAGGTATTTGGCACCAGGGAATTGGCGCGGCATGAAACTCCACTTCAGGCCGGTGGGAAAACCGGCACCGCCACGCCCGCGCAAGCCAGACTCTTTGACGATGGCGATCACTTGATCTTGCGTCAGGCCTTCAGAGCCATCTTGGCCCAATATTTTGCGCAACGCCTGGTAGCCGCCACGCGACTCATAGTCCTTCAGGTGCCAATTGCTGCCGTTCAAACCGGCCAAAATTTGCGGCTGAATGTGCCGCCCGTGGAAGCTGGACTCCAGCCCCTGGGCTTGAAATTGGGAAATCAATTGCTGTGCATTCATGGCATGGCCTTGTCAGTCGCAGCCAAACGCAAGCCGTCGATCAACTGATCGAGTTTTTCATGGCTCATGAAGCTGCACATGCTGCGGTCGTTGACCAACACCACAGGCGCATCGGCACAAGCGCCCATGCACTCTCCGGGCTGCACGGTGAACACGCCATCGGCCGTTGTGCCGCCGGGCTCGACGCCCAAACGCGCACACACATGGGCCAAGGCCTGCGCACCATCGCGCAACTGGCAGGGCAGATTGGTGCAGACATTGATCTTGAAATGCCCCACAGGCTTGAGGTTGTACATGTTGTAAAAACTGCTGACCTCACGCACAGCCATCACCGGCATGCCCAAATAGTGGGCCACAGCCAATTCACCCTCTGGGCTGACCCAACCGGTTTCTTGCTGCAGGATGGACAAGCAGGCCATGACAGCCGACTGGCTTTGATCGGCGGGGTACTTGGCCACCTCTTTGGCAAAACGCTGAGTTGTGGACTCAGACAAGGCCATTGGCGCGAGAACGGGTGCGATGGTGCTCATCGGTCAATTTCCCCAAACACAATGTCCATGGTGCCGATGACGGCAACGGTATCGGCGATCATGTGACCGCGTGACATTTCATCCATCGCCGCCAAGTGGGCAAAGCCCGGGGCTCTGATTTTCAAACGGTAGGGCTTGTTGGCGCCGTCACTGACCAAATAAATACCGAATTCACCTTTGGGATGTTCGACCGCGGCATAAGCCTCGCCTTCAGGCACATGGAAGCCTTCGGTGAACAGTTTGAAATGGTGAATCAACTCTTCCATATTGGCCTTCATCGCCTCGCGCGCAGGCGGCGCCACCTTGTGGTTGTCAGTGATCACCGGGCCCGGGTTGCGCCGCAACCAATCAACGCACTGAGAAATGATGCGATTGGACTGGCGCATTTCAGCCACCCGCACCAAATACCGGTCGTAACAGTCACCGGTTTTGCCAATGGGTATGTCAAAGTCCATTCGGTCGTATACATCGTAGGGCTGGTGCTTGCGCAAATCCCAAGCCACGCCAGAACCCCGCAACATGGCACCGGTGAAGCCCAGGTTTTTCGCCCGCTCTGGAGTGACCACGCCAATGCCCACGGTGCGTTGCTTCCAGATGCGGTTGTCGGTCAACAAGGTTTCGTACTCGTCGACAAAGGCCGGAAAGCGGCGGGTGAAATCATCGATGAAGTCGAGCAAACTGCCCTGTCGGTTTTCATTCAAGCGGGCAATGGCGCGCTCGTTTTTCACCTTGCTCAGCTTGTACTGCGGCATGGTGTCTGGCAAATCACGGTACACACCACCCGGTCGGAAATAGGCGGCATGCATGCGCGCGCCAGAGACCGCTTCGTACATGTCAAACAAATCTTCGCGCTCGCGGAAGCAATAAATCAGGATGTTCATCGCACCGCAATCAAAACCATGGCAGCCCAGCCACAGCAAGTGGTTGAGCAAGCGCGTGATTTCGGCAAACATCACCCGGATGTACTGGGCCCGCTCAGGCACTTCCAAACCCATCATCTTTTCAATCGCCAAGCAGTACGCGTGCTCGTTGCACATCATGGACACGTAATCAAGGCGATCCATGTAGGGCAGCGACTGGATGTAGGTTTTGCTCTCGGCCAATTTTTCAGTAGCACGGTGCAACAAGCCAATGTGAGGGTCCGCACGCTGAACCACCTCGCCATCGAGCTCCAGCACCAAGCGCAGCACACCGTGGGCCGCGGGGTGCTGCGGGCCGAGATTCAATGTGTAATTTTTGATGTCAGCCATGGCTCAATGCGTTCCGCCGTATTGCTCTTCTCGAATGATGCGTGGCGTGATTTCCCGCGGCTCAATGCTCACCGGCTGGTAAATCACCCGTTTTTGCTCGGCGTCATAACGCATTTCCACATGGCCCGAGGTCGGGAAATCTTTGCGGAATGGGTGGCCAATGAAGCCATAGTCGGTCAGCAAGCGGCGCAGATCTTCGTGGCCGTCAAAGATGATGCCAAACAGATCAAAGGCCTCGCGCTCGAACCAATTGGCCGAGCTCCAAATGGGGTTGATCGAATCCACCCGGGGCATGTGATCGTCCACCGCGTAGACACGCAAGCGCAAGCGCCAGTTGTGCGTCAAGGACAACAAATGGCAAACCACTGCGTAACGGGGGCCATCGGTGTGGCAACTGTGGGCACCGTCTTTGTAAGCCGAGTAATCCAGGCCACACAGGTCGATGAGTTGCTCGAAAGCCAGGCTGGGGTCATCGCGCAATCGCTGCGCGACTGAAGAATAAGCAGATGAAGCCACCGTCAAGGTCAACTCGCCCAAGCGCTCATCGAGCTGAACCACATCTGAACCCAGCACCGCATGCAGAGCACTTTGAAGCGTATCGAGGCGATCACTCATGGGGGCGTCTCAACGGGCAATGGTGTTTTCGCGCCGGATTTTGCTTTGCAGTTGCAAAATACCGTACAAAAGCGCTTCAGCCGTAGGTGGGCAACCGGGCACATAGACATCCACCGGTACTATTCGATCACAGCCACGCACCACGGAATAGCTGTAGTGGTAATAACCACCCCCATTGGCGCAAGAACCCATCGACAAAACCCAGCGCGGCTCGCTCATTTGGTCATAAACTTTGCGCAAAGCTGGGGCCATTTTGTTGCACAGGGTTCCGGCCACGATCATCAGGTCAGATTGGCGCGGGCTGGGTCGAAACAACATGCCGAAACGGTCAATGTCGTACCGGGCTGCGCCCGCATGCATCATCTCAACCGCACAGCATGCCAAGCCAAACGTCATGGGCCACAAGGACCCCGTCTTGGCCCAATTCACCACCGAGTCATATGACGTGGTGATGAAACCCTCTTTGAAGACGCCTTCAAGTGACATGGTTTACTCCCAATCCAGCGCCCCTTTTTTCCACTCGTAGGCGAAACCAACCACCAAAATGGCCAGGAAAATCATCATGGCCCAAAAGCCAACGGGGCCAATTTCCTTCAGAGCCACAGCCCAAGGAAATAAAAATGCAATTTCAAGGTCGAACAAAATAAACAAAATGGCCACCAAGTAGTAGCGCACATCGAATTTCATTCGCGCATCTTCGAACGCTTCAAAACCGCATTCGTAAGGAGAATTTTTAGCCTCGTTGGGTCGCTGGGGGCCCAAAAAATAGCCGATGGCTTGGGGCGCAACACCAATGGCCAAACCCACCAAAATAAACAACAAGACGGGAAGATAGGCTTCTAAATTCATCGCAGGCTCGTCCCTGAGGACATGGTGTGAAAGCGTACTGTGAACCCCAGCGCTGACAAGAACATGACATCCTGGACCGGGTGGGAGGGCGATGAGCTTGGGAGTCTGGTCATGGGCTGTGATCAACCAAGACAAATGTGAAACATTTGCCGCAGACAGTGTCTGCCAGGTCGTTGAAACAGGCGGCATCTTATCACGCACACAGGCGTGAATTCGACGTGATCAGCACGCTTGGGCGAGGTCACCGCCAAATGGCGAAGTCCCCCCAGTGGCGTGGTGTTAAACCTTCGCCAATTGCGGGCTCGAAGACAGCGTATTCGTGCCAACCGGTGACACCGCCCCTTTGATCACGGCGCCAGGTTCAATGTACAAATCGCCGTAGCCCAAATCGGCCTGAACCCGTGCGTCAGCGCCCAATTGCAACACCCCTGCTGACCTGACCGTGCCTTGAACCCGCCCCAATATGGTCACGGCATCCCCCACCAACTGACCTTGCAAGGAGCCTTGGGTGTTGACCAGCACCGTGCCGTTATTTTGACCATTGGAAGATACCAAGCGGCCCGTGATGTGGCCACGCAATTCGACCGATCCGCTGCTGATCACCTCGCCAATGATGTGCGCGCCAGCGCCAATATGGGTACGCCCAGGGCGCGAGGCATCACTCGCATTTGCAAAGCATTGTTCAAAACGTCGATTCCAATCCACAGCACACCTCCGCATTGAAGACCTCCGCACCTGGGAGT
>JBEDFU010000152.1:0-2724 GCA_041174965.1 Pseudomonadota bacterium | reverse complement strand
ACTTTATAATCATTTCTTAATTTCAACTTAATCATCAAGGGGTATTTCATGAGCAACAAAATCACGTTTGATGCAGGCAGTGAGTACTGTGGCACCAGTTACGCCGCCAAGATGCTGGATCTGTCGGTGGGCACTGTCCAGTCATTGGTCGAGAAGGGTGATTTGATGGCCTGGAAAACCCAAGGAGGTCATCGCCGCATTTCGATCCAATCGGTGCGGGATTTCCAGCGGCGCAACAACTACATCACAAAGCCCAACTTGGTGTCTGGTCAAAGGTTGAAGGTCATGGTGGTGGAGGATGAGGATTTGACGCGACAAATGCTCAGCGAACAATTTCAGCAATGGGACTTGCCTCTGGACCCCAGCTTTTTCAGTTCTGCCATGACCGCTCTGCTCGATTGGCCGCAATTACAACCGCAGGTTCTGATCACCGATTTGCGCATGCCTGGTTTGGACGGGTTTGAACTGATCCGCACTTTGCATGATCACCCCCGTTATGCACAAATGGTGGTGGTGGTGGTGACAGCCTTGTCGCCCCAAGAAATTGCTGCCGAAGGGGGCATGCCAGAGGGCGTGCAGTTGATGCACAAGCCGATCGACATGGGTTGGCTCAAGGGCTACTTGAATGCCCTGGTGAATATGGGCCAAATGGCCAAGCGGCAAGACGAATTGGTTCGCATGCGAGAGATGTGAGTCTTTCAAGGGCCACCCCTGGGGCAGGGGGTTTCACCCATGCCCCTGATGGCAAAGCCTTTTATGCTTGGGGCATGCCGCATCCCATCTTGTCATGTCCCTGAACGCACCCCTGTTGCCACCCAAGTCTCCTCTGCGAGCGCACCACGCACATTGGCCCCAGCGTTTGCCGCTCTCCTTGGGTTTGCCCGCAACCACCTTGTGGGACAACTTGGCCGTCAGCGCCCAGAGGTATCCCCACAAATGCGCTGTTCAGTTCATGGGCACCGCTTGGACCTATCTCGAACTGATGCGCCAAGCCGAACGCTTGGCCGCTTGGTTGGCTTTGCATGGCGTGAAGTCCGGGGATCGGGTATTGCTGTTGATGCAAAACTGCCCCCAATGGTTGATCGCCCACTTTGCCATCTTGCGTGCGAATGCGGTGGTGGTGCCAGTCAACCCCATGAATCGCAGCTTGGAGTTGCAGCACTATATTTCTGACGCCGATGCCCGCATGGCCATCACGTCGGCTGACTTGGCCCAAGGATTGGCGCAGGCCAGTGATGCCTTGCCCCGCGACCATCAATTGCACCACCTGCTGGTCGCACAACACTCCGACGGGTTTGATCCCGCATCTGTTCCGCTGGGCGACATGCCCGAGGCATGGTGTGAGTGGCTGCTGAATGAGCCGCCCATGCCCAGATTGGCCATGGGCCAAACTCATTTGTGGGTGGACGCTTTGGCTTGCCAAGCTGCCCCGCCCACACCCAATGTCCAATCCACTGACATGGCGGTGTTGCCCTACACCAGTGGCACCACTGGTTTGCCCAAGGGCTGTATTCACCTGCACCACAGTTTGATGCACAACGCCATGGCCTCGGCCTTTTGGAGCCAGGGCACGCCAGACAATGTGAGCCTGTGCGTGGTGCCCATGTTTCACATCACCGGCATGGTGTCTGTGATGCACTCGGCCATTTATTTGGGGGCCACATTGGTGTTGATGCCCCGCTGGAACCGGGACTTGGCGGCCCGCTTGATCCAACGCCATCGGGTGACGCATTGGACCAATATTCCCACCATGGTGATCGACCTCTTGGGCAGCCCGGAAGTGGACCAATACGACCTCAGCAGCCTGGTGCACATCGGCGGTGGCGGTGCAGCCATGCCGCAAGCCGTGGCGCAGCGTTTGTTCAGCCAGTGGGGGCTGAAATACATCGAAGGCTATGGTTTGACCGAAACCTCTGCCCCATCGCATTCCAATCCGCCTGATCGACCCAAGCAGCAGTGCTTGGGCGTGCCATTCGTCAGCACCGACGCGCGGGTGGTGGACCCCCAGCATTTGACCGAATTGCCGGTGGGTGAGTCAGGGGAGATCGTGATCCATGGGCCTCAAGTGTTCCAAGGCTATTGGAAGCGCCCCGATGAAACCGCCAAAGCTTTTTTTGAGTTGGACGGCAAAAGGTTTTTTCGTTCGGGTGACCTGGGCCACATGGATGAGGAGGGCTATTTTTTCATCACCGATCGGCTCAAGCGCATGATCAATGCTTCGGGCTTCAAAGTGTGGCCGGCCGAAGTGGAGGCGCTGATGTTTCAGCACCCGGCCATCTTGGAGGCCTGCATCATCGCCACCCGTGACCCGTACCGCGGTGAAAGCGTGAAAGCGATGGTGGTGCTGCGCCCCGAGCACCGAGGACGGGTCACCGAACAAGACGTCATGGTTTGGTGCCGAAACCACATGGCCGTTTACAAAGCGCCCAAATACATTGAGTTTTTGGATGCGCTGCCCAAAAGTGGCAGCGGCAAGGTCATGTGGCGTGCCCTGCAAGAGGCCGAACTGGCCCGTCAATCTGGGGCGGTGTGAGGCGGGTGGTGGGCATGCGCCAGGTCAAGCCCTGCCAGGGCGCAGGCGGTTGCGGCTTGCGCTAAGCTTGGCCCATGATTCAACTTTCTGTCCTTGACCAGTCCATCGCCGCGGCCGGTTCCTCCCAAGACCAAGCGGTGCGCAACACTTTGGCGCTGGCGCAGCACTGCGAAGCTTGGGGCTACCGGCGT
>JBEDFU010000151.1:0-3182 GCA_041174965.1 Pseudomonadota bacterium | reverse complement strand
CCTTACCCAACCCAACCCAGCGCCGCAGCGCAACAGCATGATGGATATCATCTCCAACTCCACAGCCAAGCCCTCCATTTTGAGCGAGGGCTTTACGTTTCGCGGCGAAATCGCGGCCAAGGGCGCCATCCACGTGGAGGGTTCGCTCAATGGGCAAATTCAAGTGGACGAACTGACCATCGGTTCGCGCGGTCAAGTTGAAGGCGTGGTGACCTGCCAGAGTTTGCACATCAAGGGCAAATTCACCGGTACCGCCACTTGCAGTGAGTTGATCGTGACCTCGTCGGCTTCGGTGGATGGCCATGTGGTCTACCAAACCTTGTCGGTTCAAAAAGGTGCGTCGATCAAGGGCGAGTTGCTGCTGGTCAAGTAAGCCCCAAACACCTCTTCCCCCATGAACGAGCCTGCCCGCCAAATCAATGGGGATTTGCTGCGCCAACGGCGCGAAGCCAAGGGCTGGGCCCCGACCGACTTGGCCACCCGTGCGTGTTTGTCGTTGCGCCAAGTTCGGCAAATTGAAGAAGGTGGCAACAGCTCTTTTTACAGCGAATCGGTCAAAGCCACTGCGGCCCGAAAAATCGCTGCCTTGCTGGGTTTGCCCCAGGAATTGGCCTTTGTGCAGGCCCCATCCCTTTCGACGGGCGACATCCCTGCCATGGCAGACCCAGTCCCCGCTGACACAGCCCCCACCTCTGCGCCGGGTGGGACGCCCCTGTCTCACCCCCCTTCACCCGTCGGTGCAGACCTGTCCTCGGTTATGACCCACGTGGCCGTGGCCACCGCTGATATTGATCCCCCCCCGCCCCAAAGGTTGACCACTGACGGCGCAGACAGCGAGTCCCGGTCCAGCAGCTTTTTGTGGATTGCTTTGCTGGCCGTGGCGGTGGGTGCTGGGGTGCTGTTGATGCCCAAGTCGCCAGATGTGCCCCAGGCACCCAGCTCCTCGGCACCCCTGGACCCCAACCCGCCGGCGCCTCCCCCCATGGTCTTGCCAGCCGATGCAGCTCAGTCTTCGGGCGAACATACATCGGTCGTTCCCACAACCCCTGGTGTCAGCCCGGCTCCCACAGTGCCGCCGGCTGTTTCTGCCCCTGGGCCTGCCGGCGCTGTGGTGCCCGCGCCCAACGTGGTGAACCCAGCTCCAATGAATGGGGCGCCCAAAACGCCCTGAACGGGGCCTTGCCTTGGGCCATCAGGCTGGCCTCGGTTCAGACCGGGGCACCCATGTCCAAAGCCGCTTGCCGCGTGTGTGCGCCGGTGGATTCGCTGGGCATCCCCAAGGGCCAGCCGCCCGTGTGCAGGTGAGTCACTTGAACCAAGGCTTGGATCCACTCAGGGTGATCGTTCAAGCAGGGGATGTAGTGAAAACGTTCCCCACCTTCCTCCATGAAGGCCTCACACACCTCCATGGCGATTTCTTCCAAGGTTTCCAGGCAGTCGCTGCTGAAGCCAGGGCAGACAATGTCTATCCGCTTGGTGCCGTTTTGCGCCAGTTGGCGAACGGTGGGTTCGGTATAGGGCTCGAGCCACTTGGCTTTGCCAAAGCGTGACTGAAAAGTGACACTGTATTGGCCCTTGGACAAACCCAATTGCTCGGCCATCAGGCGCGCGGTTTTGTGGCATTCGCAGTGGTATTGATCCCCAAGGTGCAAGGTGCGCTCGGGCACCCCGTGAAAGCTCATCACCAAGTGGTCGCCACGACCTTTGTCCGCCCAATGCGCCCGCACCGTTTGCGCCAGGGCATGGATGTAAGCGGGGTGATCGTGGTAGTGGTTGACAAAGCGCAACTCGGGGATGCTGCGGGTGCGCGCCGCCCATTGGTAGACCGCATCAAACACACTGGCCGTGGTGGTGGCTGAATATTGGGGGTAGGCGGGCAGGATCAGCACGCGGGTGGCGCCATCTTGCTTGAGCGCTTCCAGTTGTTGGGCGATGGAGGGGCTGCCGTAGCGCATCGCGTAGCGCACCAAGACTGCGCTGTCGGGGCCTTGCAAGGCCTGTTCCAGCAGCTGAGACTGCTTTTGCGTCCACACCTTCAGGGGTGATCCGTTTTCGGTCCAAATGGCGGCGTATTTCAGTGCCGATTTCTTGGGCCGCACCCGCAAAATGATGCCGTGCAAGATGGCCAACCACAGCAGGCGTGGGATTTCCACCACCCGGGGGTCGCTCAAAAATTCGGCCAAATAACGGCGCAAAGCCGCGCCTGTGGGGGCGTCGGGGGTACCCAGGTTGCAAAACAGCACCGCGGTGCGGGCGGGTTGACCATGGTGGAAAGGGGGTTCTGCGGCAAAGCGCGGTGAGGCAGGCATGCGGTATTCTCGCTCACCCATGAATATACCTGCCCCCCACCCCAGCATCATCCGTGCCATCAGTTTGGATTTGGACGACACCTTGTGGCCCATCGGCCCCATCATGGTCCGTGCCGAGCAAGCTTTGAAACAGTGGCTGCTCGCGCATGCACCGGGCGCAGCGGCCATGTACAGCCAGCCCGAATGGGTCCAGCAAGCGCGCAGCCGGGCGCTGGCGGCGATGGCCGAAAAACCGCACGATTTCAGCGCCATGCGCCGGGACATGATCAGCCAAGCCTTGGCCCAAGCCGGGGAGCCCACCGATTTGGCCGTTCCCGCTTTTGAGGTGTTTTTTACGGCGCGCCAACAAGTGACGCTGTTTGACGATGCCCTGGAGACCTTGGATTTCTTGGCCCAACGCTTTCCACTGGCCGCATTGACCAACGGCAATGCGGATGTGCACCGGGTCGGTTTGGGGACTTTTTTTCAATGTGCGGTCAGTGCCCATGAAAGCGGCATCGCCAAGCCCGATCCGCGCATTTTTTGGCACACCGCAGAGCGTTTGAACCATGCGCCCGAGGCGGTTTTGCACGTGGGCGACGATGCAGCCCTGGACATTCTGGGAGCCCGTGCTGCGGGCATGCCCTGCGTCTGGCTCAACCGCGAGGGGTCCCCTTGGGTGCATGAGGGGCCGCCACCTTGGACGGTGTCATCCTTGCGTGAGTTGGTCCACCACTTCCAAGCCTGAGCGCACCGCACCCTCCAGGGTCGCCGGGTAAGGCCCTTGCACGTGGTCACCGCAAGCCCACAGACCGGGGCCAATGTGCGCACCGGGGCGCACCAAACCTGGGGTGCAACTGAAGGTGGCGCGCCGCTCCACCACCGTGGTGATGA
>JBEDFU010000150.1:0-2931 GCA_041174965.1 Pseudomonadota bacterium | reverse complement strand
GCTGGCCCTGCCCACCGAAACCCTGTTTGATGCCACCCCGTTGACCGACACCCACACCGTGGTGAACAGCAACGACCACAGCCACCAGGTCTACACCGTTGACAGCGCTCAGACCCAGCTGCTGATCGATCAAAACATCGTGAATGGGGGGCGGGTGTTGTGAGCCTGAACCTTGCGCCTTCATGGCGTTTGGGCTTGATGGTTGTTAAACGCTGTATGCTTGTGGTCATCACAGGCGCTTTCATGCGCCGATTTTGTACAGTGCTCAAAACCTTGAAG
Organism: Pseudomonadota bacterium; assembly: GCA_041174965.1. GTDB lineage: Bacteria > Pseudomonadota > Gammaproteobacteria > Burkholderiales > Burkholderiaceae_C > Limnohabitans. The sequence continues at coordinate 2,652 of JBEDFU010000150.1, read as the reverse complement.
TGCTAAACACGGGAGTTGTTGATGGACCGCATTACTTTAGAGCCCGGAAAGCGCGGTGGCAGGCCCTGCATACGCGGCCTGCGCATATCTGTCTACGATGTCTTGTCCATGTTGTCCAGTGGGATGACGCAGCAAGCGGTACTTGAGGATTTTCCGGAGCTCACGCAGGAAGACATCTTGGCGGTTTTGGCCTACGCGGCCGATCGCGAGCATCAGGTTTATTCACTGATGGTGCAATGAAGTTATTACTGGATGAAAACCTGTCGCGAAGAATCGTGCCCTTTTTGCAGCATGAATTTCCAGGCAGTACGCAAGTCGCTTTGTTAGGTTTGCAGTCTGCATCTGATCAAGATATCTGGAATCGCGCCAAGAGTGATGGCTATGTTGTCGTGACCAGAGATGCGGATTTTCAAGAACTTTCGTTGGTGTGGGGATCACCCCCTCAAGTGGTCAGGCTGCGCACACCCAATCTAAATCGCGCAAGTGTTCTCGAAATGCTGCTGGATCACAAAGATCAGATCCATCATGCCCTGGAAATTGAGGGCATGTCCTCCATTGAACTGATAGCCCAACCACAGGGTGACTGACGTGCATTCGGGCGAACTTGTGGCAAATTGCAAGGTCGCTCAAGCCGCGTAGGACAGCACAGCCAAGATGTCCTCACGGTTCAAGTCTTCGCAGTCAGACAAAATGTCGTCAACGGTCATGCCGCTGGCCAACCACTCCAAAACACTTTCGACTGGATAGCGCCAGCCCCGAATACATGGCTTGCCATGACAGATGTCGGGGTTGATGGTGATGAGGGGGTGCATGGCAATCGATGAGTTTGCGCTCTGACAGGTTGGCGAAATTGCCGCGCATCATGTCAGACACTTTGGGTTGGGTGATGCCCATGCGTTTGGCAGCCTCTTGTTGAGTGAGCGCTAGGCGACTCATGGCCTTTCGAATTTCAATCACCAAGCCCGTTTTGATTTTGAGCTTGTCGGCATCTGCCAAGCCCAAGTCGGCAAACACATTGCCGCTACTGAGGTGCACTTCGACGCCTTGAACTGATTTGATTTGCATTTGCTTCACTCCTTGCCTAAGAGATCAAATTTTTGCAGAAGCGAGACCGGTATGAACAAGGCTTCGCGGTTGCCCGACTACTTGGGGCACATTCTGGAGGCCATCCACCGCGAACTGCCCAGCCGGTATGCGCAGATTAAGGCGGTTGTCCTGTGACAGCAAGACCTGCTGACCCAGCCCCAGCAAAACGGGTTCAACACCAACAACACCCAAGCCATCAGCGGCACACCGCTGGCGGCCGGGGCACGCCAACTGATGATCACTGGCGACAAAACAGACGTGTTCAAGTTCGATGCCAACACCTGGAGCGCCAGCAACACCGTCATCGCCCACGCCGGCCACCAATATCAGGTCTACACCGCCAACAACAGCCACGCGCAGTTGCTGATCGACCAAACCATCATCAACGCGGGGCATGTGTTGTGAGGGCTGGCCTCACCGCGCCGATGGCCACAGCACCGAGGCGATGGCGCCCACAATCAGGCTAACGGCCACCAAGTCTTGCCAGTGCAGCACCTCGCCCAAGGCCAGGGCGCCCACCAGCACGCCCAGCACCGGGATCATCATCACGCTCAAGGTCGAGGCCAGCGGGGGCAGGTTGCGCGCCATCACCAACCAAGCCACTTGGGCAAAGGCAAACACGCCCAAGCCGTTGTAGACGATGGCCACCATCGCCGGACGGGTCATCGGGTGCCAAGCAAAACCTTCCAGCAGCCACGACAGCAAGGTCAGGACCACGCCGGTCATGGCGGTCATCCAAAAGGCAATGGTCAGGGTGTGCGCTTGCATGGTGGTGCGGCGCATGCGCTGTGTGCCATAGGCCCAGGCTGAGGCTGCGACCAGCAGCATCAAGGCCGAACCCGGGTGGCCCGACAAAGCCGTGATCTCATGCCACACCAACAACAACGCGCCCAAGGCAGCGGCGGCCACACCCAGCCATGTACGCCCACCCATGGCAGCACCAAACCACACATAACCAAACACCGCCGAAAAAATCGGCATGGTGTAGCCCAAGATGGCCGCGCGCCCGCTGTTGAGGTTGGGCAAGGCCAGCATCATCAAGCCGTACCAAAGAAACATATTGGGGATGGACAGGTGCAGCAACTCGCCCCACTCGGCACGCGCCACCCGAAACGGGATGCGCCAGCGCCACAGCACCACGCCCAGGACGGGCAAGCCAATGCAAATGCTCAAGACGCGAAACATCAGCGCGGGGTAGTCGGCAATGCCCCACTTCATCAGCGGCCAATTGCAGCCCCAGACCAGCGTCATCAACGCGAGAACGAGAATTTGCCGGGGTTGCCAATGGACCATGGCCCCATGGTACGCGCCCAGGGCGGGCAGCGCTTGCCTAGAATGTGCACGCTTGTGCGCCTTGCGTGCAGCCCCCGCCCAGACATGCCCACTTCCTTGACCCATCCCACCAACCTCCCCCACAGCCCGGTTCGCGCCTGGATGCAAGGTTTCGCGCAGGGCACCGCTGACCCTGTGGCCGCTTGCGAACACTACCTGGCGCGCATCGCCCAACACAACCCCGCACTCAACGCCTACCTGTGGGTGGACGCCCCACGCAGCCTGGCCATGGCG
>JBEDFU010000149.1:0-2570 GCA_041174965.1 Pseudomonadota bacterium | reverse complement strand
GGCCACCGCGATGACGTGATTTATTGCGCACAAAAAGATGTGAGCACCGTGGTGCCCGTTTACGACGGGCACAAACTCAGCCAGATTCAATTCATGAGGGCCGCAGCATGAAACGTTTGCTTGTCATTGGTGCCGGTCCCGAACAACTGGGCGCCATCCGCTTGGCGCGCGAATTGGGTGTCGAGGTGATTGCCACCGACCTGAACCCCCGCGCCCCTGGCATGACCGTGGCCCACCACGCCCGAGTGGTCAGCACCAACAACGCCGCTGGCAATTTGCAAGTGGCTCAGGCCTTCAAGGTCGATGGGGTGATCACCGTCAGCTCGGAAACCGGTGTGCCTGTGGTGGCATACATTGCGCATGCCATGGGTTTGCCAGGCTTCAGCCCAGAAACCGCTCATTGGGCCACCAATAAAAATGCCATGCGCGAGCGTTTTGCCCTGTTTGGTGTGCCCACGCCAGCGTCGCAAAAGGTGTCCAACTGTGCCCAAGCCATGGCCTTTGCCCAGTCGCACCCCGGCTCGGTGGTGGTCAAACCCAGCGACAGCTCGGGTCAGCGCGGCACTCATCGGGTAGACCAACTGGCCGATTTGTCCAATGCATTGCAAGATGCGCTCAAGCACTCGGGCGATGGCCATGCGATTGTGGAAGTTTTTCACACCGGCCCCGAAATCAATGTCACCGCAGCGGTGCAAAACGGCGACATCCATTGGTTGTCTTTGTCGGACCGGATCACAGCGGCGCCGCCACACTTTGGCATTGCCCTGGAGCACCGCATGCCTTCCAGGGTGGGCGCTGAAGCCGAAGCGGCCATTTACCAGGCCTGCGAGCGTGCCATCCGCGCTGTGGGTTTGCGCGACGGCATTGCTTATCCCCAAGTGCTGTGGACCCCTGTGGGCCCCAAGGTGCTGGAGATCGCGGTGCGCATCCCTGGCGGCCACATGGCCGATGTGGCCATGCACGCCAGTGGCATCGACATGGTGGAGTTCACGATTCGACAAGCCTTGGGCGAGCCCGATCCCTTGGCCGCATGCCGCCGCCACCCGCGTCAAAAAGCCTTGTCGGTGCGTTTTGTCACCAGCTTGGATGTGCCCGAGACCGAGCACCCCATCACATCGATTCACGGTTTGGCTGATGCCGCCCAAAAGCCCGGCGTGGCTTGGGTGCGTTGCAATCTGCAACCCGGCGCGCGCGTGCCTGCCTTGGCGCATTCGGGCGGTCGCTTTGGCGCGGTGCTGGCATTTGCCGACACATCGGCCCAAGCCGGTGCCAGGGCCATGGCGGCGGTGCAAGACATGCATTTTGAATTTGACGCGGTCACTGCCGCATACGCTTGAGCCTGCGCCATGATTGAGCTGGACCATTTGCAAATTGGCGACCACCGTCGCCCTTTCATCATTGCCGAGATGTCGGGCAACCACAACCAGTCGCTCGATCGGGCGCTGGCCTTGGTGGATGCCGCGGCCCAGGCGGGTGCGGACGCGATCAAGCTGCAAACCTTCACCGCCGACACCATGACCTTGGACAGCGCGAACCCCGAGTTCACCATCCAAAACAAATCGTCCCTGTGGCAAGGCCAGTCGCTGCACAAGCTCTACCAAATGGCCCACACGCCCTGGGACTGGCATGCGCCCATCATGCAACGCGCCAAGGCCCAAGGCCTGGTGTGTTTCAGCTCGCCGTTTGACGCCACCGCGGTGGATTTTTTGGAAACCCTGGATGTGCCGGCATACAAAATCGCATCCTTTGAATGCATCGATTTGCCGCTGATTCGGCGCGTGGCCCAAACCGGCAAGCCGATGATCATCTCCACCGGCATGGCCTCGGTGGCAGAAATCGCCCAGGCCGTGGACACCGCGCGCGCCCATGGTTGCAAAGACTTGGTTTTGCTCAAGTGCACCACCAGCTACCCGGCCTCGCCCGAGAACACCCATTTGCGCACCATCCCGCACATGCGCGATTTGTTTGGCTGCCCAGTGGGTTTGTCGGACCACACCATGGGCATTGGCGCCGCAGTCGCGGCCACTGCTTTGGGCGCGGTGGTGATCGAAAAACATTTCACCTTGCGCCGCGCCGATGGCGGCGTGGATGCAGCGTTTTCGCTGGAACCCGAAGAACTGCACAGCTTGGTGGTCGAGTCAGAGCGCGCCTGGCAGGCCATGGGCCAAGTGCATTACGGCCACACCGAGTCGGAAGCCCATGCCCGCACCCGGCGCCGCTCTTTGTACATCGTGGCCGATATGCAACAGGGCGAGCGGCTCACCGCCGCCAACCTGCGCGCCATTCGCCCCGGTTCCGGCTTGGCGCCGCAATTTTTGGACGTGGTCCTGGGCATGCGCCTGACCCAAAACGCCGCCAAGGGAACTCCCTTGACCTGGTCGTTGCTCAAAGATGATGCTTAAGTGCGCATGGCGCCATGTGCACGACCCCCAAAACCAACTTCCTCACGGCCATCGCCGCATCCACGGATGATTTTTTGAATTGAATTAAAGAATCATGCTGTGCTGTCGATCCACTCAATGCCGAACAAACGCCAGCCCCACGGGGCGCGCGCGCACCCGCAATGAGTT